>JBDKTJ010000059.1:0-49114 GCA_039698075.1 Thermoguttaceae bacterium | reverse complement strand
TCCGGAGTTTTCGGAAGGAACGACACCCCGAACAGCGCCACCTCATTCAAGGGGAATTATACCATGCGGACTGACAGCACGGAAGCTGTTTTGCCGTGGTTTTTTCGCATGTTAAGATGGGATAACTTTAACACAGCACAGGGGGGTTATTGGGCCTTGGGCTTCGAGACGCTCGAGGCCGGCAGGTCGAACTCGACCTTTTTGCCCTGCATTTTTTCAAATTGAGCGCGTTGTTCGGGCGTCAATATCTTGAGGGCTTGGGTGGTCGCTTCCTTGCGCATTGCAATGACTTTCAGATAGCGTTGCTCGGGCGAGGCGTTTTTCTCGGCTTGTGCGGGACGAGCCACGGTCTGAATCGCTCGAAGTTTGGCGAGCTGGTCGGCGCTGAGGTTTAGTTCTTTGCTGACTTTCGGGCTCAGCATGGCGTTGACGCCGTCGAGTTGCATGCGAATTTCCTTCAGCCGTTGACGTTGTTCGGGCTTGAGGATTGCGGAGACCTGCTTTTCGAGGTTGCCGCGTTTGCCGCTTTGGAGCATCTGCATGCCGACCATCAGCAGCTTGGCGCGTTGTTCGTCGGTCAGTTGCAGTTCTTTCTGCACCTGATCCATTTGCAGCAGGTTTGTGTCCAGTCCGGGGCTGCCGGCGCCGCGGTTGTTGGGCTTGGTCTGTGCCGAGACGATGGTCGACGCAGCCAAGACGATCAGCATGGCGGAAACAACAACGATACGATTCATCATTCGCTCCTTGAAAAAAGTTGGCAGTCTCAAACTAGGTCCGGACGGTCGGGCGGTCGCCAGCGATGCAAGGTCGTGGAAAATCCTTCATTTTGTTCGACGCATTTACTCCCACAAAGATTCCGTCATCCAGACGGCCAGCGGCACGAAAATCATCAACGGGATCCAGGCGGCCAGCGCCGGATTGATCAGCACGATTTCGCCGAGGTGTCGAAAGGTCATCACGACGACCGTGAACAAAACCGTGACGAGCATGCACAGCCCGATGGCCCAAAACACCTTGCGGCTTTCACGCATCACGACCATCGGCAGGCTGAGAAACAACAAGGTGATGTCCAAGAGCGGCTGCACGATTCGGGCGTGGATGGCCACGCGGACGTCGGCGCCGAATCCCAGGCTGGGATTGTGCAAATCGGCGATCAACTGGAGCGTCGAGGAAAGCTGTTTGTACGTGAGGTTGCCGACGAGGTGGCTGAACGTGATGCCGCTGACGAGAAAGCATTGGTTGGGTTTCAGCCAGCCGGGCGCGTCGCGGGGCGTAATCAGAATCGGCGATTTTTCGCGGGGCAGCGACGCTCGACTGTCGAGGTTTTTCGGCTCCCGAACGTTGACGAACAGATAGCCGCCCGGCCGGTCGCCCGTCGGGGGCTGGTAATACGCATTGTCGGCGGTCAATTGGTTGCCGTATTCGCCGAGGGCCGACGATCGCAGCAGAAAGCTGGGTTCTCCGATGCGTTGTTGGCCGGCGTAGGTGCATTTGCCGCTCATTTCCACGTCGGAAAAATTATCGCGGCGCGGAGTTTTGAACGATTGGGGTTTATCGCCCAGCGGGTCTTGCGGGCGACGCGACAAATCGGCGCGATAGCGGGGCAGCAGCAGTTCGCGGTTGACCGCCATCATCAGCGACGTGACGGCGACGGCCAGAATGATCGGTTTCAGCACGCGCAGGTGTGAGACGCCGGCCGCCATCAGCGCCGTCATTTCGTTGTTGCGCTGAATCCACGAGATCGTGAACATCGCGGAGACCATGGCCAGGGTGCCGCCGGCAAGATCGAACACCAGCAGCCAGTAGTGCGAATAATAGCTGATGATGAACGACAGGACGCCGCCGGTTTGCCGACCGGAACGGATGAAATCGTTCAGGTTCGTGAAGACGTCGAAGACGATCCACAAGCCCGTCAGACTCAACAGGCAAATGAGAAATGTCTGCACGAACTGGCGCAGCAGGTAACGGTCGATAATATGCATAGTCGGCAGCATAGGGCAATTAGGCAGGTTTGGTCAAGGCGTTTTTGCGACTCCCCCGGTTGAATTCGCACGGGGCGGTGGTATCATGCCAGCATGTTTTCTTGGGTGGATCGTCTTCGGCAACATGCGGCCCGGCTGATCGTCGGCGGCGGCGATTTGCTTTTTCCGCCAAGGTGCATTCATTGCGAGGGACAACTGTGCGACAGTCTCGGCCGGTGGTTGTGCGGACCGTGTGCGGATCGGCTGGCTCCGACGGTCTGGAACGGTTGTCGACGTTGTGGGGGAAGGGCTCCGGAGCCAATCGGTTCGTGGCAATGTCCGTCGTGTCGGCGGTTGACGTTGCGGTTCGACGCCGCCGTTCCGTTGGGCGTTTATCATGAAGGGCTCGACGCATTGATTCTCCGGATGAAACGCCCCTCGCAACAGGCGGTTTCGATCGCCTTGGGGCGGTTGCTGGTCCAACGCCGCGGCGAGCAATTGCGCGGATGTCGTGCCGATCTAATCGTGCCGATTCCGATGTTTTGGACGCGACGGATTCGACGCGGGGTCAACAATCCGGACGTGTTGGCCGACGTGTTGGGAAAATCGCTGGGCGTTCCGGTGCGAAAGGACGTGTTGGTCCAGTGTCGAAGAACGTTGCCGCAACACCATTTGCCGCGGTCTCGCCGGTTTCAAAACGTGCGCGATGCGTTTCGGGTCCGAGGTCCGGAGGCGATCCACGGGGGCCGGGTGTTGCTGGTCGACGACGTGTTGACCACCGGGGCGACGTGCAGCGAGGCTGCAAAGGTTTTGAAGCAAGCCGGAGCGACCGCGGTCATGGTGGCCGTGATTGCAAGAGCGCATGGGTGAGGGGCGGAAGAACGGGTTTTGGGGCCGCCCTTCGCCTTCCTCCCGCTTCGCTGTTTTTCCTCTTGTCTTTCTTTTGGAAAAGACCACAATACCGGCTATGGGAACGAACCTGTCCAAGTCGATCGTTCGAGATCCGGTCGCGCGGCCGTTTCGTGGGGCTTTGTTGCGCGGGTTGGCGGTTCTTTGTCCGCCGCTCCTGACGGTGTTGATCATCGTGTGGGCCGTCAACACGACCCGAAGCTATTTTCTCGAACCGGTGACGGGCTGGGCTCGCGAGGGCTTGGTGTTTTATCTGTCCGATATTCGGGCCGATTTGACTCCATCGACGCCGAACGGCAAAACCACGGTCGACGGGGGGCGGGTGTACCACGCGTTGCCCAACGGCGAGTTCATCCCGGAGAGAGTTTACGATCGCGTGCAAATGCATCCGGAAGGGACGTTGCCGACGACGGGCCGGGAGTACTACGAACGCTATGTCGATCTGACCTATCTGCGGCCGTTTTACGCGATCCCGTTCTTTCTGGCCGTCTTTATTTTGTTTTTGTATTTCCTGGGCAAGTTTATGGCGGCGGGCCTGGGCGGCATCTTGGGCAACCTGTTTGAACGCATCGTGCTGCGACTGCCCGGCGTGCGAGCCATCTATTCGGCCGTGAAGCAGGTGACCGATTTTCTATTCGACAAGCGGGAGATTCGCGTGACGCGGGTCGTGGCCGTCGAACATCCGCGGAAGGGCGTTTGGTCGATGGGTTTTGTCACCGGCGAGGGCATGCCCGCCGTGCATGAGGCCGCCGGCGATCCGCTGTTGACCGTGCTGATTCCGTATTCGCCCGTTCCCGTGACCGGCTGCACGATCATGGTGCGCAAAAGCGAGTGCATCGATCTGGACATCACGTTCGATCAGGCCTGCCAGTTCATCGTCAGTTGCGGCGTCGTCGTGCCCGCGTTGGCGAAAGAAAGCGGAGAGAGCGGCGAGGAAACGCCATGAACGCCCACCGCTTTTTACTCTCCACTCCCCACTCTCCACTAAAAAAATGCTTCACTTAGGAACTCGCGCCAGTGCGTTGGCCCGATGGCAGGCCGAGTGGGTGGCGTCGCGGTTGCGCGAGCAAGGCGTCGACGTGGTTTTGACGCCCATCACGACGCGCGGCGATCGTCGCACGGCGGCCATTGCGGCGCTCGGCGGCGAAGGGGTTTTTACCAAAGAAATTCAACAGGCGTTGTTGGACGGCCGGATCGACTTGGCCGTGCACAGCTTGAAAGATTTGCCGACGCGGCCCGAGACGGCGGACCTCTGTTTGGCGGCCGTGCCCGAAAGGGCTTCGCCCCGCGACGTGTTGGTCGCGTCCCGCGACGTTACGTTGGAATCGCTGCCCGAGGGCGCAAGGATCGGAACCGGAAGTCTCCGGCGCCGGGCTCAATTGCTCCACGTTCGGCCGGACTTCGAAATGTGCGATGTCCGAGGCAATGTGGAGACGCGGCTCGACAAGTGGACGCGGGGCGAGTTCGACGCGCTCGTGTTGGCCGAAGCCGGGCTGCGGCGCCTCGGGCTGGAGCGGCACATCGTGCAGACGTTTTCGTATGACGTCGTTTTGCCGGCGGTCGGGCAGGGGGCGTTGGGGTTGGAGACGCGCACGGCGGATGCGGCGACGCGTCGGGCGGTTGCGGCGTTGAATCATCCGCCGAGTCACTTGGCCGTGTTGGCCGAACGCGCGGTGTTGGCGTCCCTGCACGGCGGCTGTCTGGCCCCGATCGCCGGATTCGCGCAAAGCAGCGACGACGGGCGGTTGACGCTGGTCGGCCGCGTGGTCGGCCGCGACGGCGTGGACTGGCTCGAAGCCGAGGAGAGTGTGGCGTGCCCACTTGGTTGTGGGGGTGGTGGCTATGGCCAGTTGACGGGTGAGTCGATGGCCTTGGCGGTCGGGCTGGGGCGTCGTGTGGCGGAATTGCTGTTGACGCAAGGGGCTGAACGACTGATTGACGCCTGTCGGACGTGATTCCGTGGCCGAGGGTGTTGGCGTCGCGTGGTTCGCCCTGATGGGTGGTTCGGTTTGTGGTGAGACCCCGTTGACACCGTGGGGGGCGACGGTAAAATGTGGGGTTTCCCCGGTACAGGTAGGCCTATACCGGGGAGCGTTGCTTTTGCGGGCCCCCTTTGGCAGGAAGAGCCGCCTGCAACCATCGCGGGAGCACTCCCTTGGAAGAAGCGATACAAAAGGCCGACGTATTAATCGAAGCCTTGCAGTGGATTCGCCAATTTCGCGGCAAGGTGACGGTCATCAAGCTGGGCGGCAGCGTCATGGAGAACGATCGGGCGATGATCCACCTCTTGTTGGACATCGCCTTCATGGAGACCGTCGGCATGCGGCCGGTGGTGGTCCACGGCGGCGGCGCCGCGATCAGCCGTGCGATGGCTCAGGCGGGGTTGCAGCCGAAATTCGTCCAGGGACGCCGTTATACGGACGCCGCCACGTTGGACATCGTCGAGAAGGTGTTGGCCGGCGAAGTGAACGAGCATCTGGCCCATCGCATTGAAGAGTTGGGCGGACAGGCCAAGCCGCTGAACTTCCGCACGCAAAACGTCTTGTTCGGCGAGCGCATGCAACTGCCCGACGAAAACGGCCGTTCGATTGATCTTGGCTACGTCGGCACGGTGACCGAGGTGAATCGGGCCGCGATCGACGAGCTTTGTCAGTCGGGCGTCGTGCCGGTCATTCCGTCGATGTGCATGACCAAAGACGGCCAGAAGTTGAACGTCAACGCCGACACGGCCGCCACGGCGGTGGCCCAGGCGATGGAAGCCGAAAAACTCGTGTATCTGAGCGACGTCAACGGCGTCCGCCGCGACAAGAGCGATCCCGACACGTTGATCAATTCGTTGACGGCCGCCGAGGCCCATCGATTGATCGCGGACGGTTCGATCGACTCGGGCATGATTCCCAAAGTGCAAGCCTGTTTGGAGACGTTGCAGCGCGGCGTCCACAAAATCCACATCATCGACGGGCGAATTCGCCATTCCTTGCTGTTGGAGGTGTATACTAGCAAGGGCGTTGGAACGCAAATCGTCAGAGATTAGCCATTTATATTATCTTGGGGAGACGGGCCGGTGAGTTTTGCCAGCAGTGAAGAAACGCTTGATCTGTTCCAGAAGTACGTCATTCCGAACTACAATCGCTATCCCGTCGCATTGACGCATGGCGAAGGTTCCTATATTTGGGACGCGGAAGGCAATCGTTATCTCGACCTGTTCAACGGTTGGGGGTGCAATCTGCTGGGGCATTGTCCGCCCGCGCTGATCGAAGCGGTCCGCGATCAGTTGGGCAAGTTGATTCACGTGCCGAACACCTGGCACATGGAGTTGCAAGGTCGCTGGGCCGAGGCGCTGTCGAAGCGAAGTTTCGGCGGCCAGGCGTTTTTCTGCAACTCGGGCACCGAGGCGAACGAGGCGGCCATCAAGCTGGCTCGGCTGCACACGCCCAAGCAACGCTACAAAATCATCACGTTTGAGGGCGGTTTTCACGGTCGGACGCTCGGGTCCACCTCGGCCACGGCCCAGCCGAAATATCACGAGGGGCTCGGTCCGTTGATGGCCGGATTCGTCTACGCCCCGTTCGGCGATTTGGACGCGGTGTCGCGTTTGATCGACGACGAGACGGCGGCCCTGATGATCGAGCCGATTCAGGGCGAAGGCGGCGTGCGGGTTCCGCCCGAGGGTTTCTTGGCCGGACTGCGTCAGTTGGCCGACGAGCATGAGCTGCTGCTGATCTTCGACGAAGTGCAGGCCGGATGCGGTCGGACCGGCCATTGGTTCGCCTATCAAGGGTTTGGCGTGACGCCCGACGTGATGACGCTGTCGAAGGCCATCTGCGGCGGATTGGCCGGCGGAGCGATGTTGACGACGCCGGACATCGCCAAAAGCCTGCGGCCGGGAATGCACGCTTGCACGTTCGGCGGCAATCCGATCGCGGCGCGGGCCGGTCTGGCCTTCATCGAGTCGGTCGAGCGGGATCACCTGTTGGAAAACGCCCGGCGCATTGGCGAAGTGTTTCGCCAGCGGCTCGAACAACTTCGGCAGCAGTGCGGCGTGGTCCGCGACGTGCGGGTCCGCGGCGTGATGGTCGGGCTGGAGCTTTCGATCGAGGGCGCGCCGATCGTCAAGGCGTGTCTGGATCGGCGGCTGTTGATCAACTGCACGCACTCGACCGTGATTCGTCTGTTGCCGGCGCTGAATCTGACCGAACAGCAAGCCAACGAGGGTTGCGACATTTTGGCCGACGTGTTGATGAAACAAGCCGGAAATCATGTGAGAGATTGAAAAAAGTAGGGGCTAGAGATTAGTGCGTGTCGCACGAACATGTAGCGTTGCCGGCGTCGTGATTCCACAGTTCCGAAAGCGATCGGCACGCTACAGGTTTGTGAGATGCGCTCTAGGGACTAGAAAACCGCGTGGAACCGTTGACTGGCAATTTCTAGCCCCTAGCCCCTGACCGCTAGTCCCTTATTTGGGGAGTGATTCGATGCGAAACTTGCTTACGCTGGCCGATCTGACTTCGGCGGAAATCGAACGAATCTTTTCCATCACGGAGGACTTGAAGAACAAGTACCAACAGGGTCTCCGCGAGCCGCTTTTGCCGGGTCGCATGATGGCCTTGGTGTTTGAGAAGCCTTCGTTGCGGACGCGCGTCAGTTTTGAAGCCGGCATGGCGCATCTCGGCGGCAGTTCGATGTTTTTGGGAACGGACGCCGGTTTCGGACGCCGCGAAAGCGTCGCCGATTTCGCCCGCGTCTTGGGCGAATACGCCGACGTCGTCGTGATTCGGGCCAACCGACATCAGACGGCCGTCGACATGGCGCGGTATTGCTCCTGCTCGGTGATCAACGGGCTGACCGATTTCGGGCATCCGTGCCAGGCGTTGGCCGACTTGTACACCATCGGCGAGCTGGCCGGCAATCTGGCGGGGCATACCTTGGCGTGGATCGGCGATGCGAACAACGTCGCCCGAAGTCTCGCCGTGGGCTGCGGCAAGTTGGGCCTGCGATTGGCGATGGCCACGCCCGAGAAATACCAATTCGACGAGAAATCACTGGCCTGGATCAAGCAGCAAGCGCCCCAGTTGGATCTGTTCGTGACGACCGATCCGGCCGAGGCGGTCCGCGACGCCGTGGCCATCTATACGGACGTTTGGGCGAGCATGGGCCAGGAGACCGAGCGGGACTCGCGACGTCAGGCGTTTGCCGCGTACCAGGTGAACGCCGAGTTGATGGCGCACGCTCAGCGCGGGGCGTTCTTCATGCACTGCCTGCCCGCCCGACGCGGCGAGGAAGTGACCGACGAAGTGATCGACGGGCCGCAGAGCGTCGTCATCCAGCAGGCCGCGAATCGGATGCACGTTCAAAAGGGCATTTTGGCCTGGATGTTGGGACGCGAAGGCGCGAAGGGCTGATCGCGTCAGCCAAATTCGGCGGTGCGACCGGGGCTATCAAGAGCCGGGTTTTTTCATCGCCCAACTGTGCAGGATCAACACCGAGCCGAGCGAAATGAGCGACCAGCCGAGCCAGTCCGGCGGCCGGATCATCTTTTTCACCAGCGGCTTGTCCGATTGGGCCAATGTCTGGCTCGTCGCATTGACCGACGCCAGCGGGTGGCCGGTGCGTTCGGCCAGAAACTGCGTGAACTCGGGCGTCAGCTCGAACGTGTCGACCATGCGAAATTGCAGCCCAAGCAGCAGACAGGCCAGGCCCGCAAAGAAATATTGATTGCGCGTAATGTCCATCGTCGGACCTCCTCCTGACGCAACACGCCTACCGGATTGCGCTTCTGTTGTATCGAGTTTTGATACGGTCGGGCTTCACGCGAGGGTTATTTCTAACGGATATGCCGATCCCGGTGGCATCGATTGTCGCGGTTGTCGCGGATCGTGCGGGTTTGAGGGCGTCGGGAAGGACTATTTCCGACGATTGCGTTGCGCATCGGCTACCCCCCGGACGCAAAGCCAACCTATACTCTCTCTATTGAGTCAAGGAAAAAGGGGCGCAACGCGAATCTCACCATGGTCTCCAACAACACGGCATATCGACGGGTTTTGATTGTCGACGACTCGAAGCTGATGCGTCAGATGGTCCGCGACACGCTGGTCAGCGATGACTGGCAGGTGGTCGGCGAGGCGTCGAATGGATGCGAGGCGGTCGAAATGTTCGAACGTCTTCGGCCGGACGCCGTCACGTTGGACATCATCATGCCCGACTCGAACGGGATGGACGCCTTGCGTTCCATTCTTCGGACCGACCCGGACGCCAAAGTGGTCGTCATCAGCGCGCTGAGCCAAACAAAGCGGATTTCCGAAGCCATTCGCTCGGGCGCCCAGGACTTTATCGCCAAGCCGTTTCTGCCTGAACAGTTGCAACAAACCATGCGGTTGTGCGTCGAGGCGTCGTTGGTCTGACTCGCTTTTGTGGGGCGTTTCGGTTTCGAAAGCCGGCAATCGCGTTGTTGTGGCGCCCGAAATTCTTGGGTTTCCGATCGGCCGGCTTTGGGCGACGGTCCCGATTTTCTCGGAAAATCTAGTGGCAATGGGCCGTAGAGCCCCTCTGTTGGGTGTGTAATCGCCTCTTGTCGCACGCCCCTATTTTTGATACTGTCCGCGTATCTTCCACTTTTTATCAAGTCAGTGGACCCGACGTGTTGAAACAGCGATTATGGCTGGCGGTCGCGGGAGTAGCGCTCGGGGTTTTCTTGGCCTATGTTCAGGGCCGAAAAACCACCGCCGTGCGATCGTTGCCACCGAGCGCGGCGGCATTGCCGGCGGTCCGACAGCAACCGGTCGAACCGCCGTGTGCACCGGCGCCGTTGGAGCCGTTGCCGCCGATGGCCGCGCCTTGGCAGCCGCCGTCCGCAGAACCGGTCGCGGCCGAACCGGTGGTGGCACCAGCGGTCGTGGCGGAACAAAAGCCGCAGGCTGCGCCGCCGACGGTTTTGCCGCCGCCGGTGGTTCCGCGAGCGTCGCGGGTTTCCGACGTTCCGTTGGTGTTGCACGACAGCGATCGACTTTGGAGCAACACGTTCGATCTGGCGCAGGCCGACTCGAACAAACAAGCGATTGTCGCGATGGATGGTTTGATGAGTGAGCCATCGAAGGGCATCGGGTCGGGGTTGGATTTCAACGGCAAATCGAGCGTCGGCTGGAAGAAGCCGTTGATGGAAAGCGACAACACGGTGTTTCGCGGCCGGTTCGCCGGGGCGCTTTCGTCCGAGTACGTTCAGTCCGTCGGGACGTCGGACGATGCGAGCCGGGTGCCGGAGGTGCTTTTCGGATTGCAGTTTGAGCGTCGCCTGGACGCCCGAAATAAGATTCTTGGCGAAATGGAATTCGGCCGCGATGTGATGGAGTTCGGCCGCAGTCGGGTTTGCACGAAAGCCGCGTGGGAGGTTTTGCTCGACCCGGAGAAGAACCTGAGTCTTCGGACCGGGTTGCAAGAGCGGTCGACCAGGACTTCCACCGCGGAACCGATGAAGGAACTTGATTACACGCTCGACGTGATTTGGAAATTTTAGGACCGATGAAAACAGCAGGGTGATCGGAGAGGGACGGGCTTCGTGAATATATTTTTCGTCGTTCCTGTGTTGTATTTTGCGGGCTTTTTCGCCCGAGATGGTGGGAGATTGCAAGGATGAACGATTCCGTCGCCAATCAAGAAGACTCGCGGGACGGGCTGTTTTCGCGTCGGTTTTTGGCGCTGGTGGCCACGCAGTTCTTCGTGTCGCTCAATGACAATATGTTTCGCTGGCTGGTCGTGCCGATCGGGGCGAAGTTGCTCCACTCGGAAGAACTGGCGGCGTCGTTGGGGGGCGTGAGTTTCATTTTGCCGTTCCTGGTGTTCGCGGCTCCGGCCGGATTCTTCGCCGATCGGTTCAGCAAACGTTCGGTGATGATCGTTTGCAAAGCGATCGAGGCGCCGGTGCTTTGCCTGGGATTGGCCGCGATTTGGCTCGAAAACGCCCATCTGATGTTCGTCGTGCTGTTCTTGTTGGGCGGTCAGGCCATGATGTTCATCACGTCGAAGCTGGGCGCGATTCCCGAAATCGTTCGATCGGAAAAGATCGCTTCGGCCAATGGGCTGATCAATATGGTTTCGATGGTGGCGATCATCACGGGCTCGGTCGCCGGCGGCGTGCTCTACGACCACACCGGTCCGATCGGCAAGAACGGCCTGTGGATGTCGGCCGCGGCGTTGCTGGGTGTGGCGTTGGCCGGTTGGCTTTGCAGTTTTGGGATCGGACGGGTGCCGAGCGCCAATCCCACGAGGCGATTTCCATGGAATCCCGCCGAACAGACGATTCGCGACATGTCGTCGTTGTATGCCAGCCGTCCGTTGTTTTTGGTCGCCGCCGGCAGTTCCTATTTTTGGATGCTCGGCATGTTGTCGCAGGTGAACATCTTTCTGTTTGCCAATAAGGTGCTGCATGTCGGCCAGCAACAGGACGTCGGTTTGTTGTTGGGCGTATTGACGCTCGGCATCGGGTTTGGCGCGGCGGTGGCCGGCGCGCTGTCCCGCGGCAAGATCGAGTTGGGATTGGTGCCGTTCGGAGCGGCCGGCATCGCGATCTCGTCGGTTCTGTTGAGCACGGTTCCGGGCGGGCAGCCGGGACATCCGACCACGTCCGGATTCTATTGCAGTTGCGTGTGGCTGCTGTCGCTCGGCATGACGGCCGGATTGTACGATCTGCCGCTTCAGGCGTTTCTTCAGGATCGCAGTCCGCCGAAATCACGCGGCTCGATCATGGCGGCCTACAATTTCATGGCTTTCGGCGCGATGTTGCTGGCGTCCGGTTTGTTCTGGCTGCTGTCGAGTCCTTCGGCGTTGGGGCTGTCGGCTCGAACCATTTTTTTGATCGGTGGTTTGACGACGATCGCGGCGGCCGTGTGTCTGGTTCGTTTGTTGTCGTATGAGACCACGCGGCTGCTGGTGCGGATGCTGGTGCACAGCTTGTATCGAGTTCGCGTGGAAGGGCTGGAACACATTCCGCCGGGCGGGGCGTTGATTGTGGCAAACCACGTCAGTTGGGCCGACGGCGTCCTGCTTGGGCTGGCCTGTCCCCGGCATCCCCGGATGGTCGCCTATGCCGAGTATTTTGCCAATCGCTGGCTCGGCTGGTTTGGCCGGCTCGGCCGGATCATTCCGATCGGAACCAGTCGAAAATCGATGGTCCAATCGATTCGCCAATCCCGGCTGGCCCTGCAAAACGGCGAGCTGGTTTGCATCTTTGCCGAGGGCGGAATCACGCGAAGCGGGGAAATGCAGGAGTTTCGGCCCGGTTTCTTGTCGATACTGAAGGAAACGGACGCTCCGGTAGTCCCGGCCTATTTGGGGGGTCTGTGGGGGAGCATTTTCAGTTATGCGGGCGGGAAGTTTTTCTGGAAATGGCCCCAGCGATGGCGTCGGCCCGTTTCGATCCGTTTCGGCGAGCCGATCGCCCGGCCCGAAAGCGTCGAGCAAGTTCGCCAGGCGGTCGACGCCCTGCGGCTCGAAGATTCCCGATCCGACGTTTGAACTTTCGGACCGCGTCTGGCACAATGGGACCTTTCCAGACCCTAAAAAAAGGCCGACGGACGCCGGATCGCCCGGTGGCGTGAGAACCAGTTTTATCTCGATTGCGGCTTTGAGACCGAAAAATCCATGGATGCTTCTTGTGCCAAGTCGTTGAATCTGCCGCGGCAGTTTTTGCGGATGTGTCGCCGTCAAATGCGCACGCCGAAGGTGGCCGACTCGACCGGCGTCGAATTGACCGGCGCGGGGCTGCTGACCCGGGCGCTGTTGGTTCGCCGGCTGTTGCGCCGCGAGGTGCTGGCCGACGACGAGTCGATCGTGGGCCTGCTGCTGCCGCCGACCGTTGGAGGCGTGGTGCTCAACGCCGCGTTGTCGATCGACTGCCGCGTGGTGGTCAATCTGAACTACACGCTTTCGTCCGAAGTGATGAACGACTGCATCGCGCAGGTCGGCATTCGCCATGTGGTGACCAGCCGCCGCGTGATGGAGCGTTTCAACTTGACGCTCAACGCCGAGGTGACGTACCTCGAAGACCTGTTGAAAAAGATGACGCTGGGCGACAAACTGTCCGCGGCCGCCGACGCTTGGCTTACGCCGTTGTGCTGTCTGGAGCGTCGGCTGGGGCTGACCCGGGTGCGCGACGACGATCTGCTGACGATTATTTTCACCTCCGGTTCGACCGGTCGGCCCAAGGGCGTGATGTTGACCCATCGCAACGTCGGCGCGAACATGGACTCGGTCAATCAACTGATTCGGCTGACGGACAAAGACGTGCTGTTGGGCATTTTGCCGCTGTTTCATTCGTTCGGCTACACCACGACGCTTTGGACCGTGTTGACGATGGCGCCGAAGGGAATTTATCATTTCACGCCGTTGGAGCCACGCGAGATCGGCAAGTTGTGCCGTCGGCACGGCGCGACGATCATGGTCGCCACGCCGACCTTCGTCCGATCGTACCTGCGTCGTTGCGACCCGGAGGATTTCGCCGAGCTGGACGTGGTCGTCACCGGCGCCGAGCGATTGACCGGCGAGGTGGCCGACGCGTTCGAGAAGCGGTTTGGCGTTCATCCGGTCGAGGGCTATGGGGCGACGGAGCTTTCGCCGGTCGTGGCGGCCAACATGCCGCCGAGCCGCGCCGTCAGCGACCAACACAGTGGCGTGCGCGTCGGAACGGTCGGTCGTCCCTTGGCCAACATTCGGGTGAAGGTGGTCGATCTGGAGACCGGCGAACCGTTGGGGCCCAATCAGCCGGGCATGTTGCTGGTCTCGGGCGAAAACGTGATGAAGGGCTATTACGGCCAGCCGGATCTGACCGCCGAGGTGATCCGCGACGGATGGTACGTCACCGGTGACGTGGCCTCGATCGACGACGACGGCTACATCACGATCACGAGTCGAATCAACCGGTTTTCAAAAATGGCCGGCGAGATGGTGCCGCACATCCGCGTCGAGGAAGCCATCATTCGAGTGCTGAATCTCGGTGAAGACGACCTGAAAATCGCCGTGACCGCAGTGCCCGACGCCAAGAAGGGCGAACGGCTCGTCGTGTTGTACACCGAAATGAGTCTGACGCCGGAGCAGGTGTGCCGAGAGTTGTCCGCAATGGGGTTGCCCTCGCTGTGGATTCCCTCGCCCGACCGTTTTCGCCAAGTGGCCGAAATCCCGGTGTTGGGCACCGGCAAGCTCGATCTGCGTCGGTTGAAAGACATGGCCGCCGCCGAGATGGCGAAGTAATGGGCGTTCCAACTTGAAAATGCGCGGCTGCTTTTCCGCGAAAACGGTTGGTCGTTTCCTTGGCACGTTCCAACCGCTTGCGATTTCACAAAAAACGCTGGGTGCCATGCCCACGCTTGTCGTGGGCATGTTTTTTCGAGAAAATCACACCATAGCTACGCTTTTCGTGGCCATGGCGCCCGTCACACTCAAGTCAGATGCACTCTAAGTTTATTGTCCCAAAAACTTTCCCATTAGCCGCCAGCCTTCGCGGAAAACCAGCGAAGAACGTTCGGCCGTCGGGTCGTCGTAGACCGTGGCGGCGTCGGGCTCAATCCCGCGGCCTGCCATCGTAAACGGCACGTCGCCGTGGCTGTGCGTTTTGGTTCGCAGCGGCGTCGGATGGTCGGGCGTGACCAGGATGCGATAGTCGCCGAACTGCTTGAGCGCCGCGTGGACCGGCGCGACAATGTGCCGGCTGATTTGCTCGAGCGCCTGCACCTTGGCCGCCGTGTTGCCCTCGTGCGAAGCCTCGTCGGTCGCCTCGACGTGGACGCACACCACATCGACGTCCTTGATCGCCTCGCAGGCGAATCGGCCCTTGGCGGCGTAATCGGTGTCGAGATAGCCGGTCGCGCCGGGCACCTCGATGCGCCGCCAGCCGATCAACGAGGCCAGTCCCCGCAACAGATCGACGGCCGTGATCATCGCGCCGTGTTTGCCATAAAGCTCCGCGAACGGCGTCAACTTCGGCGCGCTGCCGAGCCCCCAAAGCCAGACGTTCGTGGCCGGCGGTTTTCCGGCCTGTCGGCGTGCGACGTTCACCGGATGATCGGCGAACAGCCGGACGCTTTCGCTCATCAAATGGGTGAGCAGATCGCTGCCTGGCCCGCGCGGATAGTCGTCCAACACGGATTGGTCGGTCAGGTCGTGCGGCGGTGTGGTGCGCGTGTCACGCGAAAACGGGGCCGGGCGTCCGCTGCCGCGATAGACGAGCAAGTTCCGATAGCCCACGCCGGGATAAAAATGCAACTGCGGACCGCCAAGCGTCTCTTGAAGGGTCGCCACCAGCGAGGCCGCTTCGTCCGACGAAATGTGCCCGGCCGTGAAACTCTTCATGACCTGATCTTCGATCGTCACCAGATTGCACCGGACGGCCCAATCGTCGGGGCCCAGTTCGATGCCTTGGGCGGCGGCTTCCAGCGGAGCGCGGCCGGTGAAATCCTTGAGCGGGTCGTAGCCCAGCAGACTGAGATTGGCCGTGTCGGAGCCGGCCGGCAGCGCCTCGGGCGTGTGGTTTGCTCGGCCAACGACGCCTTCGGCCGCAACGGCGTCCATCGCCGGGATGTCGGCGGCCTGCAAGGGAGTTTTGCCGCCCAGCGACTCTTGCGGCTCATCGGCGCATCCGTCGGGAATAATAATCGCGTATTTCATACCCTAAATCCCTAAATCTCTAAATCCCCTAATCCTTCAGTCTCGCACCCGCATTCGGACGCTGCCCGGATGGACGCAGGCCAATTGGCCGATGGTTTTCAGTGCGGCGGCCACGGCGCCTTCGGGCGAGGTGTGGGTCATGATGATCAATGGGACGGTGTTCGAGGCGTCGTCCTCTTGGGCCTCGTGCTGAATGACCGAGGCGATCGAGATGTTGTGCGCGCCCAGAATGCTGGCGATTTCGGCCATGACGCCGGGCCGGTCGTCGACGTTGAACCGCAGATAAAATCGGCCGGGCACTCGGGCCACGTCGCGCAGACGCACGGGCGGCTCACCCTCGGTCGACCAAAGATTCAGTTGCTTGAAGGTGATGGCCGTGCGTCCGATCACGGTGTTCACCAGATCGGCGACGACGGCCGACGCGGTTGGCATCTGGCCGGCGCCCAATCCGTGATAAAACACGCGTCCCACCGCGTCGCCGACCACGCGCACGGCATTGTACGCGCCGCGAACCTCGGCCAGCGTGGTTCCTTGTCGGATCAGCGTGGGCGAGACGTGCAGCTCCAAGCCCTCGGGCACCAATTCGGCGACGGCCAACAACTTGATGCTGTAGCCCAACTCTTTCGCAAAACGCATGTCGGCCACGTCGACGATGTCGATGCCGGTGCGCGGGATGTTGCGCCAACTGACTCGGGCGCCGAACGCCAGATGCGCCAAAATCGCAAGCTTCTGGGCGGCGTCGCTGCCGTTGACGTCCATCGCCGGGTTGGCTTCGGCGTAACCGCGTTGTTGGGCTTCGGCCACCGCCGAGGCGTAATCGGTGTTGTTTTCCTCCATCTGCGAGAGGATGAAATTGCTCGTGCCGTTCAAGATGGCGTGGATCGACTCGATCTGATTGGCCACCAGGCATTCGCCGATCGACGCGATGATGGGAATGCCGCCGGCGACGGCCGCCTCAAACGCGATCGTGCGACCGAGTTGACGGGCCCGATCGAATAACTCGGGACCGTGTTCGGCCAGCAACGCCTTGTTGGCGGTGACGATGTTCTTGCCGCTTTCGAGCAATTTGAGGACGATCGACCGGGCGGGCTCCAGGCCGCCGACCAATTCGACCGCGGCGACGATCTCCGGATCGTTGGTCACATCGCTCAGATCGGGGGTCAAAATGCCCGGCGGCAGCGTGATGTTCCGCGACCGCTTCAGATCCTTGTCGACGACGTGGACCAACTCGATGTCCTTGCCAGCGCGATGGGCGATTCGATCGCGATTTTCCAAAAGCAGCCGGGCGACGCCGGAGCCGATAGTCCCAAATCCGATAATGGCGACTTTGGCGGTTTCCATGCTTAAAACCACCTCCTCGTTCTCTTAGGAAACGAAAAATATAAGAACCTTTTATCGTAGGCGATCCTGAGGGCCCTCGTCAAGGTGGGCGGTTTCGAGATCGGACTTGCGAAAACGGCGCAAATTGCCATACTTATTGATCTTGGAACAATTCTCGCTATTTTCCGCAAAGGATATTCATCGTGGACGCCAAAGCCCTCGCCTTTTTCAAAACGTTGCTGGAAACGCCGAGCCCCTCGGGCTACGAAAGCGGCGTGCAGCGGATCGTGCGCGATTTCGCCGCCGATTTCGCCGATGAGATCCGCACCGATTTGCACGGAAACGTCATCTTGGCGAAGAACCCCGACGCTCCGTTGCGGGCCATGTTGGCCGGTCATTGTGACCAGATCGGCTTGATCGTTCAGCACATCGACGACGACGGGTTTTTGTACGTTCAGCCGATCGGCGGTTGGGATCCCGAAATGTTGATCGGCCAACGGATGAGCGTTTGGACGGCCGACGGGCCCGTGTTCGGCGTCATCGCCCGAAAACCCATCCACCTGCTCACCGAAGAAGAACGGAAGCAAGTGCCGAAGATCAAGGACCTTTGGCTCGACATCGGCGCGTCCAACAAGGAAGAGGCTCAACAATTGGTGCGGATCGGCGACGCCGTGACCGTCGAGCTTGGGTTCCATGAGCTTCGGAATCGGCTGGCCGTTTCGCCCGCGATGGACGACAAGGCCGGATGCTGGGTCGTTTGCGAGGCGATGCGGCGGGCCTGCCGGTCAGGCAAAAAACTTCGTTGCGGGCTGTATGCCGTCTCGACGGTTCAGGAAGAACTCGGGCTGCGCGGAGCGCGGACCAGCGCGTTCGGCATCGATCCGCAAGTCGGCGTGGCCGTCGATGTGACCCACGCCACCGATTGCCCGACCATCGAGAAGAAAGAAGAAGGCGACGTCCGGCTCGGTCGCGGCCCGGTCATTCATCGCGGGCCGAACATGAACCCCAAGGTGGTCGAACACCTAATGGACGCCGCCGAATCCCATCAGATCGCCTACCAGTTGGCGGCCTCGGCCCGGGCGACCGGCACCGACGCGAACGTGATGCAAGTCAATCGGGCCGGCATGGCCACCGGCCTGGTCAGCATCCCCAACCGTTACATGCACAGCCCGGTCGAGATGATTTCGCTGGACGACATCGACCATGCGGCCGACCTGCTGGCGCGGTTTGTCGAAGGACTGTCCGACGCCGCCGAGTTCACGCCGTAGCGGACGTCATCCGATTTTGCCTTGGTCGACCAGCCGAGCAAAATGAGCGAACGAGCGGTCGTAGGTCCGTTCGGCATCGGGCGGAAAGAAGCAGCCGGGCAACTCGCTCGACGCCAGATGGTAGCGAACGCACTCGCAGCAAAGGCCGTGTCGTGAGCAGGACGCATACGTGCACGTGCAGCGTTTTGCATTTTTGGTTTGTTGGCATTCCATGAGAGTTCCTGGTCAGAAAAAGGGATGGTGGAAACCTTCCTTGCGGTTTCAAGTTGAAACGCAGATTACCTGGAACTCTCGATAAATTCAACGCCCTCGGGCGGCTGGTCGGTGATCGCCTCCACTTCCATCTTCGCGTAACATTGCTCGGTGGGATTGTTGCCCGCAATGCGAGTGAAAAGAATCTGCCCGGGCCGGGCCAGAACGCTGGCGGAGACATATTGGTCGTTTTCGGGCGCCCAACGCAACTTGTCGAAAATCGCTCCCGCCGGCGCTTCGACGAATCCGAAACTTGCTCCGTAGCGATGCAACTCGAAGTAGAGGTCCGGGCCCTTCTGCCAGATTTGCCAATCGCCGCGCAGACCTGGGATTTGTCCCCAATGGGACACGGCCAATCGATCTTGTTGCGTTTTTGCCGGCGAGAGATCGCGTGAACCGTCGCGGTTGCGCGCGTACCGAACCACGACGTATCGCTTTCGATAGAGCGTCACGTTTTCGGAGCTGGCCTTGACGGCGGTTTTCGAGACGCGGAGACTGATCACCTGGCTGGCGTAACCGTCCGCCGACACGAACAGCTTGTAGTTGTCGGTCGTCAACTCGCTCGGATTGAGCGTAAACGTTGCGGGCGTTTGGATTTTCCAAGTCCGGACCGTCTTGTTGTGCGAGGGCGTTTTGAGTTGGAGGGAGACGGCGGTCGAGGCGTCGGCTTCACAGCGAAAAGCGATGCCCTTGAACGCGGCGTTTGTTGGACTGCCGTTGCCGCCAGTTTTACCGATGGAAAGCGGCTCGTCGAATTCCACGAAGATGATGAATGTATCGTCGATTTGGATCGACCTCAAGGGAAGCGAAAGTCCCGCAGTCGCCTTGGGAAAATACGCTTCCAGAATGTTTTTGGAAACGATCGGCTTGCCTCCGTGCGTTTCAATCAGGAGGATGTGCCCCTTGGCTTGCGGCAGATATTTGTCGTATTTCCAGTTGAAGGACGAACCAACGCGCAGGCCCAAGCCGGACGCTATTTGCGTCATGATCTGGTGATTCGGCGAATTGCCGATGACGTAAACCGCGGCGTTCGCTCCTTTTTTCTCGATTGCGCGATTGAGCGATTTGCGGAAATTGTCGGACATTGCCAAGTTGCCCATGGCGACATTCGGCTTTGGCTGTGGGACGGCATCGGACATCGACGTGCGTTTCAACATCGCGCCGCGGTACTCGGCGCCGGTTTTTCCAATCGGCGGCGACTCGATCAGAACCATTTGGTTCGGATTTTCGACCTGCCAGACGAACTCTGTCAATCGTTGATCTTGCGGTTCGAGCATCGCCAGCTTGTCGCCGCGAAGTTGATAGACCCCGGTCATGTTGCCGCCGGTGCGAAGCAAATATCGGCCTTCCCCGGCGTTGGAAATCGTCGCGTGATGTTGGGTTTGAGAGGGGAGCGTGAGCACCCAACCTCCGGCAAGAGAGGTCGGAACGGGCCTCCAACCTATGAGCAGCAGCAACAGGGCGAAGATGAGCAGCCCGACACCGCCGGCCATGACCAGCATGACAACGGACCACCGAAAACGCCGGTGATGGGACGCCGGCGGCCCGCCTTCCAACTGGCGTTGCACCTCGGCCGATTGCAATCTCGCCTTGAGCAACTGCTGTTGGCTGCGAAGCTGAATCAGCTTGGCGTCGGCGGCGTCGAATTGTCGCTGGAGGTCTTCGAGTTCCTCGGGCAATAAATGGTTTTTTAGACTGCGGGCTTCTTCGAGCAACTTGGCCAACCGGTCGCGTTGACGCTGATGCTGGGCCACGGCGGCGTCCATTTGCAGGGTCGTGCCCTGGAGATTTTGAACCCATTGGGGCGCGACGCGGCGAAACATCGTGGCCGCCCAGTCGCGGGCCTGTCGCAACGAGTTCTCTTGAAACACCGGCGACGGCTCGGACGCCGTATCGGATGGTCCGGCGGCTTCGGTTGAAAAAGAGGCCAGAGGACAGCCTTTACGATAGGCCGCGATGTCGGCCAGCACCGCCGCACAGTCCGGGTAACGTTCGTTCGGGTCCTTGGCCATCATCCGCGCGACGATGTCGACGATCGGCCGCGGCACGTTCGGCACGGACTTTTCCAAAGGAAACGGCGGCTCATAGGCGTGCTGAAAAATCATCGACGTGGGACTGTCGGCCGTGAACGGCAGGTGGCCGGCCAGCAACTGATAGAACAGCACGCCCAGCGAGTAAAGGTCGGTTCGGGCGTCGACCGCCCGGCCGCGAGCTTGCTCGGGCGCGATGTAGTCGACCGTGCCCATGATGACGCCGGTGGCGGTGTTGCGAGCGTTGTCGTCGAGTCGGCGAACCAGCCCGAAATCGACCAGCATCGCCCGGCCCGTCTCGCGTTCGATCAGAATGTTGCCGGGCTTGATGTCCCGATGGATCAGCCCGCGATGATGCGCCGCCTGCAATCCCTGCAAGCACTGCACGATGCAATCGAGGGCCTCGTCGCACGAGAATCGTCCTTGGCGGTTGAGCCGCTGGGCCAACGATTCGCCCTCGATCAGTTGCATGGCGAAATAATGATGGCCGGCGTCCTCGCCGATAAAGTGGATCGGCACGATGTTGGGATGCGCCACGCTGGCGGCTGCCGCGGCCTCGGCGTGAAATCGGCGGACGAACTCGGCGTCGCGGGCCAACGGCGCCGGCAGCACCTTGATGGCCACCGATCGGCCGAGCGACTCGTCGTCCGCGCGATAGACGTCGCCCATCCCGCCGCCGCCGATACGTTCGAGAATCCGAAAATGGCCCAATCGCTCAAAGGGAAGTTTTGGGTCGCCGTTCGGGCCGGGAAAAGCGTCCGTCTTGGGCCCATCCAACTGCCGCAGCGATTGGTCGATCGCGGCGATCCACAGCCCGCAATCGGCAAGCCGCTTCGGACCGTCCAGCCCGAGCGCGGGCTCCAGCACGGCACGCAGCGCGCTCGACACGCGGTTTTTGATTTTTGGATCGTAGACATACGTTGCGATCGACTCGCCGATCATCCATCGAAAAAGCAGCACGCCCAACTGATAGACGTCGATGCGTCGCGGATCTACGTCATAACCGGCCTTTTGGATTTCTTGGACGGCCTCGTCGAGTTGCTGGGGCAACGTGACGCCGCGGCCGCCGACCAGTTCGGGCGGGCAGAACTCGGGATCGGACCGGTCGCCGCCGAATGGTCGAGGTTCGCCCGGCGCCGACAGATACGGACGGCCTTCGAGGTCCACCGTCACCGAATCGCCATCGATCGCGCGATGGATTCGCCCGTTGCCGTGCAAGGACAGCACCTGTTCGGCAAGCTGCCGGATCAAAGCGAGTCCGCCGCGCAGGTCAAACGACGTCTGTTGAGCCAACCAAGTGGCAAGCGGAATGCGCGACGGCGAGTCGGCGTCGGCCTTGGTCATGCCGGCTTTCCTTTCAGACGGTGCTTGTTCATGGAAGTCGGTTGCGGACCATCACCATGTGTCCATTATAGCGATCGGAGGATCTTTGGGAATGATGATCAGCGGCCGATCACTTGCGCAGTTTGCGTTTCAGTTCGTCCAGTTCGGCCGAGACGTTGGCGTCTTCGTCGGTGTTGTCGGCGGAGGTTTCCGAGACGGCGTCGTTGCCGAGGGTTCGCAGTTCGGCCATGGCGGCGGCTTCGGCTTCGGCCTGTTCGACCTTGGCTCTCATGCGATCGAACTTTGCAAAGGCGTTTTGGTCGACCTCGGACGAGGGGACGGCCGATTGGGTTTCCATCTTCTTTCGGAAATCGGCGGCCCGCTGACGCGCCGACAGCGTGGCGAGATTCCGCTTGCCTTCGGCCAACTTGGCCTTCATGGCGGCCAATTGACAACGCAGGTTGGCGCTGGCCTCTTGAGCGGCGTTCAGTTGGTCCTGCAACGCGGCGACCAATTTGTCGTGTTCGTTTTTGCGGGCCAGCGCCTTGCGGGCCAGATCGTCGCTGCCTTCCTCGACGGCCTTTTCGGCGCGGCTTTGCCACTGTTGCCGCTGGCTTCGGTTGCGATCCAATTCTCGCTGCAGCGTCGTTTCATTGGCCATCGCTTTGGCCGTTTGCGAGGTGACCTCGGCGATGGTTTCCTCCATTTCGCGGACCGCCTGCTTCAACATCCGCTCGGGGTCTTCCAAACCGTCGGCCATATCGTTCAGGTTGGCGGAAATGATGTCGGAAATACGCTTGAACACTCCCATGACGCTCTCCCTTCATGATGAATTTCTGAATCAAAACATTCGTTCAAAAACCGTACGACGAGCGGCGGCCGGTGACTTTTTCGGGCAGCATGAGCAACGCGGCCACACCGCAGGCGATGCCCAACAGATGGGCCAGCGGCGTCCAACAGGAACCCCAGCCATACGTCAAGGCGCGTCCGGCCACCGAGCACAACTCCATCAGCGGAATCAACGCCAGGCACCACAACGCGGGCACGGCGCCGGTTCCCCAACTGATGAACCAGTTCAATTCGTATTGAGGGCGGCGAAACAACGCCAGCAGAA
Source organism: Thermoguttaceae bacterium (assembly GCA_039698075.1). Taxonomy (GTDB): domain Bacteria; phylum Planctomycetota; class Planctomycetia; order Pirellulales; family Thermoguttaceae; genus JAJFVC01. Next base: position 26,286 of record JBDKTJ010000059.1, on the reverse strand, counting down.
GCGTCACCGGAAAAGCGGCCAAATAGCCGAACTCGACCGTCGCCGTCGGCATCAGGATCAGGGCCATGGTGATGATCGCAAAAATAGCGCCCGACGCCCCGACCAATCCGGACGGCACCAGGACTCGGGCGACCAGGCCGACCGCCAAAACACTGCCCAGATAGACCAACAGATACAGTCCGTTGCCCAGCCGACGGTTCACCGGATTGCCAAACACCCAAAGCACCCAAAGGTTGAGCACCAGATGCCAGAATCCGACGTGGCAGAATCCGTACAGGAGCACACTGGCCGGGCCGGCGCCGGTGGGATAGCTCCATCCGAACAAATAGAACAACACATTCGCGATGACCAACGCCACGTTGGCGGCCGGCAAACCGTTCTTGTCGCCGAGATATCGAAATTCCAACGGAAGAGGAAGAAACATGGCCAGACTCCTCGTGTTGAGTGATCGGCCAATTCTGGGAGGGCTGACGGCCGGACAAACTGCCTAAACCCGACGGTTGGGGCGTGGCGACAGGTTGTCTTTTACGGGTTGCCGTCCAACACTGCGTCTAAAAGGCCTGTTTTTGCACAAGGTCAACAGGCGACAACGCGCAAGTGCGAACGGCCCTGGACGTCGGACCTCCCTTGGGCCTCATCAATCTTCATGAAGCAGTCGGCCGGTTTTCGCGGATAAAAATCCGACTTTCTTGGAGTTTTTTCAGGCCGGACGCCTTGCAGCGATTGGTTTGCGCCGGACTCCAAACCTCGTAGGCCGCACGCACGGCGTCTTCCAGGCCGCCGTGGTCGACCAGATATTGGCCCAGACGTTGCCATTCGACGGCGAACTCTGGGCCGCGATCCTCCTCGGGACAGCAGCATTCGACCTGATCCCGGACTTGAATCTCGAGAATTTTGCCGAGGCGATCTCGAGCATGGCGGAAATAATGGTCCACGGCGGTGGCAGACAGCTCGAGGGCTTGTGCGGTTTCCGCGATGCTCATGCCTTGGCACAGCCGGCCATAGAGCACCCGAACGTAGTCGGCCTGGCCTTTTTGACAATACTCGGCGGCCAGGGTTTCGACGGTCTGCTGGACGACGTCTTCGACCCAGGCGGCATAAAAAGCGTCGGCATAGTCGGCCGGCGGCGGATTCAACTGTTCAACGTGGTCGACCAAGTCTTCCCGATGCCGGTCTCGGCCGGCTTGAACCCGATTCCGATGCGAGAGGATGTTTCGCACCACGCTGCACAACAAGGTTCGCAGCTTGGCCGAGCGGTTGGCGGCCCAGCGGACCAACAGCCGTTGTTCCCAAAGGGCCTCGAAAGTTTTGGAGGCGACGTCCTCGGCCTCGTCCAGGTTTTTCGCGCCAAACCGCAACGAGAACCGACACAGAGGCCCCCAGTAGTTCTGCCAAAACCGCTGCCAATCGGCCTCCGTGCCGCCGGACGCCAACCGTTGGATCAGGGTCAGATGAGTGCTGGGAAAAGTCATGCGGCGCCTTGTCGTGGGGTATCCTTCGTATTTTTATAGTCGTTTTTCATCGAAAAAGGTATCCGTGCTAGAAGTGTGATGTGATAAACTAGAGAAACTGCGGTGTGAGTTCCGATAAGTAAAAACGGTCCGTCTTGGGTCACCTTGGCGGACAGATAGACTTTCCTGCCACAGAAACTGCCTTACACCCCTCCTTGGTGTTGATGACGTGTGTCATATCAGTTTTGCTGATTTCGCAGCCTTGCCCAAGTTCTCCATAGTGTTACCGAAAAACCTCCGATGAATGATCCAACGCCCCATTACGTGTTGACGGCCAAAGTGAGCCAGATCGCCGGAATCGGACATTGGCGATTTACGTTGCGTCCGGTGAATGGTCAGGACGCGGTGATCGAAGTCTCCGATACGGAGCCCTTTGTGTGGGGAGAACGGCTCAACCTATTGACCGTGCTGCGCGCGTTGGAGTCGCTGGACCAGCCGTCGCGAGTGACGTTGGTCGGAAGCACTCAATACGTGGAGCAGGGGATTTCGTATGGGGTGACGGAGTGGCGCGAGAACGATTGGCGTTGGGAATATTTTGGACAAATGGTGCCGGTGCGAGACGCCGACCTTTGGCAGCGAATGGACCGAGTTTTGCGATTTCATCGGGTGGAGTGTCGTCAGCGTCGGTTTGACGCTCCGCACGACACGGTTGGCAGCCATCATTGGAGCATGGCCGGCGATTATGCGGGCTGGGCGAATCGCATAACGAGCAATACTTGGGTAAAATACTGTGCGTTGGCGGTCCACGGCTGCTGCGAAGTCTGCCGGGAAACCGCGTCGTTGATCTGGCAAAAGTTGATCGGAGGTTCGTGGTTAGGGATCCGAGGCGTAAAGATCCGGGTTCGGAGTTCGGGACGTCGCGTTGCGGCTTCCGCTCTCCGTTTCCACCCGTTCTCCGCAATTCCTAATCCCTAATCCCTTATCTCTAATCCCTTATTTTCTACATGGAGGTTCGCGTGCGAACGACGGTCTCGCTGGAAACGATTGGACAACTGGTGGAAGGACGTCATGAGAACCCCTTTGAGCTGCTTGGTCCGCATGAGATTAACGACCTAGGGCGTCGGGCGTTGGCGGTTCGCGCGTTTTTGCCCACGTCGAGCCAGGCGTGGGTGGTCGATCCGGCGCATGAGAACCGGACGCTGCCGATGCGGCGCATTCATCCGGCGGGGCTATTTGAGGCGATTTGTCCGTTGCCTCAAAAGAACGGCGACGGCGCCTCGACGCATTACCTGTTGAAGGCCGTCGAGGACAACGGCAAGAAAACCACTACCATGCACGATCCCTACTCCTTTCCCCATCTGCTGAGCGATTTCGACCTCTACCTGCTCAATGAGGGCCGGCATTGGCAGAGCTACAATCGGCTTGGCGCGCAGTTGCGCAAGATCGACGGCGTCGACGGCGTCAACTTCGCCGTTTGGGCGCCCAATGCCACGAGCGTGAGCGTCATCGGCGATTTCAACAATTGGGACGGCCGTCGGCATCCGATGCGAAAGCACATCCCCAGCGGATTTTGGGAGCTTTTCGTGCCGGGCTTGGGCGAAGGCACGCTCTACAAATATCAGATTCGTCATCAAGACTGGGTGTTTGAGAAGTCCGATCCTTACGGGTTTGGGGCCGAGGTGCCGCCGCGAACGGCGTCGAAGGTGATCGACCTGAACCGGTACAGTTGGCACGACGCCCAATGGATGGCCGAGCGCGCCGAGACGAACTGGCTCGAACGTCCGTTGTCGTTCTACGAAGTGCATTTGGGCAGTTGGAAACGCCCGGGCGACGATCCCACGCGATGGCTGAGCTATCGCGACCTGGCCCACCAGTTGGCGGACTACTGCAAAGAGGTCGGCTACACGCACATCGAATTGCTGCCGGTGAGCGAGCATCCGCTGTCGGCCAGTTGGGGTTACCAGACGGTCGGCTATTATGCTGCGCCGAGCCGCTATGGGACGCCGCAAGACTTCATGTATTTCGTCGACGTGTTGCACCAAAACGACATCGGCGTGATTTTGGACTGGGTGCCGGCCCATTTCCCGCGCGACGGGCACGGTCTGCGCCAGTTTGACGGCACGGCGCTGTACGAACATGCCGATCCGCGACGCGGCGAGCATCGCGATTGGGGCACCCACATCTTCAATTACGGCCGGCACGAAGTCCGAAACTATTTGACCTCGAACGCCTTGTTCTGGATGGACAAGTACCATGTCGACGGCATTCGGGTGGACGCCGTGGCGTCGATGTTGTATCTGGATTACAGCCGCAAGGACGGCGACTGGCTGCCCAATCAATACGGCGGGCGCGAGAACATCGAGGCCATTTCGTTTCTCAAGGAGTTGAACGAGCAGGTTCACACCCAGCATCCCGGCGTGTTGACCATCGCCGAGGAATCGACCGCGTGGCCGGGCGTGTCGCGGCCCACGTATCTCGGCGGATTGGGATTCAGCCTGAAGTGGAACATGGGCTGGATGAACGACACCCGCACCTACATGCGACACGATCCGATCCATCGCCGATTCCATCACAACGAGCTGACGTTCAGCCTGATTTACGCCTTCCACGAAAATTTCGTGCTGCCGATGTCGCACGACGAGGTGGTGCATTGCAAGGGCTCGATGCTGGACCAAATGCCCGGCGACTTGTGGCAGAAGTTCGCCAACTTGCGGCTGTTGTACAGCTATATGTGGACGCACCCCGGCAAGAAACTGCTGTTTATGGGCAGCGATTTCGGCCAGTGGAACGAGTGGAACTTCGACGGCAGTCTGCAATGGGACTTGATGCAGTGGGACTCGCACAAAGGCCTGTTGAAATGCGTCGCCGATTTGAATCGTCTGTATCGCAGCGAGCCGTCGTTGTATCAGGTCGATTTCGACAGCCACGGATTCGATTGGATCGACTGCCACAACCAGGACGACAGCACGATCAGCTACATTCGCCGCGCGAAAGACCCGAACGACTATCTGATCGTCGCCTGCAACTTCACGCCCGTGCCGCGCGTGGGCTATCGACTTGGCGTGCCGGAGCTTTGCTGGTACGACGAAGTGTTTAACAGCGATTCGTCGTTCTACGCCGGAAGCAACTTGGGCAACGGACCGGGGCGTCAGGCCGAGCCGCAGTCCTGCCACGGCCGTCCGGCGTCGATCCAGATCAACTATCCGCCGCTGGGCGTCAGCATTTTCAAGCCGCGACGGGCGTGACGGTTTTTTGGGGAGGGATCGACGTTACCCCGCCGCGTTCTTCGAGTCCGTCGTCGGCGTCGAGTCCGGCGCGCCGTTGCGAGGCTTGTAGGCCGATGGGCCGATGAGCCGCTCGATCTCCTCGTCGTCGATCGTCTCGATTTCCTCGAGCCGGTGGGCCATGGTGTCGAGCTTGTCGCGATGTTCGGTCAACATTTCGGTGGCTTTGTCGCCCGCCTCGCGCAACAGCCGCGACACCTCCTCGTCGATCACCTGGGCGGTATGCTCGCTGAATCGGCGAGGCTCGGCCATCTCGCGGCCGAGGAACGGATGGTCTTCGCCGTCGCGGAACGCCACCGGTCCGAGCCGCTCGCTCATGCCCCAGTGCGTGACCATGCGCCGGGCTAATTGCGTGGCGCGGTTCAGATCGTCCTCGGCGCCGGCGCTGTATTGATGGAAAACCAACTTCTCGGCCGCGCGTCCGCCGAGCAGGAACAACAGCCGGCTCTCCAGTTCGCTTTGACCGACGTTCATGCGGTCTTCCTCGGGCAGCAGTTGCGTGACGCCCAACGCCCGGCCGCGCGGAATGATCGACACTTTGTGGACGCGGTCCACCCCGGGCACCAGCCACGCCAGCAGCGCGTGGCCCGATTCGTGATAAGCGCACATCGACTTCTCTTCGCCGACCAGCACCTCTTCGCGTTTGGCGCCCATCAGGACTTTGTCGCGTGCGTAGTCGAAATCGGCGCGGCTGACGCAGTTTTTGTCGTGGCGGCTGGCCCACAGCGCGGCCTCGTTCACCAGATTGCGAATGTCGGCGCCGGTCAGCCCGACGGTGCCGGCCGCGAGCCGCTCCATATCCACATCGGCGTCCAGCGGGACGTCCCGGGTGTGCACTTTGAAAATCGCCAGCCGGCCTTTGAGCGTGGGGCGATCGACCGTGATATGGCGATCGAACCGACCGGGCCGCAACAAGGCCGGATCGAGCACGTCGGGCCGATTCGTCGCGGCCATGACGATGACCGACTCGGTCGGCGTGAAACCGTCCATTTCGCTGAGGATTTGGTTGAGCGTTTGCTCGCGTTCGTCGTGACCGCCGCCGATGCCCGCCCCGCGATGACGGCCGACGGCGTCAATTTCGTCGATAAACAGAATGGCCGGCGCGTTTTCCTTGGCCGTGTTGAACAGGTCGCGGACCCGACCGGCCCCCACGCCGACAAACATCTGAATGAACTCGGAGCCGTTGATCGAGAAGAAAGGCACGCCGGCCTCGCCCGCCACGGCGCGGCCCAACAACGTCTTGCCCGTGCCGGGAGGCCCCATCAACAACACGCCCTTCGGGACGCGGGCGCCGAGTCGTTGGAACTTCGCCGGACTGCGCAGAAACTCGACCACTTCCTGCAATTCGTTTTTGACGCCCTCCAGGCCGGCCACGTCGTTGAACGTGATCGGTTTGGCGCCTGGGTCGTAGCGACGCGCCCCGCTCTTGGTGAATCCACCCGTCAGCCCGCCGGTGAAAAACGAATCGCGGGCCCGCCGGAACAGAAACCACAGGCCGAGGAACAACGCCCCGGTGACCAGCAGATAGACCATCATCGCCGAGAACGTGTTGTCGGTCGGCTCGGACACGGTGTAGGCGTCGCCAAGTTGCTTTCGCAAGAGCGTGTCCAACTCCGGATCGGAAAGCGACATCGGCGACAGCGACGTCTCAAACTTTTGGTTCAATCGCAGCGGCTTGCCGGCGGCGTCCACCTTGCCGTCCGGGGCGATCGGCGCACGGACGAACTCGCCCCAGACGCGCGTTCCTTGGATGTCCACCTTGGCGATGTTCTTTTGCGTCAACTGCTCGCGAAACATCCCGTAGCTGACCGGCGAGCGTCCGCCGTGGCTGTCCGAGAAGTAGATCCATGCAAAAATGGCCAAAAGCACCGCAAACAGCCACCAATTCGAGCCGTTCGGCACCCGACGGACCCGGACTTTTTTCGGGGACGGAGAATTATTGTCAGACGAATCCGGCATGAAACCCCTCTTTTGGAAATCAAGAATTGCACAACACGGCGGAAAAGTGCCGGCTGAACCATCCAATTATATCGGATGCTTCGGAGTTTGGCGACCGGGTCGAAAACGGGGGGACCGGTTTGGCTCACGGGATTTTCGGCAGTGGGTCAGTTTGAAATACATCCCGGTTCTGGTGGGCAGCTTCGGGCAACAGTGGTAGAAGCTGCGCTAATCGCTCCCATTCCCACGAGTGTGTGGTTCTTCGCGACAAGACGGTCACTGGTCAGTTGCAGCGACTGCCTTTACAGGCTGGGCATGGGATCGGTTAGTCTGGCCCCTAATCAGGTTGTACCCCAATAGGAAACAATAGAGGCTTGCTGGCTGAAAGGTGATGGTAACCCCGTCAACCGTTTTAACACTTTCTTTGGTTTGCGAAGTTACCATGACTTTACAGTCGTGATGATCCGCACAGAAATAAAGCAGGCTCTTGAGTTTTTTCGGATTCTCCTCAAACAAATCACTCCATTTGACTTCGACGGCCCAATCCGGCGTCATGTTTCCCCGCAGACTAACAATGTCCACCTCTCCATCGTTCCACCTTGCGTAATGGAGGTGAGTATTGGGAGAATGGAACCACTGAGCAAAGACGGCGGTCTCAACTAAGTTGCCAATCAGGTCGTCGTCGGGTTTCAGCGGCGCAAACAAAGCGCTTCGCATGGAGGGATTGGTCAAATAGACCTTGAAGAAGTTGGCGCGTTTGAATGCCTTGGCGGAACGGTCAACACGATGCACGATTTTGATAAGGAATGCCGCTTCAAGGTACTCGATGTATCGTTTGATCGTGTTTTTGGCAACTCCCGAATTCTGGGACAATTCTTCTAAAGAGACCTCATTTCCGGTGTTGTAGGCCAATGAAGTAAATAATGAATTAAGCTCTTGAATGTCCTGGATTCCGTATAGGCTCGGCAAGTCACGCAGCAGGACTTTGTCGATGATGTCGTTTCGGATGTAGCGGCCTGGGTTAGCTTGAATCTCCTCGGAAAAGATGACTTCGGGATAACCACCAAAGTTAAGGTAGGCAATGAACTGCTCATTCAGAGCGTTAATGTCGCGTGCCGAGAATTGCGGCCGCGCAGAAGAATCGTCGATTGTTACTAGATCGTTCTTGCCAAGGAGGTCCAAGTACTCGAAGAAAGTCAGGGGAGGCAACATGAAGTCAGTAAACCGACCGGCCCCCGATTCGGTGCTCTTAAGCCGCAAGGCTGCAGCAGCCGATCCAGATGCAACGAACTTGATCTTGTCGTACGTATCGACCGCAGTCTTCAGATGAACTTCCCACTCACGGAGATATTGAATCTCATCGAAGAAAAAGAAAGACGGCTCATCTTTTCCGCCTCCGCTGGCCTTCGAACCGAGTTTGATAAGCTGTTCAATGCCCAAGCCATTGTACAGAGGTGATTCTATGTTGATGTAGCACAGGGAAGTTGGTGAAACCCCGTCTTGGATAAGCGATTTAATTGCCTGCCAGAGCATTACAGTTTTGCCTACACGACGCGGCCCCATGAGAATCAAGGCTCGCTTTGGCAGTCTCTGCCTGATTAGATTCAACACGAGATCGAAGTAGGCCCTCGGCCGCATCCTACTGATACGGGGATTGATTTGATTTGGAGGAACCCACCACGGATTATCTGCCCTGATCCGCTCTACCACTTGTTCTTCAGAAATGCGTAACATTCCTTTCTCCTCTCATTAAGATCAGACGATTGATTCTACAGTGGGTTCTAAATAAAGTCAATAGACTGATCTTAATGTTGTCTCAATGCGTAACATGTTTTTGGTAAAGCAGTTGCGTCAACAAAATAGTGAATCGTGATTTCAGATCAAGGCCATCAAACCTCGCATTCGTGGGGTGTAAACACAAACCAAAAGCCGCAACTGGTCCACTATTGGACTATAAAATACCCCCACGACACAGAAGTCGGCGATTTCAAACTGACGAACTACCAATAACGGGGGGTGTGCTTTTGTCCTTCGGAAGGTGCCCCAGCAGAACTTCACGCGGCAGGCCGCGAATCGCGACGCATTCGTCCAACGTGAAACCGGCCGCCAGCAACCGTTGGGTCCAGTAGTCCGAAGACCGTGCGAAAACGTCCGGCTCTGGGGCGGTGATTTCGGCCGGCGACCGAATCGGCTCCGATCCGCCGGCGTCCTTCTCGCTGGTGGAGGTGATCGCCAACAGATCATTGCCAAACCGTTCTGCGCGGACCGGTCCGATGCCTTTGACGGCCAGCAATTGCTCGCGCGTTTGGGGGCGTCGGGCCGCCAATTCGGTCAATGTGGCATTGTTCAAAATCACATATCGCGGCACGCCGGCCTCGTCGGCCATGTGGGCTCGCCACTGTTTCAGTTTTTCCAACACGTCGGGATTCGGATCCGACGACGCGGCTTCCGTTTCATCGCTGTTTTTTCCGGCGGTTCCTTGCAGTTTTCTGAGCAGCGATTTTGGCAAGGGCAGTCGATCGGGCAAGGTCGCTTGGCCGCGCATCACCTCGGCGCCGAAATCGGTCAGTTGCACGACCGGCCGAAACTGCTCCAAATCGGTTTGCGACAAACAGCCGACCGCCATCAGCGCGTCGATCAACACCAGCACCTCCGGTTGAGTCAAATGCTTGAGCAGTCCGAACGTGCTGAGTTGATCGAACCGCAGTTTCACCAGTTTTGAATTGTGCGAGCCGCAAAGCATTTTGGCGATCAGATTTTTTCCGCACGGAAATCGGGCCTCGATGCGCGCCACTCCGCTGAGTACGATGCGGGCGGCCTCGATCAGCTTCGCGTCGTTCACGTCGGATTCGTCGGCCTCGGACGTATCGCATTCGGCGGTCGAAAGCTGTGAACGGTCCGCCAACCGACAATTATCGCAGTGCCCGCAGTCGACGGCGTTCTGCTCGCCGAAATATCGCAAAATCGTCCGCTGTCGGCACTCGCCGTCCAGTGCGAACCGCACCACTTGATTGAGCTTTTCGTATTCGAGATTTTTGCGGCGTTCGAGGGCCCCGAAGTCCATGTCGAGTTGGTCGAACGTCGTCGTGCGGTCGATCATGCGAATCGCTCGGCCACGAAACGGCGGCACGTAGGTGATCGACTCCAGCCGGTTCAATTCGTGCAACGCGCGGGCAATCGACGCCTGATCCAACTCGTCGGCGACGCTCAACTGGTGGAAGGCGAACGGGACCAGCGTTTGACGCCGGGCACCGACCAGCCGCTCGACCGATTGCAGCACTTTGCGTTGACTTTTTGCCTGTTTCGGCAGCAAATCGACCAGCGTGGGCAAGTCGCTGTCGATCCGCACCGAGGCCGTGTTTTGCGAGGCGATCAGCCGCTCCAGCACGCCCGCGTTTTCGAGCAACTGCTCGCAATTGCCGATGCCGTCCGTGCCGATCGACAGTCCGAGCTCCGACTTGATTTCATCTTGCGTCCGCTCGATCGGGTTTTCCTCGCGCTGGCAAAGAAACTCGTGAACGGCCTGCACTTTGTCGCGGCCGGGATAGGCATTTTCGATGAAGAACTCTTGAATGGAGCGGTCCGAGGGGTGATAGAGCATCAGGCAGTGCGAAGGATTGCCGTCGCGTCCGGCGCGGCCCGCCTCTTGATAGTACGCCTCCAGACTGCCCGGCAGGTTGTAGTGAACGACGAACCGAACGTCAGGCTTGTCGATGCCCATGCCGAAAGCGTTCGTGGCCACGACAATCTCGCAGCGGCCGTCCATGAATTGTTCTTGCGCATCGCGCCGTTGGTCGGGCAGCAACCCAGCGTGATACACCACCAACGGGCGTCCCAATCGCTGCGTCACCCAATCGGCCACTTCCTCGGCCCGTTTGCGCGTGGAGGTGTAGATGATCCCGCAGCCGGGCGTTTGACGCAAAAACTGGACCAGCAGGTCCGGCTTCTGCCGCTCGCTCGACGGCGATTGGACCTCGTAAAACAAGTTCGGACGGGCAAAACCGGTGATGAAAGTCCGCGGCTCGCGCAGATCGAGCTGCTCGACAATGTCGCGTCGCACCCGATCCGTGGCCGTGGCCGTCAGGGCCAACGTCGGCGGACGGTTCAGTTGTCGACGAAAATATCCGAGCCGGGCATAGTCAGGCCGAAAATCATGTCCCCATTCGCTGATGCAGTGGGCCTCGTCGACCGCCAACAGCCGGACGCCCGTCGAACGGACCGTTTCCAAAAACCGTCCGCTGCGAAACCGCTCGGGCGCGACGTACACCAGCCGAAACTCGCCGGACGCCACGCGATCGAGTCGGGCGTACTGCTCGGCCGCCGTCAACGTGCTGTTGATGAACGTGACCGGCAGTCCCCGCGACTGCAACTGGTCGACCTGATCCTTCATCAACGCGATCAGCGGCGAAACCACCAGCGTCAGACCTTCTTGGGCCAACGCCGGCAACTGATAGCAAAGACTCTTGCCGCCGCCGGTCGGCATCACGCACAGGCAGTCTTCGCCGGCCAAAACCGTCGAGATCACTTCTCGCTGTCCATGCCGAAACGTCGTCAGTCCGAATCGGGGCAGCAGGGATTCTGGCATCGTGGGTGTGGAATCGGACATCGCGCGGGCCTCGCCAATTCCGAAATTATAGGGGCTCATCGCGCGTAAACAAGACGGCCACCCGCAAAAGTGGCCATGCAATACCCACCGAAAATACCCACTCTAAAAAGTGTTTGCAATTTTGGCGACCATGCGTATAAATAGTAGCTTCGTCTGTGTATCAGTGGAATTTTGTAACTACTACACCCCCCATCGGGAGGCAGCGCGGTTGTGAAAGATGTCTCGGAGGTTGTCGGTGATCTTATCGGCATCAGAAAATTCGCTGTTTTCTGTCAGTCTGTTCGCTTGTCGCGTTGCTTTACGCGGCATCTGCGTGCAGCTTGGTGCGGTCGTTGGGCACCATTTCTTCTTTTTTTGCCCCCCCATTGTTTCTGGAGGCGGAATCCGACGTCTCCGGTTAGTCCATACTCAGCTTTTCATTCCTCTTCGTGGCCTGTTGAGTCACACGGTGTAAGAAAGGGAGCCTGTTATGAGATTGAACGTCTTAGCATGCGTCTTCGCGTTAAGTTTAGCGGCATCCGCAGCAATGGCGTCGGATGGCACGGGACTCAATTGGGTTTATCAAAAGACGGGGTTTCAGACCGCAGACTACCAAACGGCGGTCGCTATGCGCGATGGCCAGGCTTGGCCTGTCATCTTTGCGGTTAACAACAGCTCTTCCTATTACGATCAGAACGTCAACGCGTACTCTTTATATCCTACCTTCAACAGCGCAACAGGAACCTATTGGCATCAAATTGGCACGAACCTGCTTCCAGTCACGGGCAGTTCATCCCTCTCGGCGGCAACAAGCTCCACCGGACAGATCGGCGTGGTTGTGAATTCAAGGATGTCCGGCACATCGAGCGCGGCCGTCGTCGGCAGTTCATCGACCGGCTTCGGGGCGGCCATGACCGGCGTCATGGCGATCGCTTTCGACAGCCACGGCAATCTCATCAAGGGCACGGCAAACACCATCCCCTCGTCGTTTTGTCCTGGCAACTTGCTCGATATCGCCACTTCGCCGACGGGAGACCTCGGGGCCATTGACGACGCGGGACGCTATTATCAGAGACTCGCTTGGACAGGTCAGTGGACCGGAGGCGACAAATTTAAACCGCAATCCGCGACCTGGTTCTACAACGCCGATCTGGCGATGGATAGTCTCGGCCGAACACATATCGTCGGTTCCTACGACACGGCCAACGGTATGCGATTGATTGCCAGCGATTTTGACATTGTCAATGGCTGGACGACGCAAACGTTGGCTTCATGTGATTGGTGCTATTTTGGTGCGACGCTCGCTGCCGACAGTCTCGGAGGCGTGGGGGCCGCATGGGTTCAGAGCTCGGGCAGTTGCAGCGAACTCATGTACGCCTACAAGGACGGCGGCGATGGATGGACGATTCGCGAAGTGACCACCGGTTTGTGGAACAGCAACCTGATGAACTGGGAAAACGTGCTGTCGGAGCAGCGTGTGGGATTGGCCTTCGATGCGAACGACCTCCCCGTAATTTCTTTTTTAGCAAGTTCGGGTTCGGGAAATAATATCTATCTGGCCTACGATCCCGTGTCAGCGCCTGAGCCGTCCACCTTGCTCTTGCTGGCCGCAGCAGGAACGCTGTGGTTCGCTCAAAAGTCGTGGCTGCGCCGAGCATTGGGCAAATCATAGCCCGTGGTCAGAACGCACACTATTGATTCGCCGTCTCACGATCAACGTTTCGGCCAAAACGAACCTGCGGCTTCTCGGCTGTCCGGCGTCGACGACGTCGGGCGCCGAGAGTCCGCGTCGGTGTGCGACCGGTGACGCTCGGCGTGTCGGCTAAAAAAACTGGATGTGATTATTGCGTCGAGCTACCTTTCGGCAGGCGCAGATCTTACCAATGGTGGAATGAATCAGGCTTTCTTCCGGTGCCCCCCAGTAGCCAACCGCCTTTTTTCCAGATTGCATTGCAATCACATCTGGCCATCCGCACACCACCCGCCAGGCTGACCCACCATACAGCCTGTCTATCTCTGTGGAAATTTCGTGTCGATTATGGCCACTTTTTCCTTTCGCGACTCAATGTTGGCCGTAACATCGGACGAATCTATCTAATGCGTATAAACGGTTTTTTAGGCAAAAATTACCCAGATTGCCAGTTTGGATATCCGAGGGCATCGGAGGTGTTAAAATGGGGTTCTTGCCGAGTCTTGGCAGAATTATCGTCTTCTTGACGGTGGTCTGCTGTCTGTTGGGACGGGCCATGGCTGCCCCTCTAGCGGATGGCGAAATACCGCCGGCCCCCAATATTAATCCGTGGACCGGTGGCCCGCCAGCCCCGACCTCGACGGAATCGCTTGACGACGCCTGGCAAGTGGCGTTGGAAGTGGACCAACGCATCGCGGCCAGCCGGTGGAACGCCAACTCGGCCTCCAGCACGTTGGCTGCGGCCGAAGCCGAGCGGTTTCCCGCCTTGAAGATGGGCAGCACGTATTACGCCTTGAGCGACCAACCGACGTTTTCCGCGGCGTTGCCGTCGCCGCTTCCGTCGCTCGAAATGCCGTTCATCAATAGCAGCGGCGTCGGGTTCCAGGCGATGGTCAATCAGCCGATCTACACGTTCGGCCGGATTACGCACGGCATCAATGCGGCCAGCGAGGGCGTCAAAGCCAACGAGGCGGATTGCGAACGGACCGTGCTGGACGTCAAAATGAACGTGGCCGAGATCTACGTCTCCGTCTTGCGCGTGCATCGTTTGATTGAAGTGGTCGACAGCAAAGTCGTGAGCCTCGAATCGCACGCCCGGGACGTCGGCGGATATTTTGAAAAGGGATTGGTGCCCAAGAACGATCTGCTGGCGGCCCAAGTGGCGCTGGCCAACGCCCGGCAAGAGGCCCTGCAAATCCACAACATGCTGCAAGTGGCCAACGCGGCCTACAATCGGGCGCTGGGTCGGGCCTTGGATATGCCGGTCGGTCTGGCCGAGGTGCAGACCAAAGAGTTTCCGAGCGATATCAACCAACTGACGCAGCAGGCGATGCAGTCGCGGCCCGAACTGTCGGCGCTGTCGTCGCAATCGAGGGCCTTACGCGAACAAGCCGCCAGCGTTCAGGCGAAAAAGGCGCCGCAAATCGGCGTGCAGGGCGGCTACGCCTATCTGGAAAACGAATACGTCGATCCCAACGGCGTGGCGGTGGTCGGCGTCGGACTGCAATGGACGCCGATCGACTCGGGCCGCATCAGCAATCAGAGCGCCGCCCTGAACGAAAAGGCCGAGGCCACCGTCCGTTTGTTCCGGGACGCCCAGTCGATGATCGCGTTGGAAGTCCGCCAAAAATGGCTCGATTTGCAAACGGCCCTGCATCGCGTCGAGGCCGTGCGGCCGGCGACCGCCCAGGCCGACGAAAACCTCCGCGTGGCGCGCGACCGCTATCAACATCAGGTGGGCACGAACACCGAGGTGCTCGACGCCGAGACGCTGCGATTGCAGGCCTACACGAACTTTTACAACAGTTCCTACGAGGCCGTGCTGGCCGACTTGCGATTGCGGCGGGCCGTCGGAAATCTTTAGAGTTAACACCCAATACGTTACAGCGAGAGTGAAATCGCACTAGAGTCAACACCAAAAGTGGTTGACGCATCAGACGCCCATGCCTATTCAAGCCGTGATTTTTGATATGGACGGCGTGCTGATCGACAGCTATCAGGCCCATTGGCAAAGCTGGCTCGACGCCGCCGAGTCGGAAGGCGTCCGTTGCGATCCGACGGAGTTCGCCAAGATGTTCGGACGCACCAGCCGCGAGATCATCGCGCACTTTTGGGGCGAGGGACGCTGCTCGGCCACGGAAGTCGCCGCGATCGACGCCCAAAAGGAAGCGGCGTTTCGGGAGATCATCAACACCGATTTTCCCGCCATGCCGGGCGCGGCCGATTTGCTGCGGACGTTGCATCGGGTCGGTTTTCGACTGGCCGTCGGAAGTTCGGGCCCGCCGGAGAATGTCGAGTTGGTGGTCGATCGGCTCGGCGTGCGAGACCTGTTCAGCGTGTTGGTCACCGGCTGCGATGTGGTTCGCGGAAAGCCCGATCCACAAGTCTTTCTGTTGGCCGCCGAACGATTGAACGTGTCGCCGACGTGTTGCGCGGTGGTCGAAGACGCGCCGGCCGGAGTGGCGGCCGCCAACGCGGCTGGCATGTTCAGCATCGGGCTGTTGAGCACCGGTCGCACGCCGTCGGACCTGAAGGCCGCCGGGGCGGTGATTCGCAGTTTGAGCGAAATCACCCCGCAAATGCTTCAAAGTGCGTCGCGGTGAGAGACCGTCTCATCGCATCGCAACGGCTCAGCCGGGCCATTGCCGGACGGCAACCCCATGGTATAATTAAGGTCTTCCCGGCCGATGCTCGCTTGTTTGCGAAGCGGTTTGGGGTGTTGCAAGTCGTGTTAAGTCAATGACTTGCAAAAAAACACGGTGGCTGTAGCTCAGTTGGTTAGAGTGCCAGATTGTGGATCTGGATGTCGTGGGTTCAAGTCCCATCAGCCACCCTTTGCGGATTACGAGTTGTCCAGTGACGCCCCGGAGAACCCACCAGCGGTCTCTGGGGCCTTTTTCTAGGCACGTCGAGCACTCGAACATCTCGCACTCAGCCCGCCGTTGTCCCGTGCTACGCTTGGCCGGCCAAACGCCATGTTCTTTCGGTGCTTCCCAAATAACAAGGGTTTTTGATAGCATCTTCCCCAGGCGAGACGCAAGAGTCGGCGTTGCGTTTGAGGTTTGACACCACCCATTGACACTCCGAGGTGGGTGTTGACTGACAATTGGGGGCGTGTTAGATTGTTCGCTATCTTTGCTATGGTTCGCAGCTTGCCTTGGCTATTGCCTGCCTCGTTTGTTGTGGGCCAGTGTTCCATGGTTTTGGCGGCAGGGTCCGTGCCGTGTTGATTTTCTCATTCCAGGACGACGACTTACCTACAACGTTAGGGAAGGTAGCAAGATGAGACGATATGTAGTAGCGATGACGGTGCTGTTGTCATTTGCTGTACGTAGTGCTTGGGGCGTCATTCAATACACCGTAACGGATCTGGGAAGTCTTTCTGGCTACACATCGAGCCGAGCGACCGGCATAAATGCTGATGGGCAAGTAGTGGGGTACTCCTGGAGTAATTTGGCAGGCTCTCGCGCCTTCCGATATAGCAGCGGTTCTATGCAAAACCTCGGCACCTTTGGCACAACAAAAAGTTATGCTACAGGTATCAACAATAGCGGACAGGTTGTGGGATACACATGGGGGCCTAGCCATCCATACCAAGCTTTTTTGTACAGTGGCAATGGGCCAATGCAGAAGCTTGGGACACTTGGCGGATTACAAAGTTACGCCACAGGTATCAACAATGATGGACAGATCGTGGGGTGGTCCAGCACCAGCGATTCCTACCACGCCTTCCTATGCAACGGCACGGGATCGTTGAAAGATCTTGGCACACTCGGTGGATCTGGCAGTGTAGCTTACGGGATCAACAACAGCGGACAAGTCGTGGGAGAGGCTGACACAGCCAGCGCCTCATATTCAACTCATGCCTTTCTGTACAGCGGCAGCGGATTGATGCAAGATCTTGGCACACTCGGTGGAGCGTTCAGTGGAGCTACGGGTATCAACGATAGCGGGCAGGTCGTGGGGTGGTCTGACACCAGCAGCGGTGACCGCCAAGCTTTCCTTTATAACGGCAGCGGGGCGATGCAGAGTATCGGAGCATTTGGCGGCAGAAGTAGCTGGGCCGCTGGCATCAATGGCAGCGGACAGGTTGTGGGGTGGTCTGCTGTTGGCTATGATTATTACGGTGACCCCATCAACCATGCCTTCATCTTTTGCAACGGGATGATGACTGATCTGAACGCACTGATTCCATCGGGCTGGACTCTTTATGGGGCAAATGCCATCAACGACAGCGGGCAGATCGTGGGCATAGGTGCCAACTCCAGTGGACAACACGCTGTTCTCCTGACTCCTATGCCCGAACCTTCCACCATCGTCCTCGTCGGCATCGCTGCCGCCAGCCTGTTTGCCTACGCTTGGCGACGCCGACAAGTAGCGTAGGGCTTCTTGCACTCGGACAATACACAGGCCCCGTGCTGCTGTTGGTCTCTTCCGCCACAGCAAGTACAGGCTGCTCTTTTGGAGAATCGCTTCGTGTGGCCGTTCTCTTCGGCACGACCAGCCTGCCATGCTCTCCGCTCTCTCGGATGTCCCTCCTTGTTGACACTCTCGGCTCTGTGTTCCGATGTTGCCGACGCGGCCACGGACTGTAGTAGGGAACAAAGGGGACATTCTACTTTTTTGATGTAATGCGAGGCCGGCCACGCGGACGTGCTAGGAACCAGTCCGCCGTACGCAAAAAGCTATCGCGACTGCCGCTTCGACTTCTCGGAATGTAATCGGATCGCCCGATCGATTTTGTCGACGGTGGCGACGCTCGGAACGTGTTTTCCTCCCTCCAGTCGGCAGATCGTCTCAAATCGCACGCCAGCCAGTTTTGCCAATGCTCGCTGGCTGAGTCCAGCCGCCACACGGTCACGAATCAATTTTCTGGCGAGGGACACCCGAGAGTATTCGATGGCGGGATAATTCCCGCGTTCGTTAGGCTCGGGCAACGGAGGCAATTTTGCGGCTTTCGCCAGCCCACTTAGCCGATCGTACTCCTCGCGGGGCAGAACCACGTACACCTTTCCGCCCAGTGTGATGGATTGGGTTTGCATTTTTTCAGTCCTCGTAAAATCCGTCGCGGTGCCCGATTTTTTCGACGATCACGATATCGCCGACAACG
Organism: Thermoguttaceae bacterium; assembly: GCA_039698075.1. Taxonomy (GTDB): domain Bacteria; phylum Planctomycetota; class Planctomycetia; order Pirellulales; family Thermoguttaceae; genus JAJFVC01. Next base: position 8,228 of record JBDKTJ010000059.1, on the reverse strand, counting down.
TGGAATTGCACCCGGTAGTCGCCCGTCCGGAGCCGGTAGTGGCCGGCAAGATTCCCGCGCAGCGGCTTGGCTCCGCTGACCGCCGGCCAATCCGCCAATTTTTCGATCAGCCTGTGAATTCGATTATGGATCGGTTTGCCGATCTTGTCGAGTTCTTTGGCGGCGGCGGGTGTGATTTCTACGCTTGGTATGCCTATAATATACCGAGTGTTGACACTTGTGTCAATATGCAAATGGGAAAATTTCCTCCATTTATTCCGAATGCCGGCCACCGCACTATTTCCCGGAAAATGATGGCGACGGCCAGATTGTGGATCTGGATGTCGTGGGTTCAAGTCCCATCAGCCACCCCTTGCGGATTACGAGTTGTCCAGTGACGCCCCGGAGAACCCACCAGCGGTCTCTGGGGCCTTTTTCTAGGCACTTCGGCCACTCGAAACTCCCTCCCACGGCACGCCGATGTCCATTACTCCACTTGGCCAGCCGTGCCCCCTGATGGACGCTGACGGACCGCAAGTTACTGCAACGGGGACTGCAACGGAACATTCATCCGTTCATCATGTCGGGCAGCTTTTTGATGGCATCCGTCACCTGACCGGGGAACAAGTGGCCATAGACATCCATCGTTAGGGTGATGGAAGAGTGCCGCATGACGGCCTGGACCACCTTCGGATGGCAGCCGGCCAATGCCAACCAAACGCCACAGGTGTGCCGAAGGCTGTCTACGCCGATCTCTCGGTGCGTGAGATGGATGCAGCTCCCAGCGTGCCCAATGCCCAGCCTATAATGAGCGAGTCAGGGCCAAAGAAATAGTCCCTCGGCGACTCAAGGCGCAATCCGAGCGACATCGCCTTGGGGGCAACGATTACGTTGCCAACGTGCGAAAAAACCGTGCTTTGGTCCGCATGCCGTCTTTCGGCATCTGCTTAACACCGGCGATAGGTCGCGCCGAAATTTGCACAGGCCCGAAAGTCGGCGCCTTCGAAATCGGTTGTGCCAAATGCGTTCCATGCAGTGGGGCGGAAAACATCCGATTCCGGCACATTATGCATCGCCACGGGTATTCGCAAGATGGACGCCAGCGTGATTAAGTCCGCGCCGATGTGACCGTAGCTGAACGCGCCGTGGTTTGCGCCCCAGGCGTTCATCACGGTATACCCATCCTGAAACATGCCGTTGCCGGTTAGTCTGGGTGCAAACCACGTGGTTGGCCAAGTTGGATCCGTGCGGGCGTCCAACACGTCGTGGACTTGTTTGGGAAGCTCGGACGTCCAGCCTTCGGCGATTTGCAGCACGGGGCCCAAGCCGGCGATCAGGTTGACGCGCGCCATGGTGATGGGCATGCCTCCGAGCGATACGAATTGCGAGGAAAAACCGCCGCCACGAAAGTACTCCATCACAGCGGCACGCCACGAGGTGGCTTCGAGGCAGGCGTTGGATTCTTCCTCGGTAATGTCCCAGAAGGGTTTCATGGCGGGTTGACCGTCGAGCTTCTGGCGGCCACAGCCATCCAACGCGGCAGCGCCGGAGTTGATCAGGTGGATCAATCCGCCAGAGGCCGCGCCCGTGAGTTCGTATCCGGTGGCCTTCTTGATCGCCTCCGGGCTCCAATAGGTTCGTACATCGGCGAACACTTGCGCGGTGCGGGCGAGCAAGTGGCCAAAGAGCATCGCCGTACCGTTGAGGCTGTCGTTTTCCGTGGCGAAGACAAAGGGCTGGCGAATGCCGTTCCAGTCGAACGAGGAACAGAGAATCGCCTCCATGAAATCGCCGTTGGGCAGGTGGTCGGTCCACTGCCGTTGTCCTTGAAAACCGGCTGCCAAGGCGTTGTGGCCCAGGGCCTCTTCCCCATAGCCCAATTCCGCCAGCCGGGGATTGCCGATCATGAGGTCGCGAGCAATCATGACCATTTTGACCGACCACTCCCAAACGCGCTGCTTCGCGGCCGGGGACAGTTGGTTGGCGGCCGGATTGACGTCCTTTCCTTCCTGACAATGTGCCTTGGTCCACGCGATGGCCCGTTGAAATTCTTTCTGGTCGAATATGTTTTGTTCGATGCGACGAATGAATTCGACCATATCGACGGTTTCGACCCGCATGCCCAAGTACCGTCCGAAGAAATCGTGGCTGACCGAGGAACCGGCAATCCCCATGGCGATGTTGCCGAGCGAAAGGTAGGACTTGCCGCGCATCGTGGCGGCGGCCAAACCGGCGCGGACGAAGCGGAGAATCTTCTGCCGCACATCGGCTGGAATGTCGGTCTCGTCTTTGTTCTGCACATCGCGTCCATAGATGCCGAACGCGGGCAATCCCATTTGATTATGCGCGGCCAAAACGGCCGCCAAATAGACCGCGCCCGGTCGCTCTGTCCCGTTGAAGCCCCAGATTGCCTTGGGCATCAGCGGATCCATGTCCATCGTTTCCGAGCCGTAGCACCAGCAGGGAGAAACCGTCAACGATACGCCGACGCCTTCCCGTGCGAACTTCTCGGCTGCGAGCGCCGCCTCGGTCGCGCCGCCGATGCACGTGTCGGCAATGACGCATTCCACGGGCGATCCGCAGGGATGGCGGAGGCTGTCGGTGATCAGTTTGGCGGCCGCTCGGGCCATGGCCAGCGTCTGGCCTTCCAGCGATTCTCGGATGCCTTTGCGACGGCCGTCGATCGCGGGCCGAATGCCGACCTTGGGGAGCGAACCTACAAGCCGATTGCCATTCTTAACAGTCATGTGAAAAACCTCTGTTTTTTGAAATTGTATTTGTTGATGGTGAAGACTATTGCAGGGCCATCTCTTGGCGCACCTTTTCCAGATCGACGCCGAGAACCTGCTGGGCTATCCGAGCCAGTATCGCCGGGCTGGCCTGGATGTGAATGGTGCAATGACGATGGGTTAGCGACTGATTCGTCGCCAAAGGCATCGCCGGCGAGAGCGACTCGATCTCACAGAATGGGCCCAATCCCTTTTTGCCTGGCGCCGGCGAGCCGTCGTTGTAGGCATTTACGGCATCGCCCGAGTAAGGATCCGTCTGATTGGCCCCCCACAGGTTGTTCATGTAGTCGACCTTGGTCGGATCTTCCGGCAAACTGAATCGGCCCAACGTCAAGACGTTGGCTTGAAAGTCGACCGCGGCGATCACATTCTTGGCGCGTTTGGGCGAGACGCCGATTTTTGATCGGTATTGGGCGTCGGCCGCGAGCAAAATGGCCTCCGGCGTAATCTTCAATCGATCGGGCGGCACCGCGCCAAAATAGTCCGAGCGAACCACGGGCCCAAGCTCCGCATTGCCGCCATCGCGATACGGAACGACAATCGCGGTTTTCGGACCGGCGTTGAGCATACTCAAGATCCACATCGAAACAAGCCCGTTCTGCTTGGTCATTGGCGGGCCTTGGTTGGTGATCGTGTTGACCGTCTCATAGGCGACGGTCTTGACGCCTTGCTCTTGAAGCACCCGTGCCGCCTTCTCGCCAAGCATCAAAGCCAGATCCGCCTGCCCCAACAGTCGGACATCACGGGCAACCGCCAGGTCAAACTTGGTTCCAGCCGTGTTTTGCAATTTCATGCGCGTTGTCATGCGGCACTTCGAGGCGTCTGCGCCCGGCGCCACGGCAAAGGGCTCGGCATTGAACGCCGGCGGCGTAAACCAATGGTCAAGGTTCTGTTCCTCGCCTTGCGCAAACCAAAGGCTGAACGGACCTCCTTCGGGCGACAGCCAGAGGCGGTCCTCGCCCCCGTAGTTGTTGAAATGCAGGTTCTCTTTGCCCGCGTCGATGAATTCTCGATAGACGAACCCGAAGCTCGGACCGTCCGGGTCGCTGTAGGTCGAGGTCATCACCCGACCTTGCCACGCCGGGCAAATGGCCACCCGCGCGCCGTCTTTATTGGTCAGTTCGACAACGCTTGTGTGTTGTGACAGATACTCCTTAACCTTGCCGTACGTCTGCAAAGCGGCCTCGGGCGGTGCGCCCCAGGCGGGACGATCGCCAGAGAGTGAAATAGCAGCGGCCATAAAGAATCCTCCCAAAGTGAACGCATACCGCAGGTTTGCAGCTTTCCATTTAGAAAACAGCGACATTTTCAATCCTCCTCGTCAGTCTATGTTGCGAACCGGATTTCCTTCACTTCAATCTTGCCCGCATTCACTTCCACGAACGGCTTGCCCTTCTTCACACCCACCGTGCCATAACCGGTGGCTGTCGAGAGGAAGCAGCGGAAGTCGCCTTTGATCCGCGGAACGAGATACAGGACTTTCTCCACCGCATCGTAGCGGGCGCCGCTCAGACCCTGGAGCAAGCCGTAGCTCGACATAGCGCGGGCGTACCAGTGACCGCACTCGTATTCGTCGAAGGGATTGCGCACGCGGCCATCGTAGCGATGGCGGCAGACGCGCACGATTTCGAGGCCCTCGTCCACCAGGCCCATCAGCATGAGATGGGAGGCGACCTGGTATTCGATGCCGGTCCAGACTTCGTCGGAATAAATGAAAGGCAGCGACAGTTTGCCGCCCTTGGGCCACGAGCAGAGCAGCAAGCCGCCCTCATTGCCGCAGGCGTAGCTGGGCCGTTGCGGATTCGCGTGGGCCGTGAGGTCTTGTTTCAGATTGTATTTGTAGACCGCCTTGAGATGGCTGACAATTTTCTTCGCGTCGCACACCTGTCCGACGCCGCACATGAGCGCCATCCACGCGCCCAGCACGCCGTCGGACAGACAGCCGGCGCCGTACTGGTATTTTGGACCTTCCTTCTTCAACAGCTCCAGCGCCTCGGTCGAGTAGACGCCGCCTATGCTCTGCACCTGCGTCGGGTCCTTGGCGCGGAGACCCTGCCACTGGATTTTTTGGATGAAGTACTCGCCGTCGAAGAGATCCTTCTCCATGCGACGGACGCCCTTATCGAACAGTTCGGCATAAAGCGGCACGGCATCGCCGAGAGCTTGGCCCATGTTCATCGCGGCCTTGAGCGCGCCGAGGTAGAAGCTGGTGCACATGCCATCCGGGCCCCAGAACTCGATGTCGTAGGTGTTGTGGTGCGGTTCTTCCAGCCAGCCCTTGTGCCAGGGATCCCATGTTTCGATGCAGTAGTCGAGACTCTTTTTGACTTTCGGCCAGAGTGTGCGCAGCCAGTCGGTGTTGCCGCTGATGCGCCAGTCGCGATAGACCTTCATGATGCCGCCGAGCTGACCGTCGGCGGCGGCGTGGAAATCATGGACGACCGGACGGATCGGAAGGGCGCTGCGAAACGCCTGGTGGCCGCGTTCGTCTTGTGAGGGACCGAACTCCGTCTCGCGCAGCGTGCGTTCCAACGCGGGAAATAGATGCGGCATCGCCTGGGCGTAATTCCAGACGTGCGTGCAGGTGCCATAGCAGGAGCCGTCGCTATCGTTGCAACCCTCCCATGCCCAAAAGCGGCCGTCGGCCTGCCGCAGCACGGTGGGCGATTTCAGAATCGTGAGGTTCGCGGCGACGGCCTCGATGACTTCCGGCGGCAAAGTCGAGTCGTAGAAGCAATTGCTGAACCGCTGGCTATTCGCGCGCAACGCGTCGTAGTGTTCACGCCAGTAGGCGGTCATGTCGTCGATGCCGGAAAACCGACCGGCGTACCATGACTGGAAAGTGCCTTGGATGGCCGGCTTGTCCTTTGGGTCGTTGCCCATGCGAAGGTCGGTTCGGCCGACGTACCATGCCAACCGTAGCGTGATGGTTTTAACCGCGCCGGGCGCCAGCGTGAACGGTACGAAGAGCGTGGCCCCGGGCGATGGGGCGCCTTCCGTGAGCGGCGGGCGCTGATAAGCCGCGCCGCGGGCAATGTCGTTCCACGCCATCGTGAGCGGGTCCCACCAGGAGCCGCGGAACCATGCGTAATTTACCTTGACCGCCGGATCGCTGACCGTCGCGGAGAAAGCCCCCTCCTCAAACGGCTTGTTCTTGCCTGGCCCGCCCCAGAACACGAAACCGCCGGGGACGTCCTTCACGGCTTGCGGATTGCCACGGGTGGCCATGAAGTTTTTCGCGTTCCAGGAGAAGACGGCTTCAACGGCGGCGGAAGATTTGTTGGTGAACCGATATTCCAGAGCGGCCACGGGCAGGCTGGCATTGTCCGCGTCGCCTGGTTCAAAGGGGCTCCAGCCGGTAAGTTGGACTTCCAGCGGCACGTCCGGATCGCACAGCGTTACGGAGCCAAAGGGAAACCGCGATCGAAAACTAGCCTCGCGGAATCGTGGTAGGCCGAACGACTTGTCGCCTGCGCCTTTGCCCGAACCCGGCTGACCAAAGAGCTTCCAGGACGGCACCGGACCTTCCAGCACGCGTGCGACATTCGTTTCGCCCTTCACGCACACTGCCGCGAAGGTGCATGGCTCATTGAATATTTTCGGCTTGTTGTGCAGCGAAAAATGCGATAGCGCACCGGTGCCTTCGAGGCAGATCATTCCGGCGCCAATGCCACCCATCGGAAAGGCGACGCGGCTCAAGCGTTCGCCGGAGTATTCGCCGGTAAACGTTGCGAGGGTTGCGCCCTCAGCGGTTTTGGCTTTTCGTCGAGACAAACCCGCACCTGGCAGGTACGCGGCGTCAACGACACCGGCGGTTCCCATCGCGCCGACTGTAGCGGCCGAGAGTTTCAGAAAATCACGACGAGGAAGAGAGGGATGGTTCTTTGGGTTACGTGGCACGACTTCCTCTTGTTGTTGGTCGCTCCATGGCCGTTCTGCAGCACACATCATTTTACACAAGTTTGCACCATCGGATAGATCAACGTTCCGGTGCGCGCCCCACATGATGCAAAGACCTTCTGGCGGATATGGGATCGAGAAGCCCGGCCAACTTGCGGTAGTCTTGGTAAGGACTTTCGTATTGCCGGTGCGTCGCGGCAACAGGATTGACCTGATGGGGCTTGCCGCCGGCGGTCTTGGCCATGCTGGAAATGGCCGCTTCCGTGGACTTGAATCCCGTGCGGCTTTTATCCGCCGCCAGCACGCCCAAAATTGCCGCCCCCAAGGCCGGTCCCTGCTTGGACGCATGAATGAGGATGGGCCGTCCCAGCACATCGGCGTAGATTTGCATCAGCAATGGATTGTGGTGGGGTAATCCACCCGTGGCAACTAGGCGTTTCACACGCAGTCCTCGCTCTTCCAGGACTTCGGTAATCCATCGCAGTCCGTAGGCCGACGCCTCCAAGGCCGCTCGGTAGAGATGGTGGGGACCGTGATGCATGGCAAGACCGGTGAATGTCCCTCGAAGCGAGCCATCCATCAAGGGCGTCCGGCAGCCGTTGAACCAATCCATGCAGCATACGCCGTCCGCGCCTGGCGGCAGTGCGTGCGCTTGGACGGTTAAATTGCGAAAACTACGTTGACCAAGCGTCACCCGGAGCCAATCAAATGCGTCGCCCACCGCCGCCTGACCGGTCTCGTAGCCAAAGAAGCCCGGCAAAATGCCATCCTCCACCACTCCCGCAACGCCGGGAACAAAGATCTCTTTCCTGGCGTTGAGCATATGGCAACTGCTGGTGCCCATCACCATCACCATCGTGTCGGGCTCGGCGACCCCCGCGCCCGGCACGCCGGCATGGGCATCGATAATCGCCGCACTGACGGGGATGCCCTGCGGAAGTCCCAGTTTCTTCGCCAATGCGGCGTTCAACGTGCCGGCGCATCGGCCAGGCGGGATAAGACGCCCGGGCATCTTATCGACGACGACGCGAGCCATCTTGGGATGCAGCGCCGCGAAGAAATTGGCCGACGGATAGCCGTCCGCCCGGCTCCACATCGCCTTATAGCCCGCCTGACAGGTCGAGCGAGGCAACTCCGACGCCTCGCCGCCGACCAGTTGCCAGACGTACCAGTCGCCGGCCTCCAGCCAGACTTCGGCCGCGTCGTAGATTTTTGGGGCTTCCTCCAAGGTCTCCAGAATTTTTGGGAAAAACCATTCCAGTCCGATGGTTCCTCCATAGTGCGCGAGCCATGCTTCCTTCCGACGACTCGCCACTTGATTGATCCGCTCGGTCTGCGACTTTGCCCCGTGGTGCTTCCACAACTTCGGCCACGCATATTTCTGTCGACGATACTCCGGCAGCAGACACAGGGGGGTTCCATCGCGCAACGTTGGAAGCATGGTGCAACTGGTGAAATCCACGCCGATGCCGATCACCCGCCGACCATCAATCCCCGATTGGGTTAGCACGCGGCGGACGGCGCGAGCGGAGCTTTCGATCCAATCGCCGGGATGCTGCA
>JBDKTJ010000058.1:0-30186 GCA_039698075.1 Thermoguttaceae bacterium | reverse complement strand
TGCACGATCGCCACCGCCCCGATCAGAGCCACCAGCAGCAACACGCCGACCGCTTCGAACACGACGACATGATGATCGTACAACTCGTGGCCCAATCGAGCCACGTGGTCCGAGGCCAACACGCCGGCGTTCAACGTCGTTTCGGTCGGAGCTGCAATCTTCATCGACACCGAACCAAAAACCCCGCCGATGGTCATCGACAACACGCCGACCAACACCATGCCGGTGGCCGAGGACACCAACGCCTCCCAACTCACCCGATCGTAAATCGCCTTGCCCTCCGGCTGTGCGAGCATCAAGACGAACAGGAACGTGACCAGAATCGCGCCGACATAGACGATCACGGTGGCGACGGCCAAGAATTGGGCCCCGGTGAACAGAAACAGTCCGGCCACGCCCAACATCGTCTGCCCGAACCAAATCGCGCAGTACAACGGATTGCGAAACGTGACGGCCGAAGCCGCCGAGACGACGGTCACGACCGCCAACACCCAAAACACCGCGTCGGCCATCCACCGGCCAATCCCCGGCATCTGCGACGCCCCAAGCCCCAGCGCGACCGCGGCCAACACCATCCCGACGCCGCGTCCACGCGACGTGCCGCGCGGCAGCATCAGCCACAGACCCAGCGAGCCCAGCAGAACGGTCAGCGTTAGTAGTTGATTGGGAGCCAGCATGAAAATGTAGGGATTGGGGATTAGGGATTGGGGATTAGACTCGACATCAAAATCTAATCCCTAATCTCTAATTCCTAATCCCTCCGTGTTATCATAGACGCTCAACAGTTTCGCTTTGTCAAACACCATTTCCTCGCGGCTTTTGCCCGACAAATCGTAGAGACCGGTCAGCTCGATGGCGTCGACCGGACAAGCCTCTTCGCACATGCCGCAAAAGATACACCGAAGCTCGTCGATCGTGAAGCTCTCGGGATATTTTTCACGGTCGGGCCAGGGACTTTTCGCCGCCACGATGTCGATGCAATGGGCCGGACAGGCCGTCGCGCACAAGAAACACGCCACGCACTTGACCCGACCTTGCTCGTCGCGGTTCAACCGGTGCACGCCTCGATAAATGTGCGGATCGGGAATCTCGTGCCGCACCTCCGGCGATTGAATCGTTTTCTTGCGGCCGAACAAATGCCGCAGCGTCGTGGTCATGCCCTGGGCGAACAACAGCAAATAGGACCTGCCCAGCGGTCCCAATCGCGGACGGTTGACCCAGGTGATAGCTGTGTCGTCTCGTTTCATTTTGTCGCCTCGCGCCGGGAAGGACGGTCGCCTCGGGTGGGGTCCGCCGCGACCGTCGCCACCCAAACCATCAGCAAAACACTCCAACCCACCGCGATCGTGGCCGAGCCGAAACTCAGCGACATCGCCCGGGCCGCTCGGTCGCCGAACTCGAGCCACGCGGCCACCGCCGCCAGATTGATCGTGCCCCAGGGAATCATGATCTTCCAGCCCAACTGCATCAATTGGTCGTAACGGAATCGCGGCCAGCTCCATCGGGCCAGCATGAAGAACAGAATCATGCCCATCACTTTCACGGCCAGCACCACCACGCGTACCAGCGCGATCGGCCAAGCCACCGCGTCGGTCGAGCCGGTCAGCCCCCAACAATGCCAGCCGCCGAGAAACAAGATCACGATCAGAAAAGCCGCCAACACCATGTGCAGGAACTCGGCCACCATGTACATCATCAGTTTGACTCCGGAATACTCCGTGTGATAGCCGCCGACCAATTCCTGCTCGGCCTCGGGCAGATCGAACGGCAATCGGGCGGCCTCGGCGAACGCCGCCACGCAAAACACCAAAAACCCCAGCGGCTGGCTCATCACGTTCCACAAGCCGGTCTGCGCTTGCTGGGCGATGATCGCGTCGAGCCGCAACGAACCGGTCGCCAACACGACGCCCAACACGCCCAGGCCCAGCGGCAATTCGTAGGAGATCAACTGCGCGCCGCTGCGCAATCCGCCCAAGAAGCTGTATTTTGTGTTGCTGGCCCAACCGCCCAACACCACGCCGTAGACCGCGATGCCGCCCAGCGCGAACACGTACAACACGCCCACGTCGAAGCCCGGCGCGATCGAAAGCGAAATCGGCCGCTCGATGCCCCACGATTTTGGAAACACCTCGGGCGGAATCACGCTGCCGAACGGCACCACCGCGAAGACCGACACCGCGGCGACGAACATCACCAGCGGCCCGAGAAAGAACAACACCCGATCCACATGGCTGGGCGTGATCTCCTGCTTGAACAGAAACTTCACGCCGTCGGCCAACGGTTGGCCCAGCCCGAACAAACGGATGTTCGTCAGCGGCACGCCGACGCGATTCGGCCCGATCCGATCTTGCACCCATGCGGCGACCCATCGCTCCAAAAGCACCAAATAGGCCGCCGCCGTCATCAGCCCGATCAGGACCACGACGATTTTCGACAGCGGTTCGATGAAAATAGAAGGCGACATGGGTTTTGGCGACGGTCCGTGTGAAGAGGAAAAATGGGAAAATGAAAAAGGGAAAACAGACGATTTTTTGTCGAGATTCGATCCCGGCTCCATCCGTCTGATTATTTTTTCCTGTTTTTCTTCCCGTTTTTCCCCTTTCCCTTTTTTCCTTCTCACACAAAATAGGAACGCTACGAGACAACGCTATTTTCCGATGTTCCGTGTTCCGCCAGCAGATTTCCCCGAAGATCGACCCCGACATCCGGCACGAGCCCCATTGCGGCGGAAAAATACAAAATCTCCCGGGCCAGCTCCTCTCGAACCGCCTCGGCATTATACAGCCCCGAACGACCGGCCAAACCCCAAAGCACGCTGCCCTCGGGCCGAACGCCCAATGGCGGACGGATCGCCCAGCAGACCTGTTGCAGCCGGTCGAATCGATTGACATACGACCCGTCGCGTTCGGCAAACGCCGCGCCCGGCAACACCCAGTCGGCCACCTCCGACAACGGCGACGGGAACAGATCTTGCACGACCAACAGCTTGAGCCGCTCAAACCGTCGGGCGGTCGCGTCGGTGATCCACGCTTGTTTGTATCCGCCCGAGACCCACGCGCCGTCGATGGCGTCCGCGTCCAACCGTGCGAGCAACTCGTCGAACGACGCCACGCGGCCGGCGAAATGGGCCAACACGGCCTCGACGCCGCGTCGGTTCGGACATTTTTCGGCCGAGATCAAAAAACCGCTCGGAAATCGTTCATCATCGCCCACCACCGGCACGGGCCCGAGCGCCAACAGCGCGTCGGGGTCGCGGTCGCGCAAAAGCCGACACAACAAATACGCCTCCTCGACCGTCACGAACGGCGAAACCACTCCGGCCAGTCGGCCCGCGCCGCGGAGTTGTTCGTTCAATGCGTCCAGCGTTCCGGCGCCTTGGAGCTGCGTCAACCGCTTCGGGTCGTGGACGTGCGGATAGTCGTAGCGTCCGTCGTTGCAGATCCACCACCGGTTCAGCGCCGGGTTTTCGCGCGGCTTGATCCGATAGACGCGGTCCTGATTCTCTTCAACCCACGTCGAACAGCCCGTCGCGCAGCCGGTGCAGACGCCCGCGTGGCGATTCATGAACCACACCCGCTGCTTGTACAAAAAATCCTTGTCGGCCAGCGCGCCGACCGGACACAGATCGACCACGTTGCCCGACAGCTTGTTGTTCAGTGGGAAACCGGGCACGACGTCGATCTCCTCGTGCGTGCCGCGGCCCGCGACCAGCAACTCGCGCGTGCCGCTGATTTCGGCCGTCATCCGCACGCAACGACTGCACATCACGCAACGGTCGACGAACAACGTCACGTCGCCCAAATCGCGGCATCGGCTGCTGAACGGACGCGGATCGGCCCGCCGCTCTTTTTGACCGTATTGAAAATGATAGTCCTGCAACACGCACTCGCCGGCCTTGTCGCAAATGGGGCAGTCGATCGGGTGACGCAGCAGCAGTTGCTCTTCGACCATGGCCCGGGCCCGAGCCACTTTTTCGCTCTGCGTGACCAGCACCATATGATCGACGACCGTCGTGGCGCAGGCCGGCGCGAGCCTCCGCTGCATCGTGATCTTGCCGGTGCGCACGTCGCGGAAACCGACCTCGATCAAACACATGCGGCAACTGCCGACGACCGACAGCGCCGGATGCCAGCAGTAGTGCGGAATCTCGACGCCCGCCCATCGAGCGGCCTCGATCGCGTTGAGCCGCCGGCCGGCAGGCAATTCGATTTCACGGTTGTCAAGCAGGAAAGACATAAGATCGTGGTCAATGGCCCGGGGTCGAAAAAATGGATGACGGATCGGTTTCACCGGCCACGGGCCACCGGCCACTGACCGCTCGCTGAAACTCTTCGCGAAACTTTCGCAACGTGGTTTTGATCGGCCAGGCGGCGCCGTCGGCCAGACCGCAAATCGTCGTACCGGGCGCGATGCCGAGGTTGTCGCCGATCTCTTGCAATAAATCCAAATCGGAAGGCCGCCCCCGTCCGGCTCGGATGCGGTCCAGGATTTCCAGCGCCCAGCGGGCGCCTTCGCGGCAGGGCGTGCATTGGCCGCAGCTTTCATGGGCGAAAAACCGGCAACTGTTGTGCAGAAAATCGACCATCGAATAGGTCTCGTCGAACACCGTGACGCACCCGGTTCCCAGCCCAAGACATCCAACCCGCCCCGGCGCGGTGAAATTCAACGGCGTGTCGAACTCCGATTCAGAAATAACGCCCGTGCTCAAGCCGCCCAGCACGGCCGCCTTGGCTTTGCGCCCGTCGCGCACGCCGCCGCCCAACCGATCGATCAACTCACGGACGGTGATGCCCAGCGGCGCCTCGTAGCAGCCGGGCCGGGCCACGTGGCCGCTCAGTCCGAACAGCTTGGGGCCGAAACTTCCGTGGTCGTGCGGCAGGGCCGGGTCGGGCGGCGTGCCCATCGAGCGGAACCACTCGACGCCGCGGTCGACGATGTGTTTCACGCAGCAGAGCGTCTCGACGTTGTTGACCACGGTCGGTTTGCGAAACAGCCCTTCGACGGCCGGAAACGGCGGCTTAATGCGAGGCCACGCCCGCTTGCCTTCGAGACTTTCGATCAGCCCGGTCTCTTCGCCGCACACGTAGGCCGCGGCGCCGCGATGCAGATGGACATTCACCGAAAATCGGCTGCCCAAAATGTTTTGGCCCAAATAGCCCGCCGCCCGGCATTCGTCGAGCGCCGCTTGCATCCGCCGCCAGCACAGCCCGTATTCGTAGCGGAGATAGATGTACGCCGTGCCGGCCCGAGTGGCGTAGCAACTCAAAAGAACCCCTTCGAGCACTTGGTGCGGGTCGAGCTCCATTTGCACGCGATTGACAAACGTGCCCGGCTCGCTCTCGTCGGCGTTGACGCAAAGATAGATCGGGCCCGAAAAGTCCTTCGGCAAAAACAACCATTTTTGGCCGGTCGGAAAGCCCGCGCCGCCGCGACCGCGCAAGCCGCTGGCTTTGACCATGGCCACCAGATCGGCCGGACTGAGTTCTTTCAGCGCGCGGCGCAACGCCCGATAGCCTCCGCCGGCTTCGTACACGGCCAGCGTATGGCTGTTGGGTTTTTCGACGTTGGCCAGCAAAACGCGCTCGTAAGACATTGCCAAGGACCACCCGCTTCTATCGCCAGGTTTCCATCAACCGTTCTAGTTTTTCCCGGGTCATGTTGCCATGCAACGTATCGTTGACCAGCAGGGCCGGGGCCTGATCGCACGCGCCGAGACATTCCGCGAACTCAAGCGTCACGCGGCCGTCGGCGGTGGTTTCGCCGGGCCGAATGCCCAATCTCTTACACAAATGCTCCAAAAGTTCTTCGCCGCCGCAGGGGGCGCAGGCGATCGAACGACACACCCACACGCGATAGCGACCTTGCGGTCGATCCTGCTTGAAAAAGCCGTAAAAACTCAACGTGTCTTGCACCTGCGACGGGGCCAGCCCAAGCAGTTCGGCCAGTTCGACGATCGCCTCGATCGGCGTCCAACCCAACCGCTCGTGGACCAAATGCAGCGCCGGCAACACGACCGCCTGCCGCGTGGGATAGCGCGGAAACAGCGATTCGATTTGCGACCGCAAAGCGGCGTCGAGTTGCGTGGACATTTTGGTTTAACGATGTTTTGAGTTACACAACCTGCGAAATCGCAAGCGTTTTTTCACCCCCGCCCCCACGCGTCACCGATCCAGCTCCGCGGCGATGACATTCAAGCTGCCCAACACCGCCACCACGTCGCTCAAGGTGTGGCCGCGAATCAGATGCGGAAACAGCGCGAAGTGGACAAACGACGGCGGCCGACATCGCGCCCGATAGGCCCGAGCCGTGCCGTCGCCGACCACGTAAAACCCAAGCTCGCCGTTCGGCGCCTCGGTCGCATGGTAAACTTCTCCACACGGCGTCGAAAATCCACGGTTGGTCATCACCAACTCGAAATGCGTGATCAGGCCCTCGATCGTCGACGTCACGGCCTCTTTGTTCGGCAAAATCGTTCGGGCGTCATCGCCCACGTTGACCGGACCGGACGGTAAGTTTTCGATCGCCTGATGGATGATTTTGACGCTCTCGCGCATCTCTTCCATCCGCACGAGGTATCGGGCCAGGCAGTCGCCTTCGTCGGCGCAACAGACTTGAAAATCGAAATCGCGGTAGGCTAAATACGGCTCGTCCTTGCGCAGGTCGCGAGGGACGCCGCTGGCCCGGGCCACCGGTCCGCTGCAACTCCGACGGATCGCCTCGTCGCGGCCGAGCACCCCGACGCCGCGCGTGCGGTCGATGAAAATCCGATTGCGGCGCAACAGCCGATCCATGTCGCGAAACGTTTTGGGGATCTGCCGCAGAAAGTCGCGGATCATCGCGATCGCTTTCGGCGAGGCGTCGTACATCAGCCCGCCGACCCGGGTGTAGCTGTTCGTCAACCGCGCGCCGCACAGGGCCTCGAAGATGTCGTAAATCTGCTCGCGCGGGTTGAAGGCGTACACGAAATGCGTGAACGCGCCGATGTCGAGGCCCATCGCCCCCAAACACAACAAATGGTCGGAGATGCGCGACAACTCGCAAACGATCACGCGAAGATACTGGCACCGCGGCGGCGTTTCGAGGTCCAAAAGCCGCTCGACCGCCAAGTGCCACGCCACGTCGTTGGCCATCGGCGAAACGTAGTTCATCCGGTCGGCGATCGTCACATATTGGTTGAAGTCCAGATGCTCGCCGAGCTTTTCAAAGCCCGAGTGCAAGTAGCCGATGTCCGGCATCGCGTCGACCACCCGTTCGCCGTCCAATTTCAACACCAGTCGCAACGTCGTGTGCGTGGCCGGATGCTGCGGACCGAAGTTCATCGTCCACACATACGGCCGCGGCTCGTCGTGCGCCAGGTCGCCGGCGGGTGACAGTGGATGAAGCGGCATGGGTGAAAAAAATAGGGATTAGGGATTAGGGATTTCGCGCGCCACAACGGGAAAATGATGCCGCTCGCCGCACCCTTGCAACGGATAGTCCTTGCGCAACGGATGGGCCTCGAACAGCTCGGGCAGCAAAATCCGCCGCAAGTCGGGATGGCCGTCGAACCGGACGCCGAACATGTCCCACACTTCGCGTTCGAGCCAGTTCGCCCCTTCCCACAACGCAATAACCGACGGCACGGTCGGCTGAGGATCGTTCACAAAACAACGGACCGTCAACCGCTCGTTGGTCTCGGTGTTGGCCAGCAAATACACCAGCCCGAACCGATCCTTGGCGCCGCGATAGTGCAAATAGTCGACGCACGTCACGTCGACCAGCATGTCGAAACCGAATTGCTCCTTGAGCGTTCGCAACGTCTCTCGCAGCGACTCGACCAGCACGACCATCCGCGTCTGGCCGCGAAACGCATCGATCGCCATGCCGGGAAAAGCGTCGGTCAGATCCATGATGTTCTTCCTTCGTGTGGCGACGAAACCAAATCGCCAAATCCCCAATCCCCAATCCCTATCCCTTTCTTCGGCCTTCGCGTTGAATCTTCTCCTGCAAGTCGATGATCGACTGGATCAATTGTTCGGGCCGCGGAGGGCAGCCGGGCACGTACATGTCGACCGGCAAAAAACGATCGATTCCCTGCACCACGCTGTAGGTGTCGAACACGCCGCCGGTCGAGCAGCAGGCGCCCATCGAAATGCACCATTTCGGCTCGGGCATCTGCTGCCAGATACGCTGCAACACGGGCAGCATCTTCATGACCACCCGGCCGGCGACGATCATCAAATCGCACTGCCGCGGACTGAACCGAAACACCTCGGCCCCGAAGCGCGCGATGTCGTGCCGACTGGCGCCGGTAGCCATCAACTCGATGCCGCAACAGGCCGTGGCAAAGGGCATCGGCCACAGACTGTTCTTTCGGCACCAACTGACCAACTCGTCCAACTTGGTCACGGCCACGTTGTGCGGCAACGGCGTCATCCCCACCGGAACACCCCCTTTCGCCACAAGTACACGTAGCCGACGACCAGCAGCAAGAGGAACGTCATCGCAGGAAAGAAATAGGTGCGAGGGACGTGAGGAGAGGGATTAGGACTTAGGGATTGAGGATTGGAAATAAGAGTTGCTTTTTGCATGGGGTCGCCGTCGGCCACGCGAGTTGCGTGTCCCTCGTTCCCCGCCCCTCGTCCCCCGTTCCCCACAATCACCGCCCAGGGGTAGAGAAACAACAGTTCGACGTCAAAAATGAGAAATGCGATGGCCAGCAGATGGAATCGCACGTCAAAGCGTCGCCGGGTGTCGTGGATCGGGTCCATGCCGCTTTCATACGGCATGCGCGTGACTTGGCCCGCCCGACGTGGATTCAGCAGCCGCGACGCCAGCAACAAGGCGATCGCCAACCCAATGGTGCAGACCAACAGCAAGAAGATCGGCACAAAGGCATTCTGCATCCGTCGCATCTCCCCTTTCGGCATCCTGTCGCCAATGCGTGTCACACATTTTAGGGAGACCGTCCAGCCCGGTCAATCATCCCAAGAGAGCCCTTCGCACGACATCCGAATCGCAAGACGGAAGGCGTCCCAAGAACGGCGCGAAAAACGCCTCCAACCCCAAGCGCAAGAAAAACCCTTTGCAGGCGGGGCAGGGACCTGCAAAGGGCAAATCGGATGAAAGGATTTTAGTCCTTCCACCGCGCTCATTATGCCGCATCACAACGCGAAGCTCAAGCGAAAACCCCCGCTACGGAGTTATTATTTGCGTGGTTTTTACGGTCTCGCCGGTTTCGTGGGACATTGATTTCAAACTGCGAAAACCAGCCCGAATTTTCGAGCAGGCATTCGACAGACGGCCGATCGCCGCGGAAAAATGTTGTCAAAACACATCCGCGACAAAGTGATGGCCCTGATAGTACCGCTCGCCGCCGATGTGTCGCTCGCCACACCACATCGGAAAGAACTGATGTTCCTTGATCGCCGGGTCTTTGCGGTGTTGCGGATAGAAGTTTTCCCACTGTTTGTGGTACACCGGAATGCGCATTTCGGCCGGATAGCGATAGTAGAGGTCTTCGCTGCTGCGATAGTAGTCTTGGCCCCAGAAGTTTTGCGGATAATAGACGTACGGATAGTGGTACATCCGGTTCCAATCCTGGGTGTTGTAGCTGTGGGCCCATTGACGGTCGAAGGCCTGCTGGGCCTGGGCGTCGCCGACGTTCAACAGGACCGACACAAAGGCTGCCGAAAGCAGCACGAACATGGTCCGGCGGATCATGAGAATTCCCCCCTAAGTGAAAACCAACCCGAGCAGGCGTACGGGCGCCCGCGACTCGAGGTCGCTCACTACTCTGCATCGGCACGCAGTATCCCCGGCATTGAAAGAATATCCCATACACCCGGCATAAACGGCATGACGCGACGACCACTAACAATCGGCAGCGTCGCTCGACCGGGACTCAAGATAGGAAGACAGGATAATCTGGGCAGCCAACATATCCCGCCGTTTCTTGCGTTTCTTCCGAGTCATGTCCGCCCCCAGCAACAGTTGCTCGGCCTCGTGGCTCGAAAAACGCTCATCGAAGAACTCGACCGGCACGCCGGTGATTTGGCCAAGCCATGCCCCAAACGCCCGCGCTTCCTGCGATTTTTCGCTTTCCCGGCCGTCCAAATGGATCGGCAACCCGACGACAAACAGCGTCACCTGCTGCTCGGCCGCCAGACGCCGAAACCGCTCGGCATCGTGTTCGGGGCCGCGCCGGGTATAATTTTCCAAAGGACTGACGATCGTTCGGCCCGGATCGCTGACGGCGATTCCGATCCGCACGTGTCCGTAGTCGATGCCGGCCGCTCGGCCCGGCGACTCTGTAGGCGAAGGCATGAAGACATTATAATAAATATAGGGGCTAGGGATTAGGGGCTAGGGGCTAGGGGCTGGAAAAACGCTTGCGATTTTGCACGGACCTACCAAGGACTCGTCTTTTATGCCTCGCACCCTAGCCATCGGCGATATCCACGGTTGTTCGGCGGCGTTGGACGCGGTGCTGAACCTGATCGACCTTCGCCCGGACGACACGTTGGTCACTTTGGGCGACTACGTGGATCGTGGGCCGGATAGCCGCGGCGTGATCGAACGCTTGCTCGCGTTGCGGCGGCGCTGCCGGTTGGTTTCGCTGTTGGGCAATCATGACGAAATGCTGCTTCGGGTCCACGACGGCCAGCGGCAGATTTACATCGATTGGCTTCTTTACGGCGGCAATGCCACATTGGAGTCCTACGACACCCTTCAGCCCGAGGACATTCCGGCGGAACACATTGCGTTTTTGCGGGACTGCCGGCTGTATCACGAGACGGCGGGACATTTTTTCGTCCATGGCAGCTATCTGCCCGACGTGCCGCTGGCCGACCAGCCGCGAAAGACGCTGCTTTGGGACTCGATCAAAAAGGGGCTGCCCGGCCCACACGTCTCCGGCAAGACCGCCATCCTCGGCCACTCGTCGCAAAAGACGGGCAACGTTTTGGACATCGGCTACCTAAAATGCATCGACACCTGGTGCTACGGCGAAGGCTGGCTGACGGCCTTGGATATCGAGAGCGGGCAGACCTGGCAAGCCAACAAGTTCGGCGAGAAAAGGGACACAATCACCTAGGGGGGTGTCTTTCTATTTTTCTTCTCCTTTATCCATTTCCCCCTTTTCCCTACCTGTCACACCAACCAGCCAACGACATTCTGCCAAAATGGCATGTTCAACACCCTGAACCAACGAACTAAAAAAACGACCGATTCGAGAATTTTACGTAAACCAATCCAAGGAAACACGTTATGGCATATCCTGGTTTCTTTGGCACAGCGGTTGCATTCAATGGGGGCCAACCGCGTGCGGCTGCCAATTCTGGGCAGGGCATGTCGTTGTTTCTCGAGGAAACTCAGCAACAGGAGAATCCGCTGTGGCAAAACAGTTGGTCTTTGACGACGAGGCTCGGCAGCCGTTGGCGGCCGGAGTGAGCAAATTGGCCCGGGCCGTGATCAGCACGTTGGGCCCTCGCGGCCGGAACGCCGTGCTCGATAAAGGTTGGGGCGCCCCCAAAATTACCAAGGACGGCGTGACCGTCGCCAAGGAAATCGAACTGGACGACCCGTTTGAAAATCTCGGCGCGCAGTTGGTCAAGGAAGCGGCGTCGAAGACCGGCGACATTGCCGGCGACGGCACCACGACCGCCACGCTGCTGTCCGAGGCGATTTATCTCGAAGGGCTCCGGATGGTCGCCGCCGGGGCGGACCCGATGGCCCTGAGCCGCGGCATCCGCGCCGCGACCGCGGCGGTCACCCAGTCCGTCGAAAAAATGGCGACCCCGATCGGCGAAAAAGACAAGAAGGGCATCGCCCAAGTGGCCACGATCGCCGGCAACAACGACCCCGACATCGGCGCGGTGCTGGCCGACGCCTTTTTGAAGGTCGGCAAGAACGGCGTCATCACGGTCGAGGAAGGCAAGCAGTCCGAAACGACCGTCGACGTGGTCGAAGGCATGCAGTTCGATCGCGGATTCCTGTCGCCGCATTTCGTCACCAATCAGGACGAACAAACCGTCGAGTTCGACGACTGCCGCATCCTGATCTATGAAGACAAGATTTCCAACGCGAAGAATCTGATTCCGCTGTTGGAGGCCGTAAGCAAGGCGAGCAAGCCGCTGCTGATCATCGCCGAGGACATTGAAGGCGAAGCGCTGGCCACGCTGGTGGTCAACAAGCTGCGCGGCATTTTGAACGTGGCGGCCGTCAAGGCGCCCGGCTACGGCGATCGCCGCAAGGCCATGTTGGGCGACATCGCCGTTCTGACCGGTGCGAACGCGATCTTCAAGGACCTCGGCGTTTCGCTGGACGCCGTGAAGTTGTCCGATCTCGGCACGGCCAAGAAAGTCACGATCAACGCCGAGAATACGACGATCATCGACGGCGCCGGCAGCAAGTCGGCCATCAACGGCCGCGCCGATCAGATCCGCAACGAGATCGAAACGACTACGAGCGACTACGACCGCGAGAAACTGCAAGAGCGTCTGGCCAAGCTGGCCGGCGGCGTGGCCCAGATCAACGTCGGGGCCGCCACCGAAACCGAAATGAAAGAGCGCAAGGCGCTCATGGAAGACGCCCAGCAAGCGACCAAGGCTGCGTTGGAAGAAGGCATTGTGCCCGGCGGCGGCGTCGCACTGCTCCGTAGCGAAAAGGCCGTCGACAAGCTGACGTTGACCGGCGACGAGGCGATGGGCGCCAAGATCGTTCGCAATGTGCTGTCCGCTCCGTTGCGGGCCATCGCCGAGAACGCCGGCAAGGACGGCGCCGTGGTGGTCAACCGCGTGCGTCAAATGAAGGGCAAGAACGACGGCTACGACGCCGACAAGGACACCTACGGCGATCTGCTCGAGGCGGGCGTGATCGACCCGACCAAGGTGGTTCGCACGGCCCTGCAAAACGCCGCGAGCGTCGCCTCGCTGTTGCTGACCACGTCCTGCTGCGTGACCGACATTCCGAAGGAAGAAGAGCCGGCGGCGCCCGGTCCCGGTGGCATGGGCGGCGGCATGGGTGGAATGGGCGGCATGGGCGGCATGGGTGGCGGCATGGGAGGAATGGGCGGCATGGGAGGCATGGGCTTCTAGCTCGCGTCTTCCGAGAACCGCGTGCGGTTTTCCATCCGCGTTTTTTATTTTCCAAGACTTTTATACCCCAATAGAAACGAAAACGTTCGGAGCTCAAGGAAAAAACCATGAAGGACATCAACCTGAAACCGTTGGACGATCGCGTCGTAGTCGAGCCGGTTGAGGCGGAAGAGATGACGGCCGGCGGCATCGTGCTGCCCGACACCGCGAAGGAAAAGCCGCAACGCGGCACGGTGTTGGCTGTGGGGCCCGGCAAACTGCTCGACAGCGGCGAGCGCGGCAAGTTGTCCGTGGCCGTCGGCGACGAGGTCATCTACGGCAAGTACAGCGGCAGCGAGATCGAGGTCGACGGCCGCGAGGTCAAGATCGTTCGCGAGTCCGACATTCTCGCAAAAGTGGTGAAATAGCAAAACAAAGGGGCTGGGGACTAGGGGCTAGGGACTAGACGTTGACGGCCATCCGTGATGGTTGAATCTTGTCTCTAGCCCCTAGCCTCTAGCCCCTAGTCCCTCCGATAAAGGAACATCAACAGTGCCCAAACAACTTCTATATGCAGATCAAGCCCGTCAGCGGATGCTTCGCGGGGTGGATAAGTTGGCCGACGTGGTGGCCGTCACGTTGGGCCCGACCGGCCGCAACGTGATCCTCGACAAATCCTTCGGCGGTCCGACCGTCACCAAGGACGGCGTGTCCGTCAGCAAGGAAATCGAGCTGGAAGACCATTTTGAGAACATGGGCGCGAAGCTGGTCAACGAAGTGGCGTCGAAGACGTCCGACGTCGCCGGCGACGGCACCACCACCGCCACCGTGCTGGCCCGCGCGATCTTCCGCGAGGGACTTCGCAACATCGCGGCCGGCAGCAATCCGACGGCCATCCGACGCGGCATTGAGAAAGCCGTCGACGCAGCCATCCTTCACCTGAAGACGCTCGCCAAACCGATCGCCAGCAAGGAAGAAATGGCCAGCGTCGGCTCGATCAGCGCCAACAACGATCCGACGATCGGCAATCTGCTGGCCGAGGCGATGGACAAGGTGGGCCGCGACGGAGTCATCACCGTCGAGGAAGGCAAGACCGCCGAAACCACGTATGAAGTGGTCGAGGGCATGCAGTTCGACAAGGGCTATCTGTCGCCCTATTTCATCAACCGCTCGCCCGAGATGGACTGCCTGTTGGAAGACGCCTACATTCTGATCCACGAAAAGAAGATCAGCAACCTGCGCGACCTAATTCCGCTGTTGGAGAAGGTCATGCAGCGAGGCCGTCCGCTGTTGATCATCGCCGAGGACGTCGAAGGCGAGGCGCTCACGACGCTGGTGGTCAACAAGCTGCGCGGCATTTTGAACCTTTGCGCCGTCAAGGCCCCGGGCTTCGGCGATCGCCGCAAGGCCATGCTGGGCGACATCGCCGCGCTGACCGGCGGCACCGTCATCAGCGAAGACCTCGGCATCAAGCTGGAGAACGTCACGCTCGAACAGTTGGGCCGTGCCAAGAAAATCACGATCGACAAGGACGCGACCACGTTGGTCGAGGGCGCCGGCAAACAGGCCGACATCCGCGCCCGGTGCGAGCAACTCCGCAGCCAAATCGAGACGACCGAAAGCGACTACGACCGCGAGAAGTATCAAGAGCGGTTGGCGAAGCTTTGCGGCGGCGTCGCGGTGGTTTCGGTCGGCGCCAACACCGAGGCCGAAATGAAGCAGAAGAAGGCCCGCGTGGAAGACGCCTTGCACGCCACCCGCGCGGCGGCCGAAGAAGGCATCGTCCCCGGCGGCGGCGTTGCGTTGCTGCGTTGCCGCGAGGCGGTCGAGAAGGCCCGGGGCTCGGCCCGCGGCGATGAGAAGATCGGCGTCGACATCATTCTGCGTTCGCTGAGCATGCCGATCCGTCAGATCGCCGACAACTCGGGCGTGGACGGCTCGGTGGTCGCCGACGAGGTGAGCCAGAAGGCCGCCAACATCGGTTACGACGCCTACAGCGCCAAATACGTCGATATGTTCAAGGCCGGAATCATCGACCCGGTGAAGGTCGTTCGGTCCGCGTTGCAAAACGCCGCCAGCATCGCCGGTTTGATGCTGACGACCGAAACCATGATTACCGACCTGAGCAAGGAAGACAAGAAGAAGCGGATGGTCGAAGGAAGCGTTCGATAACACGGAAAGGCAAAGGCTCTTTCGACAAACCGCGGCAACGCCAAGGGCCTGCTCCAAAACCCAAGGTCGACCCGATCGAACGGTTTGGGAATGGTCGTCAAGAAACCCACCGGGCCACCTCTCCTGCGGGGGGGTGGCCCGACTTCTTGGCGGTGCGATGGTTTCGCCAGCACGGCGACATTTCGTCGGAAACGGTAAGAGTTCCGTTGCTTTGCCATGAGAAACGCACGTAACGTACAATGGAATCATAACCCTTTAACGGCCGTTTGGCGATGATGGCGGAGAAACGCGACTATTACGAAGTGCTGGGCGTCGAACGCCACGCCACGGACGACCAAATTTCAGAGGCTTACCGGAAACTGGCGATGCGGTATCACCCCGATCGCAATCCTGGCAACAACGAAGCGGTCGTCAAGTTCAAAGAGGCGGCCGAGGCGTTCGAGGTGCTCAGCCACAACGAGAAGCGGGCCGCATACGATCACTACGGTCATGCGGGCCTGGAGGGCGGCGGCTCGCCCCATTTCCACGACATCTCCGATATTTTCAGCGCGTTCGGCGATATCTTGGGCGAGGGCTTCTTCGGCGAATTTTTCGGCGGACACGGCCGCAGCGCTCGCATCCATCGCGGCGCCGACGTCCAATGCGAGGTGAATCTCGACCTGATCGAGGCCGCCCACGGCACCTCGAAAGTCATCCGGTTCATGCGTCACGAAGCGTGCCCCGCCTGCAACGGCTCGGGCGCGAAGCCGGGCTCCCGGCCCGAACCGTGCCGTTACTGCGGCGGCAAGGGACGCGTGGTGCAGTCGACCGGTTTTTTCTCGTTGCAAAGCACTTGCCCCTCGTGTCACGGCCGAGGCCAGGTGATCCACGACCCGTGCAGCCAGTGCCGCGGCGCCGGTTTCGTGCAGAAAAAAATAACCCGAAAAGTCGACATTCCCGCCGGTGTCGACGATCGCACCCGTCTGCGTTTGCAGGGCGAAGGCGAACCGAGCCCCGACGGCGGACCGCCGGGCGATTGCTACTGTTCGATCCGCGTGGCCGAGCATCCGCTGTTTCAGCGCCAAGGGCAAGACTTGTTGTGCCAAGTGCCGATCAATTATCCGCAAGCGGCGCTGGGCGCGACGCTCGAGGTGCCGACGCTCGACGGACGCGAGAACCTGACGATTCCCGCCGGCTCGCAAAGCGGCGAGGTGTTCACGCTGAAGGGCCGCGGCATGCCCGACCCGCGACATCGCGGACGCGGCGACCTGCACGTCCAGGTGTACGTCGAAGTGCCGCGCAGCCTGTCGCCGGACCACGAAGAAACGCTGCGACGTCTGGCGGACATTGAAAATGCGAACGTCACTCCGACCCGAAAGAGCTTTTTCGAGAAATTGAAGGAGTTATTCTGATCGTGTCCCACCATCATCATCCCCAAAAACCGCCCGAACACGGACCGCCTCACGGGGCCGAGAATTCGCAAGTCCACGCCGCTTCGTCGGACGAGGCCGCGAAAATGCAAACCGAAAACCTACCGGCCGAGTTGACCAAGCTGCGCGACGAATTGGCGACGGCCAAGGATCGCGTGCTGCGCGTGCAGGCCGAGTTGGAAAACTTCCGAAAACGCTCGGCCCGGCAATTCGAGGACTCGTTGCGTTACGCCAATCAGCCGCTGTTGAACGACCTGCTTCCGGTGTTGGACAACATCGAGCGGGCGATCGAGGCGGCCGAAAAAAACAACGCCGACGCCGACGCATTGTTGAACGGCTTCAAGATGGTTCAGCAGCAGCTTGTCGACGTGCTCGAGCGGCACCATTGCCTGCGGATCGAAGCGCTCCATCAGCCGTTTGATCCGAACGTCCATCACGCGGTGATGCAGCAACCTTCCGACGAACATCCGGCCAACACCGTTTTGATGGTCACCCAGAACGGCTACCAATTGCACGACCGCGTCGTGCGGCCCAGCCAGGTGATCGTGTCTACTGTCCCCAAAGAAGAGAACCATGCCGACGTATGATTACGTATGCGATGCCTGCGAACATTCGTTCGAGTTGTTCCAATCGATCAAAGATGATCCGAAAAAGAAGTGCCCGGCCTGCGGCAAGAACAAATTGCGCCGCCTGATCGGACCCGGCGCGGCGATCGTCTTCAAAGGTTCCGGATTTTATCAAACCGACTACCGAAGCGAATCGTACAAAAAAGCCGCAGCCGCCGATCACGCGCCCGCGAAGTGCTGCGCCGATTGCCCGAAGCATAAGAAGTAGCCGCTGGCTGCAAACCGCTCACCACACTCCCATGTCCATTCACTGTCCCGTCTGCCGACGTGAGTTCGAACCGACCGACAGTCCGACCATGCCGTTTTGCAGCGAGCGTTGTCGGCTGATCGACTTGGGTCGCTGGCTGAGCGAGGACTACGGCATGCCCGTGGAACCGGAAGATTCGGAAGGGGAACGTGAAGGGGAAGACGAAGAGCCCATGCCCCCCACGTCCGCCTGATCGCACGATCGTCGCCGTCTGCCTTCCCCGCTTTTCCCGCCTCGATTCCCTCACCTCTATTTTCCCGGCTTGCGTCAATAACGGGGCGGCGTATAATTTCAGCAATGGGTGTATTCCAAAATACCTTATTGTTGGGGGAGGTCGGCCATGGTCGAACACGATAGCGGCACGCTAAGAACAGTCGCCTGGGCGGAGGTTTTTCCTTGGCTTGGCCTGACTCGAGCCTTTCGGATCGCGATTGCGGTTCGGATGCTGTTGTTCGGCGCCGTGGCTTTGTTGATCACGTTGCTCGGTTGGGGGGCGCTGGGTGTGCTTTTCGGCACGGATCAGCCCGCCACCGATTGGCTCCAGCCGTTCACCGTGTGTCCGTGGCGCGCCGCGACCGCCGGCGTTCCCGACCTCGACCAATTAGCCGCGATGCCAACGGATCGAGCCTGCCTGCCCGGCGCTCCGTGCTGCAATCTGCTGGCCCCGGCCGCCCCTTGGACGCTGCTGAGCTCGCCGGCATTGGAAGGACTCAAGCGCACGGGCTTTTCGTGGCACGGCGTGTTGAGCATTTTGTTGTCGGGACTTTGGGGCGTGATGGTTTGGGCCTTCTTCGGCGCGGCCATGTGTCGGACGGCGGCCGTGCAGTTGGCCGCTCATGAGCAATTGGGCGTCATGGCGTCGCTGCGATTCGCCGCGAAAAAATGGCCCGCCTACTGCGCCGCCCCGTTGCTTCCGGTCGGCGGCATTCTGCTGGCGGCCGTCCCGGTGGCGATCCTGGGCTTTCTGACCAAGGCCAACGTCGGTCTGTTGCTGGCCGGGCTGCTTTGGCCCCTGGCGTTGGTGGCCGGCCTGTTCATGACCATGTTGCTCGCCGGCCTGTTGTTCGGCTGGCCGTTGATGTGGAGCGCGATCAGCGTCGAAGGCACCGACGGCTTCGACGCCTTGAGCCGTTCCTACGCGTACCTGTTCCAACGTCCGCTCAACTATCTGTTCTATATCGTCGTGGCCGGCGTCATCGGCGCGATCGGTTGGATTCTGGTCCAATACTTCGCCGCCGGAGTGATCTGGATGACCGCCTGGGCCGCAGGTTGGGGCGGCGCGGTCGTGGCCGACCCCAACACCGCCGGGCGACTCGGCCTGAAACTGGTCCACTTCTGGACCGGCTGCGTCAAGCTGCTGGCCGTCGGCTATTTGTTCAGCTATTTTTGGACGGCCTCGGTCGGCATCTACTTCCTGCTGCGTCGTGACGTGGACGCCGTCGAAATGGACGAGGTCGAATTGGACGCCGACCAGGACGAGCCGGAGTTTGAACTGCCGAAGGTGGCCACCGATTCGCAAGGCGCGCCGGAAACCGAAGACGACGAGCCACAAGCCTAAGATGCGTTTATACGTGCTCTACCCGAAAAGTGCGCGGTGACGCTCCCGTTTTGCCAATGACGCCACGCTTCCTGTTGTCGCTATTTGAGCCGCTTGCGTTTTCGCAAACGCTTGGCAAGTCACGTCGTTTTGCTAAATTTCTTGTGAAATCGCAAGCGATTGGAACGTTCCAAGGGAAACGACCCACCGTTTTCGCGGAAGAGCATCCTCGCATTTCAAGTTGGAATGCGTATTAAACCGCACCGGGCCCGGACGAAGCGTCGTTGACTTGAATCGCCTGATCGGCCGGCAGCACGAAGATTTTTCCGTCGCCGATGGTTCCTTCCGGCCCGGTCCGCGCGGCCTGAATGATCGTGTCGACGGTCCGCTCCAAAAAATCGTCATTGACGACGATCTCCAGCGCCACTTTGCGCAGCAGCATCGTGGCGTATTCGTGCCCCCGAAACATTTCGGTCCGGCCTCGCTGGCGTCCAAACCCCTGGGCGTCGCAAATCGTCATGCGCGTGACCTCGATCTTCGCCAGCGCCGCTTGCACGGCGTCGAGTTTCGTCGGCTGGATGATGGCAAGGACCAATTTCACGGTGTCATCTCCTCCCCCCCAGGGCGCATCTCACAAACCTGTAGCGTGCCGATCGCTTTCGAAACCGTGAAATCACGCCGCCGGCAACGCTATACGTTCGTGCGACACGCACTAAGATAACGTCGGCCCCGTCAAAAGAGAAGTCCCGTCGCCGAACAAGCCGTCCGGTTAAACGCAGATTGCCCAGCCCGACGGCTTGGCGTAAAATGAGTGGTCGACACGAATTCCTTGGGAGAAAACCATTTTGATGCCACGTTCCTCGCTTCCGCGTCGCCTCGCATGGACGTTCTCGATCCTCATGGCGTCCGCTGCCGCCGCAACGGCCCAAACCGGCGAGTTCTCGTTCGACGGCGGCGCCACCGACAACGCCGTGGCGGTCCGGGCCGAGTTCTCCGTCAACGGCCGATCCGGACAGCTCGCCGTGACGGCCACGATTCAGCCGGGTTGGCATATCTACTCGCTCACCCAGCCCTCGGGCGGACCGTTGGCCTCGAAAATCGAACTCCACGCGACGCCCGGCGTGCGTCAGACCGGCCCGTTTCAGCCGACCGTCGCCCCGCATCGCGGCAAGGAGCCCGAGGCGTTCGGCGACCTGCCCATCGAAACCCACGCGGGCACGATCACGTGGATCGCGCCGCTGGAGTTGGCCGCCGACCTGGACCCGACCACTCTCGTGCTGACCGGCAAACTGACCGGCCAGGCCTGCGCCAAGGCGTGCGTTTTGATGAACGTGCCGTTTTCCGCGCGACTCAGCGAAAAAACCATCGCCGCGCCCAACAACGCGCAGACCGCTGGGACGGTGTCCTCCGTAAATCAAAAAACGCTTCTTCAGCTATGTCTTGCCGCATTCTTGGGCGGGCTGATTCTCAATGTGATGCCGTGCGTGCTGCCGGTCATCAGCCTGAAGCTGCTGGCGTTTTTGGAGCAATCCGGCGAGAGTCGCGGCCGCGTGTTTATGCTCAACGTCTGGTATTCGCTCGGGCTGCTGTCGGTCTTCATGATTCTGGCCGCGCTGGCCGCCACGCTCGGATTGGCCTGGGGCGAACAGTTCACCCACGTCTGGTTCAAAGTGGCCATGACCGCGCTGGTGTTCGTCATGGCGCTGAGTTTCCTCGGCGTTTGGGAAATTCCGATTCCCGGGTTCGTCGGCATCGGCCAAGCCAACCAACTGCAATCGAAAGAAGGGCCCAGCGGCGCGTTTTTCAAAGGCGTTTTTGCCACAATTCTGGCCACGCCGTGCAGCGGTCCGTTCCTGGGGCCGGTGTTCGGATATCTGCTGAACCAGCCGCCGCAGACGGCCTACGCCGTTTTCGGCGCGGTGGGCCTCGGCATGGCGTCGCCCTATTTGATCCTCGGCGCGTTTCCGCAACTGATCCGCATGCTGCCGCGACCGGGCGCGTGGATGGAAACGGTCCAGCAAGTGATGGGCTTTTTGTTGTTGGGCACGGTGGTCTATCTGTTCAACACGCTGTCGCCGCGATGGTTTGTGCCGACGTTGTCGCTGTTGATGGGCCTGTGGTTCGCCTGTTGGTGGATCGGACGCACGCCGCTGACGGCCTCAACCGGTCGTCGCTGGACGGCCAAGATCGGCGGGCTGCTGGTCGCCGCGTTGGTCGGATGGTTCGCCTTCACCGTGCTGGTCGAAGAATCGAAAATCCCGTGGCAGCCGTTTTCGCCCGAGGCGCTTCAGCGGGCCCGAGACGAAGGCAAAACCGTGATGGTCGATTTCACGGCCAATTGGTGTCCGAACTGCAAAACCAATTCGAAGCTGGCCATCGAGACCGAAGCCGTCGCGGCGCTGATCCGCAAAAACGGCGTGACGCCGATGCTGGCCGACTGGACCGACGAGTCGCCGGTGATCAAAAAGGCGCTGAACGACCTAGGCTACAATTCGATCCCGCTGCTGGCGATCTGGCCCGCCGATCAGTCCCAAAAAGCCATCACGCTTTCCGACTTATTGTTGGAGAGCCAGGTGCTCGAAGCGTTGCAGAAAGCCGGCCCGTCGCAGGCGAAGTGACGTCGATCAATCCCCAGAAAAAGGCAGCCCGCCGTGGCCCCATCGCCCGAGCCAACCGAAAGCGACAGGCTGCGGCGATCGTGGGATCGATGCGATTCGGCGACGCTCGACGTCTATCTGGTCTCCGGCGTCGAAGACCCGCGGATCAATGTGCCCAGCATTTTGGGCCGCGGGCTGTTGTGCGACACGTTGTTTCCAGGCCGGTTCGCCCACCAAATCGAAGAGGAATTACGGTTCGGCTTCGCCATGACATGGCTCGTCGGGCAGCTCGACCATGGCGTGCCGGCTGAGACGCTTTTGAGATCGTTCGAGACGGGCGGGCAGGGCGTTTGCCCCGACTTCTTGCTCGACACGTTCGAGCGGCTTCAGCGGACCGACAGCCTCGTGCCCGATTATCTCACCTTGGCGCTGGCCGACCGCCGCACGCAGGATGGATTGTCGCTCGAATCGCTGGACGTTTTTCAGATTTTTTGGCGGCGTGCGTTGCAAAACTTGTCGCACGAGAGTTACGAGTTGTTTGAGGCGGCGTGCGGGTCGGCCAACGACTATCGGGCTATCGCGTCGTGCGGACTCGCCCGATTTTTCCGCTATACGGGCGTCGACATCGCCGCGAAGAACATCGACAACGCTCGGCGTCGATTTCCGAACGTCGATTTTCGGGTCGGCGACCTCTTGAACAGTCGCCTGCCCGATCGCGCGTTTGATTTTTCGTTCGCGTACGACGTGTTCGAGCATTTGTCGCCCGAAGCGTTATCCAGAGCGGTGTCGGAACTGCTGCGCGTCACGCGGCGCGAAGCGTGGCTCCACCTGTTCAACGCCGCCAACACGTCGTCGCACCAGATCCATCCGGTCGGCGACTACTACTGGAACGCGCTCAGCCTCGGCCGCATGATTGGTCTTTTGGAGCAATCCGCCTCGCACGTCGAGGTCGTATCGATCGCGGAGCTCGCGCAGACGAAATTCGGATTTCGCCACTATTACAATCCCAACGCCTATGCGTTGCTGGCCATTCGGTAATTTCTGGTCGAAAACCAGCCACTAAGGCCAGTTAAAAACCACCCGTTCCAGCTACCGTCGAGATATGCGTTTTGCCGAACACCGTAACACCGAAAAGCAAGAAAAACTACCCCGCAAGGACTCGAACAACCCGCGTTTTCATCGGGAAATACGGGGGGCAATGAGAAAAGTGACGCGCAAACAGACGCACTTTCCGACGATTTCGCCCAAGGCGGCGCATCTCCAGCCCTCGTCGATCCGGACTTGCAAGCGGTAGTCGATGCGTGGCCCAGCCTCTCGGCTGAGACACAACAAAGCATCTTGGCCATCGTCCGACGGGAGGGGCAAGAATGAGAAGGCCTCTGGCACACTCTGTATTGCGTCGGTTTCACAAGCATGGCAGTGTGGGCTGTCCAAGGCCAACGGAACGCAAGAGACGCGAAGCCAGAAGGCATGGATGTTTTCGCCGACCCCTTGGGGCCCCCCGGCGGCCCAGAATCTTTGCCAGGCCCCCGCCCGGTGTGCCACGGCGGGTACCGGTTACTTTGAGATCACCGACAACAAAAATTTTAGGAAAAATCAGGAGAAAAAACCATGGCCGGAAGACCAAGAACTATGCTGAAGCGAGTTAGTGAACTTGAGGAGCGAGCCTATCAATTGGCCGTCGATGTACGCGCAACCCGCCCGAAACAATATGCCGACCGAGAGAACAGCGAAGGCGATGATGAAGTTGCCTTGGCATGGAACGAAGCGGCCGCGGCGGTGGGGGCGGCCGCAAATAGCATGGATGCTTTGCTGTTTTACCTCGAAGAGAAGGCTGGCCTTGATGCGGACGGGGAGCAGCAAGCACGGGAGTTGCGGCGGCTGTTTCCCGATATGACGGAGACGGCCGCGACGACCACGACTTAAGTCGGAGCGAGAAAAAGGAAAAAAGGGTTCTCGCCCGCCCGCGCGCGTCATTCTAGCCCACTCGCCGCAAAACGCCTAGACTGTCGAGCGTCAAGAACCCGGTTTTAGCGCACGGACGTCTAAGAGTATCGGCGATCGGTAACGGGCGAGTCAAGCGGCATGTCGCATTGTGGATGCCGTTGGTCGGGTTAAAATGGGAACATTCGGGACGGTCGAAGCCGATTGCAACGGCTCGGCCAAGCGGCCCGGGCCGGTCGGCGCGTTATTCGCCTTTCTCGCCACCGGCCCAGGCTGACCCGACCAACGAAAGGCGAAGTTATGAGCGAGTTTGTTGATCGTGTGTGGCCGGCGGAGTTGGTGGAGGACATCTGCGACCTTGCCAAAGGGCCGACGCGACCCGTCTTGAAAAAAGCGGCAGAAACGTGGCTTGAAGGCCATAAGCAGCGGCTGTCGGAATCACGGGAAAAGGGAGACGATGGCCCGCACCTGCCGTACCCGAAACGGAAGCCGGGCCCCAACCACCCATTGACTCTGTCGGACTTCAATGCGTGTTGCGCCATTCTGGCCGCAGTCCACGACCCGTGCTGCGAGTCGTGCGAGGGCTTCATCTGGCCAGAGCCGCCTCATGATGACCACGTTGGCAGTGTGGTCTGGTTGTTATTGCGGCAGGAAGTGAACAAGAAGCCCGCCCCAGCTTACGTCAGGAAGATTCTTGATTTCGTTCACGCAGAACTTCTGCAACAAGGTGTGCTTTCGCCTGCCAAGCCGGAGCAAAAAGGGAGCGGAGTTTCCCCTCCCGATGGCCCTATTAAACCCGATGTGTTTGTTTGGAAAGGCGTGTCATATCGCGGCTTGGCACGCAAGCCGTTTCTGACACTCCAGTACGTCTGGGAATGCGAAAACCACACGGCCCTCCACGACGACACAATGGCCGCAGTCGTTAATGAGGATCACGAAGCTCAATTCGCCGATAATGCCGTGCGCGGACTGCGGCAGGAAATAAACAGCTTCTTTCGGAAAAACCGCTTGCCGTTTCACGCCCGGCAGAAGAACGGCTGTTTGAACATTGAAAGCGTCGCACTGACACCGGCTGCGAGGGTAAAACGGGCCGAGGCAAAGCCCATCCGTCGCCGCAAGAAGTAAGTCCTGGATTTGCAATTTTCGTGCAATTCTTGTGCAATTCTTGTGCACACGGTTTGGTTCAATTGGCTTCGTTCAAAGTGACGGAGGCCATAATGCGAACCGAATCTATCCCACCTGCGGCAGAAGTGCGGAAGCGTCTTGCTGCCGCGACTGCCGAAACCCGGTATTTGCGCCGGCTACTGCGGCTGGCGCGCGAACGCGACGAGGCCGAGCGGTTACGTCGTGAGATAGTTGACGTCGGTACGGAGGTGCCTCATGCCGAATAGCACCCCTGTAATCGTCCCAGAATTGCTAACTACAGCCCAAGCGGCCGCGATGTGCTCGATGGGCGAAAGAACGTTTTGGCGACACAGTCACAGCGGCCTTGCTCCGGCTTCGGTACGGATCGGCGGATCGGCCAGATACCGCCGTGCCGATCTGCTGGCGTGGATTGCGTCGGGATGCAGGCCCTGCGACACGCAAGACGGCGGCGCCGGAGAGGCGAGACCATGAGCCCCGGATTCACCATCATCGACAACGATTCCGTCATCGACCGGTTGCCGGAAATCCCACTGCCGGCCACCAAGGTCTTGCTGACGCTAACGCGGAGGGCCAACGTAGACCGTGTGTGTTGGCCCTCAAACGAGACCATCGGCAAGGATACCGGCTTGTGTGTCCGAACCGTGCGGCGTGCAATCCGCGAGCTTGTGGGGCTGGGGCTGTTGGCCATCGACAAGCGGCCCGGAACATTAACTATTTATCGCCCCTTGCCCCCTGACATCGGATGTACCCCGCTAAATCAGGTGGAAACATCGGATGACACTACACCCCTGACATCGGATGAGAGGGGAGGGGGTACATCGGATGAGAGTACACCCCTGACATCGGATGTACCCCTAACAAGAAACAAAAACAAGAACCATAAACAAGAACCAAGAACAACACCTAAAGCTCGCAACAAAGCCGTGACCGAAGCGACGCTCAGGGCTACCGGAGCTATCGCCCTGTCCCAATCCCCGACTCCTACGTCCGGAGCGACGAGCCAACAGCGGCGCGCGAGTGATGCCTTGGGACAGAGCGACGCGGCCGTCTCAAAGCAAGGGCTGGAGCAAAGTTCCAGTTTACCTGCCGCAGACGAGCCATCCAAAAAAATTATCGGCCAATCATCCACGGAAAGCAAGCGTGAAACTTCGAAAATCGCAAACCGCAGTTATGACTATTCGTCAGGTCGTAAGGTGCCCGGCAGACGTGGGCAAAAGTTCGCGCGGTTTGACGAGACGGATTTGGCTACAGCCACATGGATGCTTTCTTTGATTCAAGCGATGAATCCAGAATTCAAGCAGCGTAATTTGAAGTCTTGGGCCAACGACGTGCGATTGATGCGAGAAGAGGACGCCCGAACCGATCAGCGGATTCGGGAGGTCTTTACTTGGGCAAACGCCAACGATTTTTGGAAATCAAACATTTTGTGCCCGCGAAAGCTGCGGGAGAAGTTTAACCAGTTGACGACTCGGATGAGTCAAGGGGAAAATCATGCATGCAAGCGAAACGCAATCGGCCCCGGCCAAGTCTATGACCCCAACGCAAAGAAAGACTGGCAATGATCGCTTCGAGGCTTACCTCGACCGGTGGCGGGAGAAGGCCGAGCAATCTGACCACTACGAATTGGCTTACGAATTGACCGGCATCTCGTGTTGGCAAGACGGCGTGGATTATGGGCTGTTGCTGCGAAACAAGGCGATGGGCGACTTATTACGAGACATCGGGCCGCGTTACCGCCAAGCAACTCTCGAAAGTTTCGTCGTGACCGATCCTCGGCAACAACGGGAGGTCGCGTTGGTGAGGGGCTACCTCGACGCAATCGACAATCGCGAGGCCGCCGGAGAAGGCTTGATCTTCTACGGGCCATGCGGAACTGGCAAAGACCACTTGGCCGTGGCGGCGGGAAAAACCGCAATCGGCCTGGGCCATTCCGTGGCGTGGCGGTCGGCCCAAACGATCTTCTCTGATTTTCGAGATTCGTTTTCCGATGAGAGCGGCCAATCCGAAGCCGACTTGATGCGAAACCTAACCCAGCCGGATATTCTGATCGTGTCCGATCCCGTGCCGTCGCACGGAGAGTTGACCGACTTCCAGGGGAACATTCTCTACCGGCTCGTCAACGCCCGCTATTGCGAAACGAAACCGACTTGGGTCACGCTGAACGTGGCGAATGTCGAGGATGCGCGGCGTCGTGTTGGTTCTGCCACAATCGACCGACTGACGCACGGTGCCACAGTCGTGTTTTGTAACTGGCCGAGTTATCGGAGGGCCGGAGCATGAACGCAGACAACTTGGGGCAACTCATACGTATCCAACCTGAATTTGCATACGCTTTGCCTGTGCGTCCAAATAGGATTGGGCTCCCAATGATGGCACACCAGAGCGACTGAACGCAACAGCGAACGTTTTGCACATTTACCAACGAAAGGGAAAAATCATGCCAATCAAGATTCAATACGGGAATCCAGGCAACACCCTGATTGCTGCCTATGCGGGAGGACAGAACAGGGCCAACAACCGCCGCGCCTCGGAAATTCTGAAATACCTACAGCAGCAACAGCAAAGGCAGCTCGAAGTCTCGCGGCAGATGCGGCACGAACAGTTTGCTACGGAGCAACAGGACCGTACTTTTGCTCAGCAGCGATCGCTTTTTGGACTAGAGCAAGGGCAGCGATTTCAGCAACAGCAGCAGATAGCCAACGCAAAGGCTCAGTCACGTGGCGAGCCTCTTCCGTTTCCTGATCTGGCAACCCCCGCCAATCAGCCGACCGCAATCACCGATCAGCGTGGCCGATTTTCGTTTACCGGCCAGACTACGACTGTGGGGCAACCGCAACAGCCCGGCGGCACAATGACTCCGTTCCAGCAACGACAGACGTTGCAAGATCGGCAGTTTCAACAGCAGAGCGACTTGGGAGATCAGCGGTTTATTTCCGAAGGCCTGCGAAGTGGCCATCTGGAGTACACGCCCGCGCAGGAGCAACGACTTGCGGGTTTGCAAAACTCAGTTTCAAAAGTCCTTGACGACCAGACCTTGAGCGAAGGACAACGCGAAATCGCCTTGAATGAACTGAATCGCCGAATTCGGTCGATTCGACCCGTTCCTAAGCGAGCGGACAAACAGCCTCGGCCGATCGCGGATCAGGTTAAGGAGAACGTCCACTGGGACGGCGGGGAGTGGGGGAAGGGTACTCCGTGGATCATTGATCCCAAAACAGGCATGCCGCAGGTCCCCCGCGGCTGGTCTGCACCGAAGCCGGAAGGCGATGACGGAGCAAAACTTCAAGCCGAGCAGAGCAAACAACAACTAGCTTTGCAGCATTCCAAGGCCACATACGCTGCTAAGCTGATGAGCCTGCATGACGCTAATTACAATCCTCTATACACGTCCGATCAAGCCTGGGAGGAAGCAGAAAGACGTTTTGGCAGTACGGCGCCACAGGGTGGCACAACTCAGCAACCGGGTCAGCCCGCCCAGCGGGATCAGCAAGCACCGACTGAGGACCCAAGGCAATCTCAGCTTAGGGCGATCAACGAAGAGATCGAGTCGTTGGTGTCGCTTGGAGATAGTCGGACACCAGAAGAAACACGCCGAATGATGGCGTTGCGGGGGCAAGAGAAGGAGTTGTTGGGAGTCCCCGCAACGGCCGCACCTGTCTTGGGTTCTGGGCGACCAGTTGGTGGATCGCCTATTCGGACGCAACAGCCGTCGTCAGCGGAACAGCCCAACGGTGGTGCTTCTCTCCAAACTGTCACAACCCCAAGAGGGATGGCAGAGCTGGTTGGTAGCGGATTGGGTCTTCCGGGGCCAGGACGTCCATCCTCTAGCAATGGGTACGTCGATCAAAATGGAGCCCAGTGGGGCACGCCTCGGGACTCCATGGTTCCATTAGACTCTCAGGGGCGAGGGCCTGTCAGGGTTATTGCGACCAACCCTCCTGTGTATGTTATGGCGGACGGGACAGAGATTCGTGGTTCCTGGAAAAATACAGGGGTACTGCATGAACTGAACGTGAATCCAAGTGCGCCGCGGCAAGGAGCGGGTCTACAGGATGATCCGACTCTTCAGCCGCAACAGCCAACCGTACGTAACGATGACGATTGGCGGCAGCTTCCATCGGGAGCAACGTTCATTGGACCTGATGGCCGGAGGTACAGAAAAAAATGAGTGACTATAATTGCCGACAGTTCTTTCGGCATGTGGATATATAGATAGTACGTCGGAAAGAATCTGCCATTCTTAACGATAATGCCTCGCAATGGTGTCTTGACAGCAACGCAAAGGATGTCGATTTTTGCCCTTGGCGGTCGATCAGATGGCCGCCAAGGGCTTCAGACCCTTTTGAGGATTCAAGCGATGTTCGATCAGGCCGAAAGCCGTGGTATCCGTGCGCGCAACCAAGCGTTGATCCGCGAAGGCGGGGAGCAAGGCCGCGCGGCAGTCCTCAACTGCCCTGAAGCGGGTATCACGGCTTTGGGTCTTTCTTGGGGAGTCTCTCCAATGACCGGTTGCACAACCGCAACACGTTGCCTGGTTCGGGTCGTCAACGACATCCAAGACACCACCATGGTCGTCGAGAGTCCGCGCGATCGTGCGGCAATTATTCTCGATCTGTTGAAACTAACTCGCCGCGTCAATCGTCGCCGCGACAACGCGCTAAGGGTTAGCCTGCATTTGACGGCGGATTTGATCGTCTTGCATTGGCATAGTCCATGCTGGCACAACGACGATTTCTCCAAAGCCATCCTGGAAGTCGCGCGCCCACTGTACGAAGCAGAACGATTGATTCAGGAGGGAGGACCGCAAGCATGACGAGCGAAACCAAACCACGCCCGATCGAATGGCACCGTAAGCCGCAAGGGTTCCGAAAACAGCAGCCTTGCCCGATTTGCGGTTTTGCAGGCGACGACGAGCATCGTGTCGTGGCTTTCAGCGAGCGTAGCGCGGCGAAATGGCGTGTTCGCCGTATCCGGCCGAACGGCTTGTATTACACCAAACCAATCAAAGGGCTGCCATCCGGGCCCGCACCGATTGCCGCCCCAACGCCTCAAGTGGCGAGACAAATGGGCGAACTTGCGGCCATGTTGGCACAAGGAAAAAGTCGGCGTGATGCTGCGGAAATAATGGGATTGTCGCGTGGGGCTTTACGATACTGGACGACGCATTGGGCCGCATATTGGCAAATGCTGTTGGCGTTTGCTCGGGAAACGGCTCGGGCGTCTTTCGATCCCGAGGCGGATCGTGAAGCAGTCCGGCACTTTCTCGAACGTGGTGAAACAGCCGTTTTCGTGAAAAACACTGCGTTCGACTTTTGCACTTTTTAAGGGCAAAAACTGACCTATCACTATAACGCGAGCCTCCGGGACAATGCTTGGTGATTGAACAACCCAGGCATTGAGCAAGGAGGCTCACAATGAAACTT
Source organism: Thermoguttaceae bacterium (assembly GCA_039698075.1). Lineage (GTDB taxonomy): Bacteria > Planctomycetota > Planctomycetia > Pirellulales > Thermoguttaceae > JAJFVC01. Next base: position 30 of record JBDKTJ010000058.1, on the reverse strand, counting down.
GTACCCGATTTTGTGGTTTTGTTGCAAGGG
>JBDKTJ010000057.1:0-2752 GCA_039698075.1 Thermoguttaceae bacterium | reverse complement strand
TCGACGTTTGGGAACATGCCTATTACATCGACTACCGCAACGAACGAGCGAAGTACGTCGAGGCCTTCTGGAAGGCGGCCAACTGGGACTTCGCCGAGAAGTGTTACGCTGCTGTTGTCAAGTGATTCATTATGTGGAACGAATTTCGCATAAAAGGCGACTCTGCAACGAATGGGATGGCAATGAAATGCCGGACATATTTTAAGACAACGATCTCTTGCAAAGGGAGTGAAACATGAAGGGTGACGAACGTGTGGTTGAGAAGCTGAACGAGTTGTTGTGCGACGAATTGACCGCCATTAACCAGTACATGGTCCATTCGGAGATGTGCGCCAACTGGGGCTATGAGCGATTGCATGAAGCCGTAGAGAAGCGTGCAAGGCAAGAGATGCATCACGCCGAGGAGTTGATCACACGGATCATCTTCTTGGATGGAACGCCAACGGTCAGCCGGCTAAACCAGATTCACATCGGTGCGGACGTGCCGAAGCAGCTTCATGCGGATCACGATGCCGAGCTACATACGGTCGGTTTGTACAACGATGCCATCCACCTGTCGAACGAAGCCAACGATGCGGCAACCCGCAAGATGCTTGAATCGATTGTGGACGAGGAAGACGGGCACGTCGACTGGCTCGAAGAGCAGTTGGATCAAATCTCACAACTGGATGTGCCGCTGTATCTATCCGCGCAGACACGTGCTTAGCGCCAAGGAGCGTCTGGATAACACTCAAGCGACGGAAACGACGGTCCATGCCGAACCGGTCGCCGTCGGCGTGTAACCTCAGGAACGGTTGAGAACTCGTTTGGATTCGTTGTGTTGAGTGGAGTTAAAGCGGGGCGCGTATGGTCAAAGAAAGCGGCCTCCGAGCAATCGCCTCGGAGACCGCTCTCCCATGCCGCACAAGGAGATGAATCGACGCGAGTTGCACATCACGATCATTAGAAATAAGGCAACGACCTGCATATCCGTCGGCCGTGGTTGCCGAGCGATGCACCCTTGCGATCCCCGTTCATCGACGTAGAATAGAAATGAGTTTGTCGGATGACTAGATAAAGAGCAACTCGCGTGTGCGGGGGGCTCGTTGACGAGTAAGCCGACGTGGTTGAATACCGCTGGGTATTCGGTCACGTCGGATTTTTTGTTTTCGCTGAGGTGGGCGTTCGCAACGATCGGAGAAGAGTCCGATGGACAAGTTCAATTCAACCGTCGGTGAAATGGAGAGACAACCATGACAGATATTATGAATCGCGAGATTCGGTTGGCATCCCGCCCGAATGGGATGCCAACCGCAGCTAACTTTACCCTGGCGCGAACCAAACTGGAGCCGCTGCAAGATCAACAGGTGCTGGTTCGTAACCTCTTTATGTCGGTAGACCCCTACATGCGCGGTCGTATGAACGAGGGAAAATCGTATGTTCCGCCGTTCGAGTTAGGCAAACCGCTCGATGGCGGTGCAGTCGGCGAGGTCGTGGAGTCACGTGCCAAGGAATTCAAGCCGGGCGACGCCGTCACCTCCAGATTTGGCTGGCGGGAATACTTCATTGCTTCGCCCAAGGAGTTGCATCCGGTCAGCCGCGACATTCAGCCGCTCTCGATTTACCTTGGCGCCTTGGGCATGACGGGCATGACCGCCTGGGCCGGGTTAAACTTGGTGGAGGTCAAAGCCGGCGATGTCGTTTTCATCTCGGGAGCTGCCGGCGCCGTCGGCAATGTTGCCGGGCAACTCGCAAAATTACGCGGGTGCCGTGTCATCGGGTCGGCCGGTTCAACAGAGAAGGTCTTGTTTTTGCGGGAAGAATGCGGATTTGATGTCGCCTTCAATTACAAAGTCGGTCCCGTACTCGAACAACTGAATCTGGAGGCACCGGATGGGATCGATGTCTATTTTGACAATGTAGGAGGCGAAACGCTTGAAGCGGCAATCTCGGCGTTGCGCGTTCATGGCCGGATTATCGCCTGCGGCGGCATCTCCGGGTACAACGAAGAAAAGCCACGTCCGGGTCCTTCGAACCTCTTTAATATGATTACGAAACGGCTGACGATGAAGGGGATGCTCGTTTTCGATTGGCTAGATCGTCAAGCCGAGTTCGAAAAGGAAGTGGGCGGCTATTTTCGAGCAGGCAAGCTGAAGAACAAGGAAACGGTCGTGGAAGGGATCGACCATGCGGTGGACGCTTTCCTCGGACTTTTCCAAGGACAAAACGTTGGCAAGATGGTGGTAAAGTTGACTTAAGTCCGAGCAGTTTTAGTGTACAGAATACAACAAAGCCCCGAATGGAAATCTCAAAAAAGACACCTAACGCGTCTCAGCATCCAGGCAACCATTCTGGTAGGAACGGGTCGAATAATTCCGCTGAATTGTTGGAAAAGTCGCGTGCTGACGCCGATTCCGTACTGAAAGCCCTTGGATCGCAACTGGGCGGGCTGAGCGAGGCGGAAGCCAATTCTCGCCTGAAGCAGGTTGGGACGAACGAGATTGGCCGAGAAAAGCATCAATCGGCCGTGATGCGTCTCTTGAGCAACCTCGCGAATCCGCTGGTTCTCCTGCTCATGGCGTTGGGCGTGATCTCCTATCTAACCGGCGACATGCGGGCAACGGTGGTCATTTTCGTGATGGTGGTTCAGGCTGTACAGCAGCATGGCAATCGGAGCGGTGCGCTGGACCGCCCGACGCGCCCAGCCTTGCGGCTCCTCAAAGCCGAGGTGTTGTTTGCTGTCGTGGAAGGCCACCTCCACGCTCCAACGCAT
>JBDKTJ010000056.1:0-34813 GCA_039698075.1 Thermoguttaceae bacterium | reverse complement strand
TTCGTTGACGGTCAGCGAGACGCCGTCCAAGGCTTGGACGTCGAAGGTCGGCCGTTTCGAGGGCAGGAAGAACCCTTTCAACAGATATTCCTTCAGGCTGATCCGGCCGAATCGCCGCACCTGGAATCGCAGACCGACGTTGTCTAGTTCGATCAGTGACATATCTCGATCACAGGTAGAAAATAATGCGTTTCTCAAACCGCTTCAGCGCCAGCGACGCCGCGCCGACGGCCACGGCGCCGATGGCCGCGCCGAAAAGGACCGATGACCACGAAGGGCATTGGCCCTCCAGCAACGGTTTTCGCACCAGATCCAGCAGCACGGCGAACGGATTCAGCATGGCCATCTGGCGAAACCGCGACGGCATACTGTCGACGTGCCAAAAGATGGGCGTCAGGTAGAATAAAATCTGCATGAGCACTTCAAACAAGTGCTGCGAATCCTGAAACAGCACGTTGGACAAGCCCGTGCACGCGGCCAGCGACCAACCAACGACGAACAACAAAGCCAGCGTTGGGACAAGGTACATGAGCGTCGGCAAGTTGCCAAACCCCTTAAAACACCATACCAATACGATGGCCACACCGAGTCCGAGCACAAAGTGGAACCCCGCGCCCAAGGTGGTCCGAAGCGGATAGATCGCCAGCGGCGCTGGTTGTTGGCGGATGTAGTGCTCGCCCTGAAAAAAACACTGGCAGCCTTGCATCACGACCGCGGAGATGAAACCCCAGTAGGTCAGGCCGCTCAGCACATACGGCGCGTACTCGCGCAGATTTTGGTGATACAGCTGCGTAAACACCATGCACAAGACGATCGTCATGGCGATCGGGTGCAGCAGCGACCAGCCGATGCCGATCACGGAACGCCGATAGCGGTTCCGCAGATCGTTGCGGACTAGCGCCATCCAAAAATACCGCAACTGCCAAATGTTACGCAGATAGCCGGTCACCTGGAGCCTCCATGCTCAGTCGCGGCGCAGACCACCCCATGCGCCTCGGGCGGAACCGCCGGGCCTTATGCTTCGAGCAACAGCCCGAAGTGGCCGGGAGTATACCGTTCGGGTCATTGCCGAATCAATGGCAGTTCTCGCTGAAAGGCCCCGCAACCGGGTGGAGACGCCTTGGTTCGGAGGATGGTTGGTGGATCAGGCGGCTTTTTCGACCGTCTGCGCCGCCGGACGCAACTCGATGTCGCGGCATCGCCAGTTCGTGCATTTCCAGGTCCGGAAGGCTTTTGACGTGAAAAAACGCCACGACATGGCGTGCCATGGGTTTCGGGCGAACACCAGTTGCAGGCGGTCCACGTGGGCCGCACGGGCCAGTTGCAAAGCCAGGGCCACGTCCTCCGCATGGTCGTTCCAGCGGAAAACGACGTATTTCCACACGATCGTCGGCCGGCGCAGGCCTTGGGCGTCACGGTACTCGACCAGCCGCCGCATGTTTTCGTAGGAACGGTCGAAATCGCCCCCGCGCTGGTAACGATTCACCATCGGCGTCGACACCCCGTCGATCGAGAACAGCAGTTCGTCGAGCAGCAGGGCCGCCTCACGCTTCGGGTCGGTGTCCAACAGCAGCCCATTGGTCGACGACAGAAGGTGCATCGAGGGATTGCGGAGTCTCAACAGCCGCAACTCGTCGAGAATCGCCGACGAAAAGAACGGTTCGCCCAGGTTGTAGTAGCCGCAGTACTCCGCGCCGAGTTGGTGCAGCGTGTCGGAGACGATCTCCACGTCGGCCAGCGAAAGCGATCGGCCCTCGCCGCGCGTTTTCAGGATCGTCTCGCGGCAGCAACTCACACACCGCAAATTGCAGCAGACCGTGTTTTCAACGCTCAAACCCTTGGGCGGTTGGAACTGGTCGACGCAGCGTCGCGCTTCATCCCGCGGGATCGACCGCAGATGCCAGCAGGCGGCGCAGCGGGCCAGCGGCAACCGTCCGGCGGCCAATTGCCGACGAAAAGCCGCGGCCTTCGGACCGTTCAAAATCTCGACCAGCGGCGTGGTTCGCAACCGTCCGAGCTGCCCATGGCCGTCGATGTCTTGGCAGTTGCAACTGACGGTCATGTCCGAGTTGACGAACAGCCCGTCGGACGCCTGGCCGGCCAGCGAACGGCAAACAAACCCGCGGCGACGCCACCGTGCGCGCAACTCTAAAAGCCACCGGGCCGCCGCAAGCAGTCGTTGACGGCTTCGATAGTTGGCCGGCTGGCTGGTTTTCATCGGAAGACCGATCGGGCGTTGTTTTTTACGCTTTCGTGAGGAAAAGATAGGACGGGGCCGTCCGACGTGTCAACTGCAATCTTCGCATCCCCCCCCCCCCCCCCCTTGCTGCCCAAGGAGCCGTCGCGGTCTAATGAAGGCATGAGCCGGGTGATTTTAGCCATGTCGGGCGGAGTGGACAGCAGTGTGGCCGCTTGGCTGCTGCGCGAGCAAGGGCACGAGGTGCTCGGCGTTTTCATGCGGCACGGCCAAAACCAGCCGCCGATCGAAGCGGCCTCTTGCGGTCGACAGGGCTGTTGTTCGGCCGCCGACGCCGCCGACGCCCGACGCGTGGCCGATCGGTTCGACATGCCCTTCTACGCGGTCGATTTTCAGCAAGATTTTGACCGGGTGGTCGATTATTTCGTGACGCAATACACCGCCGGTCGGACGCCCAACCCGTGCATCGTCTGCAACACCTGGTTGAAGTTCGGCCGGCTGTTCGACTTCGCCGATCGTTTGGGGGCGGAGTTCGTCGCCACGGGCCACTACGCGCGGCTGGTTGTCGGTCCAGGCGGCGACGTTGCGCTTTGTCGCGGACGGGATCCGTCGAAGGATCAATCGTATGTGTTGTTTGGCATTCCTCGTCCGTTGCTGCCGCGGTTGATGTTTCCCGTCGGAGATCACCGCAAGGACGAAATTCGAGCCATCGCCGAACGCTTGGGCCTGCACGTGGCGGCCAAACGCGACAGCCAGGAGATTTGCTTCGTGCCCGATCAGGACCATGCCCGATTTGTCCGCCAGCGTCGCGGACCGCTGGATACCTCGGGCGAAATCGTCATGAGCGACGGTCGCGTGGTCGGCCGGCACGATGGATTCGAGCGTTTTACGGTCGGTCAACGCAAGGGCTTGCGCGTGGCGATGGGCCAGCCGCGTTACGTGCTGCGCATCGAGCCCGACACGCATCGCGTCGTGATCGGCGCGCATGACGAGTTGGCTCGCAACGAGTTGACCGCCGCCGGTGCCAATTGGCTGGTCGAATGGACGACGGACGGCGGTGGTTCGGAGGCGAGTCCCTTGCAGATCAAGATACGCTACCGCAGCCGGCCGGTGGACGCGCGGGTGACTCGATTGCCTGACGAACGGTTTCACGTCGAGTTTGACGAGCCATGCTTTGGCGTCGCGCCGGGCCAGGCCGCCGTGTGCTACCAGGCGGATCGGGTGTTGGGCGGTGGTTGGATCGAATGAAGCAGGTCTTTTTTTGGTGGAATTAGTACTTTAGAGTTATGTATTATTACCCATAAGATTGGTGTTTCCGAAGCAGTTTATAGTATTTTTGCCGGATCGTTGACGTGATGGAAAAAATGGTTATGCTGAGAGTGCGGTTCGATTATGCCTAAATTGACAGAATCGACGTATTTTCCGGTTGTTTTGGGCTTTTAAATTTCAGCGGAGGCAGCGTCAGCGACCAGTTGAGCTCGAAAGATCAGAACGTGCCGGCGAAGGTGCGGGGTCTGCCGTTGTTTGGGCGGAGTTCGTAATCTGGAAAAGCCTGGCGGCGATGTGTTTTGGTCGGCGAGTGCAGCAGGTCGGATGTCGCCGGAGACATTCGGTCCCGCGGCGGCTAGGAGCGAATCATATCACCATGAGCATCTCTCTGCGGTCGGAAGTGGATTTCCCGCAAATTGTCGGTGCTTCTCAGGCGATGGTCGAAGTTCTTCGACTCGTAGACAGCGTCGCGGCAAGCGATTGCTGCGTTCTGATTGAAGGCGAGAGCGGCACGGGCAAGGAATTAGTGGCTCGGCGGCTTTGCGCCAAAAGTCTTCGACGGAATCAGCCGTTCATTCCGGTCAACTGCGCCGGCGTCAGCCAATCGCTGTTTGAGAGCCAGTTTTTCGGCCATGTGCGCGGAGCGTTCACCGGCGCCGAACAAAGCACGTTGGGCATGATCCGCGCCGCCGATCGCGGCACCCTCTTCTTGGACGAAGTCGCGGAAATCCCGCTCCATTTGCAGCCGAAGTTGTTGCGCGTCATTCAGGAACACGAGGTGATTCCGGTCGGCAATCCGATTCCCATCAAGATCGACACGCGATTCGTGGCGGGCACCAACCGCAATTTGCGGGACATGGTCCGCAAGAACGAGTTCCGCGAAGACCTTTACTATCGGCTGAACATCGTTCGCGTGGTGGTGCCGCCGTTGCGCGATCGGGTCGAGGACGTGCCGGTCCTGCTCGACCACTTCCTTACGCTTTACTCGCGTCAATACAAGCGGTCGGTCCCGAAGGTCAGCAACGCCGTGCGAAGCCTGTTGATGGGCTATCCTTGGCCGGGCAACGTCCGCGAATTGGCCGCCTGGGTCGAGCGGCTTTACGCCACGGGGCTCGACGCTGAGGTGCTGATCGAAATGTTGCTGCTCGAATCGGATCCGCCGCGCCAGTCGCTGTCGGCTGACGATTTGAGCCTCGACCAGATCGAGCGTCGCGCGATCGCCCGGGCGATGGACCTTTCGGACTCCAATCAGCGCAAGGCCGCGAGGATGCTCAAAGTCCACCGCGCCACCCTGGCCCGCAAGCTGAAGAAGCACAAGCTGACCTGATGCGCGTTCCAAGTTGAAAATGCGCGGATGCTCTTCCGCAAAATCGCAAGCGATGAAACCGGCCGTAACGGCTATCGTCGCGGAATCCAGCCGAAGTCGAGTCCGAACACCCAAATCGTCAGCACGAGGATCAGCGCCAGTCCCAGATAGGTCAGCACGACCTGCACGTGCTCGTTGGCCGGCTTGCCGCGGACGCCCTCGTAAATCAGGAACATCATCAGGCCGCCGTCCAGCACCGGGATCGGCAAGAAGTTCAACACGGCCAGGTTTGCGCTGAGCATTGTCAGGAACAGCAGCAGCTTGGCGGCGCCTTGATCGGCGCTGTCGACGGCCCATCCGACGATGCCGACCGGTCCGACCAGATTGCGCGCCGAAACCTGCGCGGTGCCCAGGGCCCTAAGGCTGCGGAACACCATCGTCAGCGAGTCGAGCGTCTCTCGTCCGCCCATGCGAAGCGCCTGGCCGAATGAATCGGCCCCGTGCACGAACCGCATCGGCTCGAACACGAAGCCGCGGTCGGGAGTGAACCAATCGGTCGCCGCCGTCGGCTTGAGCGTCACGGTTTTCTTTTCGTCGCCGCGCAGGAAGGTCAGATCGACCGACGTGCCGGGCAGCGTGGTTTGCAGCACGCCGAAGAACGTCGGCCAACTCCGCTCTTTTTTGTTGAACGGAACGGCGATGGCTTTTTGTTTTAGATCCAGGTCGGGCAGCTTCTTTTTTTCGATTTTCGCTTCCAGCAGCAGATCGCCGGCTCGCAAGCCGGCCTTGGCGGCGGGACCGTTCTCCAGCACCCGCTCGACCCGGTTGAGCACGTGATAGGCCAACCCCAACGACTCCACGCCCACCGGAGCGTCGATCGTCTGCGGCGGCATGGAGCCCGACGGTTCGCAGAGCGCGGCCGACACCACGACCGGCGAGCCCTTGCGATCGAGCGTCAGGCGGACGGTTTTGCCGGCTTGGGCGTTCAATTGGTCGGGCAATCGCATGGGATCGTCGATCGGACGGCCGTCGACTTGTTCGAGCCGATCACCGGGCTGGATGCCGGCCTTGGCTGCCGGCGATCCGGGCTGAACCGCCGTGACGTCGCCCATCGTCAGGACGAGCCCGAGCTGCCGCACCGGGTTCGGCGCGACGGGGATCGTTTTGAGCTCCACCGAGTCGGCTCCCTTGCGCCGCTTCACGGTCACGTTGATGGTTTTGTCGGCGGTTCGGGCCAGGGCCGCGTTGATCTGAGCGTAATTGTCGACCGGTTTTCCATCGATGGCGATGATCACGTCGCCGTTTTGGAAGCCGGGCGAGACCGCAGCGGCCGCCGTGCCGGGCCAAACCGCCGGGCAATTGTGCACCAGCCACGTCTTGCGGTCGTCGGCCAATCGGTTGGTGTTCGGTCCGCTGACGCCGACGAAAAACGCCCCGAACATTTGGTCGGGCTTGACGGTGATCGTCAGCGGCTGCGACGCGTCGCGGCGTCGGACCAGCATCGGCACGCCGCCCTCCGGCAGATCGCCCAACGAGATCGTCTTTTGCAGATCGCGGAACTCGCGCATCGGCTTGCCGCCGATCTCCAAGATTTCATCGCCCGCCCGAAGCCCGGCTTGCCACGCCGGCAGTCCGGGAAACACGCCGCCGACGATGCACGGCGATTGTTCGACGTGGATCCAATAGGCGGTCACCGCCAAGACGAACGCGAAAATCAGGTTCATGACGACGCCGGCCGAGACGATCGCCATCCGCTTCGGCACGCTTTGGGCCAAAAAACTGCGAGGATCGTAACCGGGGGCGTGCGCTTCGGCAGTGGGCTCGCCGTCCGTCCCTCGTCCCTCGTTCCCCGTTTGGGCTCGTTCCATTTCTTCGCGCAGTCGAGCGGGATTGTCCTCTTGGCCGAGCATTTTGACGTAGCCGCCCAACGGGAAGATGCCGATGCCGTACTCGGTCTCGCCCCACTGGAACTTGCAGAACTTCAGGCCGCCGAAGTCGAACCCGAGATAAAACTTCTCGCATTTGACGCCGCAGCATTTGGCCACCAAAAAATGGCCCAACTCGTGGACGAACACGACAAACCCGAGGCCGAAGGCGACCATGAGCACGACGACGATCCAACCGATTACGTACAACAACGCAACACCTCCTGGCGAGCCCAACGGTCCGTCTCGAGCACTTGCTCGAGCGTGGGGTTGGAGTGGAATGGATGATTCTGCAAAACGCTGCGACAGACCGGCACGATGTCGCAAAAGCCGAGCCGACGATCGAGGAACGCCGCCACGGCCGCTTCGTTGGCCCCGTTCAGCGCCGCGCCAGCCGTGCCCCCAGCGGCCGCCACCTCCAGGCCCAACCGCAACGCGTCGAACCGCTCGAAATCGGGCGGCTCCAAACGCAGGTCCATCGCCCGGGCCCAGTCGAGCTTGGCCGCGACACCTTCGCAACGGTTCGGCCACGTCAACGCGTACTGGATCGGCAGCTTCATGTCCGGCGGACTGAGCTGGGCGATCACCGAACCGTCCCTATATTCTACCATCGAATGAATGATCGACTGCGGATGAATCATCACCGCAATTTGATCGGGCGAAAGATCGAAAAGCCACCGGGCCTCGATGATTTCGAGGGCCTTGTTCATCAGCGTGGCCGAATCAATCGTTATTTTCGGTCCCATCGCCCACGTGGGATGGGCCAAGGCGTCGGCCACCGTCACCTGAGCGAGCTGCTCCAGGGAAAACGTGCGAAACGGCCCCCCACTGGCGGTAAGCACCACCCGGCGCACCTCGTCGCGCCGCCCGGCCTGCATTGCCTGAAACACCGCCCCGTGCTCGCTGTCGACCGGCAGGATTTTGGCATTTTTTCGCCGGGCAAGGTCCATCACCAACGGGCCACCCACGACGAGGCTTTCTTTGTTGGCCAGCGCGACGGTTTTGCCGGCCTCCAAGGCCGCCCAGGTGCCCCGGAGACCCGCACTGCCGACGATCGCCGAGACGACCGTGTCGACTGCCGATTCGGCGGCCAATTGGGCGGCGGCTGCGTGTCCGACGGCCAACTGCACGCCGGGCGGCAGCTCGGACCAGTCCTGCTTTGAGGCGGCCGTGGGGTCGGTGACGACGATTTTTTCGGGACGGACGGCTTGAGCCTGACGCAGCAATTGCTCGGTGTTTCGATGGGCGGTCAGGCCGTAGGCGTGCAAACTCCCCCCCGAGGCGGCGATCACCTCAAGCGTGCTGCGACCGATGCTGCCGGTCGAACCGAGGACGACGATGTTCTTTGCAGGGTGACTCATAACGGATATGCGTCATTGTAGGGACCCCTCCGATCGGCGGCAACCCGTTCGCGGCGATGATCCGGGACTCTGCGGATGTTGCGTACTCTGCGGATTATTCCAACCCGGCAAACCGGATTGACCTTTGACGAGAAGTCCGGCCGAACAAGAAAAAAATATGGCAGAGCCCCCAAAACATGCGCCCTTGGGCCAATTGGCCGAACGGTATTGGGTCGAATCGCGACGGCCGTTGGCCAGCCTGGTGTTTGTTGCGCCGCTGCTGGTTCTCTACGAGGTGGGCGTGCTGGCGCTTGGCGTTCGTCAGAATGGAGCTGACGCCGCGTTGCAGCATCTGTTGGAAATGCTCGGGTTCAGCCAACACGTGTTGCCGGCGTTTTTGTTGATCTGCATTCTGTTGGGCTGGCACTATCTGGCCCATGAACCTTGGCAACTTTCCGGCGGCATTCTGTCGGGCATGGCCGCCGAATCGCTCTTGTTGGGGCTTGTGTTGCGTGTGCTCTCGTTCGTGCAGAACGCGATGATGAGTCTCGGGGCGACGCTCAAAGCGAGCCTCGGCTTCTTGGGGGCCGGCATCTATGAAGAACTGGTGTTTCGGCTGATCCTGCTGTCGATTTTGGTTTGGGCGTTCCGACACGCGAAATTCACGCCGCGGATGAGCGTGGTTGCGGCCGTGGCGCTGAGCAGCCTGTTGTTTGCGGCGGCCCATAACGTGGGCCCCTACGGTGAAACTTTGGCGTGGTCTCGATTCCTGTTCCGCACGTTGGCCGGCGTCTTTTTTGCCGTGGTGTTTTGGTATCGAGGATTCGGAATCGCCGCCGGATGCCACGCCGCCTACGACATTTTCGTCTGTCTGTTCCACGACTGAGCGGAATCGGACGCAAGAGGGCCGCGGGTCACTTGATCGTCTGCCACGGCGCGAAAACACAAAGCGCGCCGCCGGCGATCAGCGTGAACCCCAGCACGTAGTTCCAACGCAGCGGCTCTTTGAGATAGAACACCGCAAAGACGGAAAAAATCGTCAGCGTCACGACTTCCTGGATCGTCTTCAATTGCGCGGCGCTAATGCCGGCGTTGTGTCCCAGCCGATTGGCCGGCACCTGAAAGCAATATTCGACGAACGCGATCAACCAACTGACCAGAATCGCCAACCATAGGGCCGTCTGCTTGTGACGCAAGTGGCCGTACCAGGCGAAGGTCATGAACACATTGGAGATCGTCAGCAGCGTAAGCGTGGCCAACCACATGGTCGACAAACGGGTTCGTACAGCCGCAAAGCCGGAGCGGACCGCCCTCTATTCTTCGATGACTTCTTTTACGATCTGGACAAAATGCGGCGTTTTTTGTGACTCGGTAAGCTCGGCAGCTTTTTTGTCCGCCTCGGCGCGTTGGCTGAATTCGAACAAGGAGACGCGTCGCAACGACTGATTAAAAACGCCCCAGAAGGCCTTTAATCGGACCTCCTTGACCACTTTGGCGCGGCTTTTTCGTTTGGCGGGCGCCTTCTTGGTCGTGGCCTTTGCCTCGGCCCCGGACTTTTCGGCCGCCTCGTTCTCCGCGCGTAACTCTTTACGATTCAATATCTTACGTGCCATGATTCTTCCCTGGGCAGGGTGCAATTGCCGTGAAGCTGACTATTTTAGCGAATTTCGGGCCAAACTGCCAGGTCTAACTTGGATGCGATGGCCGGTTCGACTTGTCAGCCGAGGGCCGGGCGGGGTAAAACATGGGGGTTCGCCTTGTGTTGTGGAAAGACCGCCCATGCCCCGTCGCAATCTGTTCCTGCTGATTCTTGTCGCCGTCGTCGCCTTGTTTTGCCAGCAGCGGGTGCAAACGCATCCGTATGGTCGGATGGCCGCCGAGGCCATGAAGATCATCGAAAACCGCTATCTCGAACCGGTCCGTGCTCGAACCCTGTTTGAAGGCGCCCTGGACGGCATGGTGGGTCGGCTCGATGAAAACTCCATGTACATTACGGCCGCCGAATTGCCCGAGTTCCAGAAGATCGTCGATCAGCAGTTCGGCGGAGTGGGCATTGTCGTAGTGCTCAATCCGCAAAGCCGGCAACTGACGGTGCTCAGCCCGCTGGTGGGCTCGCCGGCCTATCGCGCCGGGGTTCGGGCCGGCGACAAAATCTTGCGGATCAATCGGGAAAGCACCCAAGGGGTCTCGCTGCAAGACGCCGTCGCGTGGTTGAGCGGCAAGCCGGGCGACGCGGTCACGTTGACCGTCTTGCACGACCACGAGGCCAAGCCGGTCGAGATTCGGATCGTTCGCGAGACGATCCAGGTGCCGACCGTGTTTGGCGACGCCTACCACTCCGACGGCTCGTGGAACTTTTTGCTGCCGGGCCGCGATCGGATCGGATACGTCCGCATCGGCAGCTTCACGGAAAACACGTCGGACGAACTGCAAAAAGCGCTCGCGTGGCTTGCCAAGCACAAGGCGCGAGGTTTGGTGTTGGACTTGCGCGACAATCCCGGCGGATACATCGCCACGGCGATCGAGGCATGTCGGATGTTCGTCGCCTCGGGCGTGATCGTCACCACGCGTCGCCGCGACGGGCGGATCAGCGAAGTCTACGAGGCCGACGGACGACGGCCCGTGCTTGATGTCCCCATGGCCGTGTTGGTGAACGAGCAGACGGCCAGCGCGGGCGAGATCATGGCCGCGTGTTTGCAGGACCATCATCGGGCGGCGATTTTCGGCCAGCGCACGTTCGGCAAGGGGACTATCCAGGAGATGATTCCCTTGGCGGAGGACGCGGGAATGCTGAAACTCACGACGGCGAGCTATTGGCGGCCCAGTGGCAAAAACATCCATCGGGAGTCGACCGCCAAAAACGGCGATTGGGGCGTTTTGCCGGACAAGGGTTGCGAGACGCCGATGCGCGACGACGAGCAGAACCGCTGGCGTCAGTGGCGCACCCAGCGAGACGTTTTTTCGGAAACCGCCAGGCAGGGCGCCGCCGTCGATTCCAAGTTTGTCGATCGTCCGTTGGCGGCGGCCGTAAAATATCTCGAAGGGAAAATCACCGCCAAGGCCGACGCTCCCGCAGTCAAGAAATAACGGCTAACCGATCATTTCTTGGATCTGCTGTCGCAGCCGGGGCAGTTTGTTTTCGACGACATCCCAAAGAATGTCGGGATCGACGGCGAAATATTCGTGGATCAGAAGGTCTCGCAAGCCTGCGATCTTGCGCCATTCGATTTCGGGGAATCGGCGGCGAACCTCTTCGGGAATTTTCTTGACGGCCTCGCCAACAACTTCCAGATTGCGGGCTACAGCGTCCAGGGTCTTTGCATCATCAAGAAATTGCTGTCTGGACAAGCCGCTCGTAAACGCTGCAATCTTGTCCGCTGCAACGACGACGTCGTCAAGATAAACCCTATAATCCCGGGACATCGACCAGTTCCCTCAAGATTTGCGGCCGCAGGCGAGGCTTAATCGCCTGATCGACAACCACGTCCACGGGGCAATGAAACAAGTCTTCCAGAAAGAACTTCAATTCCATATAAGCGTCGAACGATTTCGTTCTCCATTGCACGACGAAATCCAGATCGTTTGGCGACCGATCGCCGCGAGCGCAGGAACCGAACAGCCCCATGCGTTCGACGCCGAATCCGTGAAGAGTCTCTCGATGTTGTTGAAGCGTCGAAAGCACCTGTTCGCGGGTAAGTTCCATCGTTGTCGTCTCTTTGTCAGAGCGTTCCCTTCGTGCTTGGCACGCCGGAAAGCCGAGGGTCGGGCTCGACGGCCGTTCGCAACGATCGGGCCGTCGCCTTGAAAATCGCTTCGGCGATGTGATGGCTGTTTCGCCCGTAGGGCACCAGAATGTGCAGATTGCACAACGCGTTGTTTGCAAAGGCGTGCCAAAAGTCGGCGACCAATTCGCTGTCGAACTCGCCGATCTTCTGCGTGGGAAAATCGGCCTGAAACACGAAATACGCCCGACCGCCGAGGTCCAACGCCACAGTGGCCAGCGTTTCTTCCATCGGCAGCGCAAAATGGCCGTAGCGGCGGATGCCCGCCTTGTCGCCCAAACTCTCGCGGAACGCCTGGCCCAAGCAAATGCCGATGTCCTCGACCGTGTGGTGCTGGTCCACTTCCAGATCGCCTTGGGCCGTGACGCTCAGGTCCATCGCCGCGTGTTTGGCCAGCAGCGCCAACATGTGGTCGAGGAACCCGACGCCGGTGGCCACGCGGGCCTCGCCGATGCCGTCCAAAAGCAATTCCAACTGAATGTCGGTTTCCGCGGTTTTGCGGTGAATGCGAGCGGTTCGAGCCATGGAAGCCAAGGGATTAGGGATTGGGGACCGGGGCCTTCAATTTCTCCAACAACGTGTCGATCTCGGCATCCGTGCCGACGCTGATTCTCAGCCCGTCCCCCCATCCAGGATAGTTCATATATCGGACCAGAATGCCCTGGCGTTTGAGTTGCTCGTAGAGAGGTCGGGCTGGGCGGGTTGGATGCGTGTTCCAAATGAAATTGGCCTGCGAATCGACCGCTACAAACCCTAATTTCCGCATTTCCGTCATCATCCGCCCGCGCGTGGCCAGAATCTTCGCTCGATTGTCGGCCAGCCACCGCTGGTCGCCGATGGCCGCCGTCGCTCCGGCGATGGCCAGCGCGTCGCAGTTGTACGAGTCCTTCACCTTGGTCAGTTGTTCGATCATCGGTGCCTGGGCCACGAGATATCCGAACCGCAGGCCGGCCAACGCATACGACTTGCTCAACGTCCGCGACACCATGATTTTGTGGCACTTGGCCACCAGGCTCATGCAGTTTGTTTCGGCGAAATCGGCGTACGCCTCGTCGACCAGCAACGGACACGGCAGTCGCTGAGCGATCTCCAACACCTGTTCCGGCGGAAGGACGGTGCCCGACGGACTGTTCGGATTGGCCAGAATCGCCAGCCGCAGATCGTCGCGGGGCTCGGCGAACTTTTCGGGCAGCGTCCAATCGTCGTGGAATCGAATCTCTTCGACCCGCGCGCCTTGCAGTTCGGCCAGCGTCCGATACAAGATGTAGCTGGGCGAGGTCATCCGCAGCAGTTGGCGAGGACCGACCAACGCCCGGGTGACGATCGTCAAAATGTCGTCGCTGCCGTTGCCGCAAAGGATCCAATCGGCTGGCACGCCCAGCAGCTCGGCCGCCCGGCGACGAAACGGACCGGCCGTCGGGTCGGGATATTTTCGCAGTCGGGCCACGGCGGCCTCGATCGCTCGTCCCACGGCCGGCGACGGCGGATACGGATTCTCGTTGGTGTTCAGCTTGATGGCGTCGCCGTCTTGCGGCTGTTCGCCCGGCGCGTAGCCGGCCATCGCTTCAATTTCAGGTCGAAAATACATGGGAGGACGTAGGGGTGAGGGGACAGGGGATAGGGGATAGGATTAAAGCCTAGCCCCTAGTCTCTAGTCCCTAGCCTCTTTTTCTAATTTCCACGCTTCCGCGATGGGCCGTGAGCCCTTCCTTGGTGGCCAACGTGTAGACGTCGGGGGCCAATCGCGTTAAGCCTTCTTGGTTGAAATGCAGCACGCTGTGGGTGCGGAGGAAATCGTTGCACGTCAGGCCGCTGGCGAATCGGGCCGTGCCGCTGGTGGGCAGCACGTGCGACGGGCCCGCCGCGTAGTCGCCCAACGCGACCGGCGTGTAATTGCCCAAAAACATCGCCCCGGCGTGGCGAATCTTTTCGGCCAGCCGCTCGGCGTCTTCCGTGGCGATGTGCAAATGCTCCGGCGCGATCTCGTCGGTCAATCGGCATGCCTCGTCCGCGTCGCGAACCAAAATCGCCGCGCCGAACTCCTCCAAACACTGCCGGGCCAAGTGGCCGCGCTCCAGACGGCTCAACTGCACGGAAAGCTCCGCGACGGCCGCGTCCAATACGTCCGCGTCCCAGCCGATCAACACGCTGGCGCCCGGCGAATGCTCGGACTGCGCGATCAAGTCCATCGCGGTGAACTCCGGCCGGGTCGAACGATCGACGATCACCACGACCTCGCTCGGGCCGGCGATCGAGTCGATGTCCACCGCGCCGAACACATGGCGTTTGGCCAGCGCGACGAACAGGTTGCCGGGGCCGACGATCTTGTCGACCTTTGGCACGCCTTCCACGCCGTAGGCCAACGCGGCGACGGCCTGCGCGCCGCCGATGCGATACACCTCGTCGATGCCAAGCTCGCGGCACGTGGCCAGCATGTCGACGTTGTACGACCCGAACTTCGTGGGCGGCGCGACGACGGCCAACTGACGAACGCCAGCCACCTGGGCGGGCACGGCCGTCATCAGCACGGTCGACGGATACGCGGCGGCCCCGCCCGGCACGCAAATCCCGGCACGGTCGAGCGGCCGATAACGCTGCCGCAGATAACCGCCGGGCCGGTCGATGCGGACGTCGTGATGCAGAATCGCCTGCTGAAACTCGCGGAGGTTCGCCGCCACGTGACGCACCGCTTCGAGCAGCCGGGGATCGGCCGCCGCGTGGGCTTCGTCCAGCTCGCGTTCCGACACTCGGAGCGTCTTGGCGGTCAATTGGGCCCGGTCGATACGGGCCGAATAGTCCAACACGGCCTCCAACCCGCGTTGTTGCACGTCGCCGCAGATCCGCTCGACCACCTGTTGCGGCGAGAGCGGCTCGCCGAAGGTTTCGAGGGTGCGGCGCCGACCGGCTTCGCTGACCACATTGCCTTGCGGGCTGAGCCGCGCGCGCAGGTCGGCCATCGCCGCTTGGATATCGTCGCGTCGGCTGTCGATGCGTCGGAGGTTGACAGGTTTCGGTTTCATCGGCTGTTTCATGGGCCCTTTCTCTTCAGACAGATCCCATCTCTATTGTGTTCGCCGGGGACGGGAAACGGAAGCCCCGCCCCGGGTGGCCCGTCATACACGCGTCCCCCCACGATGGTTATGGTGCGTCGATCCAAAAAATGGTTAGCACGCGGGATTTTTTTGGGTTCTGAGAGACCGGAGCGTCCAAAAAGGTCAACAGGGCAGGGCGGTGGTCGGGCTTTCGGTTTTTGCCCATCCGAAAACCGCGTCGGCGGCGCGGAAAATGTCGCTTCACGGTTCGGTGTCGTCGCGGCTGGCCGTGCGGCGATTGCGGCGCGAGTTATATTCGTGCGGGAGAATAGTATTCGGATTACCGGTGTGGACCCCTAACAAAAGAGCGTCGCCGCGCGAGACCGTTGCGGCGCGCCCGATGGAAACGGTGCGAGTCGAACATGAAGGATTTGTGCTATTGTCAATACGCGTTCACCCGGCCCGGATGCCGCACGCAGGAAATCGGCGTCGGAGTGGACCCTCGATTTCACGTGGAGTTGATCCGCGACGAATCGGTCGCCGCCTTGGTCAGCCGCGTGGATTTGAGTTGCTTTTCGGCCGAACATCGGCTCGGCAAAACAGCCAAAGACGCTCCGTGGCTCGGAAAGGTCGCCGCTCGGTACAATGAAATCATTTGCCGCGCGGCGACGACCTCGCCCGTGCTGCCGGTGCCGCTCGGCACGCTGTATTGTTCGCCGGACTCGCTTCAGGCGGCGCTCCGGCGATGCCGGTCCACTGTCGCGGAGTTTTTGGAGCGAGTCGGCAACCGATTGGAATGGGGCATCAAACTGTATCTGGAAAAACGACGGCCGGAGTCGATCCCAGGACATCTTGGTCCGCCGCCGCCTCATTTCCTGTTGCGCGCCGGTCGCACGCGCGACAGTGCGGCGTCCGCCGAAAGCCAGACGTCGGCCGAATCGGCGGTTTCGGGGGGCGCGGGCACGATCTCTTTGGTCCACGAAAAGGTTCAAGCGGATTCTCATCGAATCGATTGCGACCAGATGTGTCGGACCATCGAGAACGTCGCGCGGCGACTGGCGGCCCAGGCCGAATCGAACTGCCGGATGGGCGATCTGCCGAGCGATCTTGCGGATCACGCGGAAGAAGTGGTTTTTCACGCGGCGTACTTGCTGCCGGCCTCATCGCAGGCGAGTTGGTTCGAGACCGTTCAAAAAATCTACGGCGACGTCCAAAGCCAGGGCTTGGTGTTGGAGGTGAGCGGTCCTTGGCCGCCGTATCATTTCTGTCCCGCGCTGGAATGACGTCGAAAACCCATCGGGCGCACGGCGACTTTCACCGTCTCGACGCGCCGTTGCCGCGGCCGGCGGATCGCGTGGACGGAGCGGCGGTCATCAATTGCAAGTTGCCGGGCCCGAGCAGTTGATCGACCCGGGAACGCATCTCGACATTGACGGCCAGTTTCATCTTGTCGCACGGACAAGTGACGCGACGTCCGTCGGCCAGATGCAACTGCAACTCCAAATCGCAGCGGCCCGGATAGCCGCGAAGAATTTCGTGCAACATTTCGAGCTTTTGGGGACCGTGTTCGTTTTCCGACACGCGGATGCGCACTCCGCGGGCGCAGCGGGCGTCCAGATCCTCCAACGGGATGATTTCGTTGACGATCAGATTGGCCTCTTCGCTGCCGGGCCGTTTGTCGATCGCGCCGCGAAGGACCAAAATGGCGTCGGGTTGGATCTGTTCCTCATAGTGGACGAACTGGTCGGGCCAGACGATGCAACGCATCATGCCCTCCATGTCCTCCAAGTCGAACATCGCGTAGCGGCTGGGGTTGCCAGGTTTCGGGTTTTTCGTATGCGACAGTTTGAGCGACGAGAGCATTCCGCCGAGCATCACTTCGTCGCGGTGTTTCAACGCGGCGGCGGTCACGGTCGTGTGCGAGCAGTACGTGGCCAGCGTTTTTTGGTGCTCGGCCAGCGGATGGCTCGACAGATAAAACCCGAGCACCTCTTTTTCCTTGATCAACCGATCGCGTTCTTCCCAGGCGGGGACGTCGGGCAAATGGGCCGCGGCCGTCGCGGGTTGCTCGTCTTCGTCGCCGCCGAACAGGCCCTTCTGTCCACTGCGGCGATCCGCGGCGGCGGCCACGGCGGCTTGCATCGCCCGGTCGATGGCGGCCAGCAACTGGGCCCGATGTCCGCCGAGTTGGTCGAACGCGCCCGCCTTGATCAGTGATTCGATGGCCGTGCGATTGACCGCGCCGGGATCGAGTCGTTCGCAGAAGTCGAAGAAGCTGTGGTAGGGGCCGTGCTTGGTCCGTTCGGCGGCGATCACGCCGGCCGCCGCGGCGCCGCAACCCTTGATGGCCGACAGTCCGAAGCAGATCTTGCCTTCCGAGACGGTGAACTCGACGTCCGAACTGTTCACGTTCGGCGGCAGCACCGTGATGTTCATGCGCTGGCAATCTTCGAGATGTTCGACCAGCGAGTCCTTGCGCTTGAAGTTGCGGCCGGTGATGTCGCTCGACAACAGCGCGGCCATGAACTCGACTTTGTAGTGGGCCTTCAAATACGCCGTGATGTAGGCGATCAGGGCGTAGGCGGTCGAATGGGACTTGTTGAACCCGTAGCCGGCGAACTTCTCGATCAGCCCGAACAACTCCGCGCCTTCTTTTTTCGACAGGCCTTGTTGATGGGCGCCCTCGATGAACTCCTCGCGGTACTTGGCGATGATCTCGAGCTTCTTCTTGCTGATCGCCTTGATGCACGAATAGGCGTTGCCGAGCTGGATGCCGCCCAGGCGATTGAGAATCCGCATGACCTGCTCCTGGTAGACCATCACGCCGTTGGTCTCCTCCAGGATGTCTTTCATCACGGGATGTTTGTACTCGGCCTTTTGGCGACCGTGCTTCACCTGGATGTAGTTGTCGACCATGCCGCCTTCGAGCGGACCGGGCCGATACAACGCGTTGGTGGCGATGATGTCGCGGAATCGGTCCGGCTTCATCCGCTGCAACAGGTCGCGAATGCCGCCGCTTTCCAACTGGAACACGCCCTTCGTCTCGCCGCGGCACAACAGGGCGAACGTTTCGGCGTCGTCGCGCGGAAATTGGTAGGGGTCGACCCGTCGGCCGGTGGTCTGCTCGATCAGGTCGATCACTTTTGAGAGGATCGTCAAGTTGCGCAGGCCCAAAAAGTCCATCTTCAGCAGGCCGGACCGCTCGACGTCGCCCATGTCCCATTGGGTGATCACTTCGGTCTTGTCCTGGACGTGCTGCAACGGCACGTAATCGGTCAGCGGCCGGTCGGCGATCACCACCGCCGCGGCGTGCGTGCCGACGTTGCGGGCGAGGCCCTCGATGCCGCGCGCCAGATCGAGCAGCTTGCGCGCCTCGCCGTCCGACTCGTACATCTTCTTCAGGTCGTCGCTTTTTTCGATCGCGTCCTTCAGCTTGATTTTCAATTCGTCGGGCACCAACGCGACGATCGAATCGACCCGAGGGATCGGCAATCCCAACGCCCGGCCCACGTCGCGGATCGCGGCCCTGGCGGCCATCGTGCCGAAGGTGCCGATCTGCGCGACGTTGTCGAAGCCGTACTTCTCCTTGACGTATTGAATCACCTCGCCGCGGCGCTGCTGGCAGAAGTCGATGTCGATATCGGGCGCCTCGCGGCGATTTTCGTCCAAAAACCGCTCGAACAGCAGGTCGTACTCCAGCGGGCAGACGTGGCTCAAAAACAGCGCGTACGAGACCAGCGAGCCGACGCCCGATCCGCGGGCCGTGGCCTGAATGCCGCGATCGCGGGCCGCGCGGACGAAATCCCACACGATCAGAAAATAGTTGGCGAACCCCAGCTTGTTGATTACGCCCAACTCGCGGTTGAGCCGGGCCATCACTTCCTCGGACAATTGGCCGTCGACGCAGCGATCGGGCCGGTCGGCGTAACGCTGCTTCAGTCCCGACAGGCAAAGCTCCAGCAAAAGCTCTTCGGCCGTTTTGTTTTCCGGGAGCGTGTAGACCGGAAAATGCCGCTTGCCGAGTTCCAATTCGATGTCGACGCGGTCGGCGATTTCCTGGCTGCGGCGCAGCGCGTCCTCCATGCCGGGAAACGCGGCGTGCATTTCCTCTGGGCTTCGCAGATAGAACTCGTTGGTCTCCATCCGCATCCGATTGGTGTCGGTGCGGAATCGGCCCGTGTTGACGCACAGCAGAATGTCCTGCGCCTCGGCGTCCTCGCGCAGAATGTAGTGGACGTCGCTGGTGGCGACCGTCGGGATGCCCAATCGTTGGGCCACCTCGATCGAACGCTCCATCGCGATGCGCTGCACTTCCAAGTGGTTGTTTTGCAGTTCGATGTAATAGTCGTCGCCGAAGAGATTTCGATACCAGGAGGCGATGTCCAACGCCTTTTGGAAATTGGCCTCGCCGCCGGCCAGCAACGTGCGGTTCAATTCGCTCGACGCGCAGCCGCTCAGGCAGATCAACCCTTCGCGACAGGCCGTCAGCAGTTCCTTGTCGATGCGTGGACGAAAATAAAACCCTTCCAAAAACGCGGCGGACGCCAGCTTGATCAGGTTGCGAAAACCCGTCCGGTTGCGGGCCAGAAGCGTCAGATGGAACGCGGCCTCCTTGGCGCCGCTGGCGGACTCTTTGTGAAATCGGCTGCCCGGGGCGATGTAGGCCTCGAACCCGAGGATCGGACGGAGGCCCAGCTCCTTGGCCTTCTGATAGAACTTGATCGACCCGTGCAGATTGCCGTGATCGGTCAGCGCCAAGGCGTTCATCCGCAGCGATTTAGCTCGTTCCAGCAGCCCGGGGATCGTGCCGGCCCCGTCCAACAAGCTGTAATGGCTGTGGCAGTGCAGATGAACGAAAGGCGGCGTGGTCATCGTGGTGGAACCTCCATGTGTCGAGCGACCGGATGTCCCGGCTCCGTTATTTTATCGTTGAGCGAAAGCAGCGGACAGAACCCCCGGATTGACGGGCTCGGGACCGCTCCATATAATCGTCAACCAATCGATGATGACGCACCACGAAGAATTTTTTGAGGCCCGGGACGGACTGCGATTGTTCGAGCAATCGTGGCTGCCGGATTGCGCGCCGAGGGGTACGGTCGCGCTGATTCACGGCGTGACCGAACACAGCGGCCGGTACGCCCGATTGGCCGAAGATTTGAATCGGCGCGGCTATGCCCTCTGCGCGATGGACCTGCGCGGCCACGGTCGGTCGGACGGCCCGCGGCTGTGGGTTCGCCGGTTCGATCAGTATCTTGACGATGCGGAGTTGTTTTTGGAACGGGTCTCGACTCGGCATCCGGCTCGGCCGGTGTTTTTGTTGGGGCACAGCATGGGCGGGGCCGTGGTTGCGCTGTTGGCCGCCACGCGGTCGCCGGACGTGCAGGGCGTCGTGCTCAGCGCCCCGGCCATTTGGATCGGCGGCAATGTGTATCCCGTGCTGCGGCGACTGGCCGCGCTGGTCAGTTGGGTCTGGCCCACCCTGCGCGTGACGCATCTGGGCTGCCGGTTTCTGTCGCGCGATCCGGCCGTGGTCGAGGCGTTTCGCAACGATCCGCTGGTTTTCCATGGACGGTTTCCGGTCCGATTGGGCGACGAGATTTTGCGAGCGGCCCGGCGCATTCAAGAGAACGCCGCTCGTGTGACGCTGCCGGTGCTGGCCCTGCACGGCACGGGCGATTTCGTCACCGATCCGCGCGGGTGTCGACTGTTGGTCTCAAGGGCCCGGTCGGACGACAAGACCTTGCGGCTCTACGAGGGCCTGTACCACGACCTGTTCAACGAGCCGGAGCGCGATCAAATTGTGGCGGATCTGCTCGACTGGCTCGACGGCCACCGCTAGCCCGCATTGCTCACCACCCCCGCGGGCGTAGTGAAATCTTATGGCTAAAACAGAGAAGATTTCGTTGCGACATCCCATCACGACGGATCTCACGCCAAGACGCAAAGAAAACAGGGATCCTGAGATCGCATGGCCTATCGATGGCGGTTTTTCCTCAAAGACTCCTTGGCGTCTTCGCGCCTTGGCGTAAGGCTTTTTTCCGTGGCGTCGCCGATCCGCCATCGTCCGTTACTGCCCCCCCGATTGTTGACGCGGATGGAATTCCATGGTACAAGTGAAAATAGGGGGCGTTTTTTCGGGAAAAATCGCCACTTCCCGGGCCGCGACACCGAAAAAAGCGGAACGGTATGGACTCTGGCCCAACCCGTGGTCGGCGCCCGTCATCCACGTCCCCTTGCAGCAGAGGACTCTCAGTAACCCCGAGGTATGAACCATGGTGACTCGCCGCCGCTTCCTGCAAACCGTGACTTCCATGGCCGCTCTGGCCGTGCCCTGCCCGAGCTTTGCGAGCAACAGCAAAGGCAAGGTGAGGGAACGCAAGTCTAAGGCCACGCTCACCCCCTTCGGCCTGAATCATGATGAAACGATGCGATTTCTTCTGCGCGACGGCAAGGCTTGGGAATTGAAGCTCTTGGGGACTTCTGCCGAGATCACTCAGCGGAAAGGCGCTCGCATTACCGCCTATGCCTTTGACTGCGACGTACAAATCAACGGCACTTCGCGCCACTTGCGCCGTGAAGTGGGCACGCAGGCCAGTTTCTACGAACCGTGGGAGATCGACGGTGTTCGCCTGTGGTTTGATGCCGTCCCCTGCATCTTCAAGGATGCCGGCGGCTTCATGCTGGAAAAGGACTGGAACGTGGGGTTCTTGTGCAAGCCGGACCACAAGGCCCGCTTCGTTGTGCAGGAAGCAGGGATGCCCATTTGTCCTGAGCCCGTGCAGCTCTGGTATCCCAACGACGCGGGGCGGATTGACATTCGTCAATGCTACAATGGCGACGATTGCTGGATGGGGCCGTATAACGGGGCAGAGGCCCATTGTGGCTTGGACATCAACATGAAGGCAGGCACCGTGCTCTCGGCGCCGATCTCCGTGGATGACCATTATCTGTTCCACTCCACGGCAGCGGGCTTCAATAACAATCGGTGGCGGGGCATTCGCCGTTGGCCGGATGGCTCCGAGTGGTGGTTGCAAGCTCACCATCTGATCCAGATGCTCGTTCCCGAACGCACTCCGCTGAAGGCGGGAACCCCCTACGCGACCACGGCAGGCGTCAGGGTGGGTTCGCATCAGCACACGCATTTTATGTTCCGCGTCATCGACCAGGGCGGTGACTACCTGCTTGACCCATGGATTTTGTTCTGGGAAGCATTTCGGCAGCGACACAGTTGATGCGATGTGAATCCGCGAACCTCCATGGCGTATTTTCTGGATAAAACAACCGATGGCGGGGGACCGGGGATGCTCAACAACTTGGCGGGATCGGAGATTTCCCGTCTCACGACGACTTTGGCTGGGAGTCTTGTCGTAAGTCGTTAGATTCTTTGGCGGCAAGGACTTGCGCCTTTGCTCGACGTCGCGCCGATCGGACGCCGCGGGGGAATCCTCGCTTGACGCCGTGGGCCGGCCAAGCTACCCTGTGCGGCCCGAATCCGGGTTTTTCTTGTCGAGGCGATCTTTTTTGGGGTTGTGGGAACATTCCATGCCGCGAGATGGTCGAACCATCGTGGTGCTGCTGTTCGCGCTGGCGATCGCCGGCTGCAACGCGCCGATTCGGCCGTTGGGCAAGTCGCCGCTGACGCCGCCTCAGATGTCGCCCGACAGCATCGTGTTGGAGATGTTTTTCGTCCGCTTCCCGTTCGGCGACACGGCGATCAACGACAAACTTTGGAAACAAATCGACGAGCAGCCGTTCTCGTCCGAGCTTCGGCAGCGATGGGCGCAAAACGGCTTTCGCGTCGGACTGCTGAGCGAGCCGCTGCCCGAGGAGCTTTCGACGCTGATGCAGTTGGCCGACAAGCCCGCGGACGACCGCGAGGCGTCGGAGTCGAAGGTGAAGGACTTGGGCAACGAGCCGCGGGTTTTGCGGCGGCATTTGCAGATCCGCGCCGGCCAGCGCAGCGAAATCCTCGCCTCCGGCATCTACGACGAGTTGCCGCTGTTGATGTGCGAATCGGGCCAGCTTTGCGGCCAGACCTACCATCAGGCGCAGGGCGTTTTCGCCGTGAAGTCGTTCCCCAAGCCCGACGGCCGGGTGCGGCTGGAATTGACGCCCGAGCTGCAATACGATCGGCCGCGGCAACGTTGGGTCGGCAATCAGGGTATTTTGCGGCTCGAAGCGAGTCGACCGAAACGCGAGTTCGACGACATGACTGTCGCGGCCGATTTGACGCCCGGGGCCATGTTGGTCTTCAGCAGTCTGCCCAACCGCTCGGGCAGTCTGGGCCATCACTTCTTCACCGAGAAGGACGGACGGCTCGAACAAAAACTGCTTCTGATTCGACTCTCGCAGACCCAACACGACGGACTGTTCAGCCCGCCGGATTCCTCCGCGGATCAGGCGTCCGACGCGCATTGATTTCTGATTTAGGGGGTGACGATCGTGCGTCCGACCGCTTCGGCCACGCGGCGGCACAAAATCATCATCTGCTCGAACTGCTCCAGATCAAGCGATTGATAGCCGTCGCTCAGCGCGGCCTCGGGATCGGGATGCACTTCGACGATCAGCCCATCGGCCCCGGCGGCGATTGCGGCGGCGGCCATCGGCGCCACCAGACTCGCGTGGCCCGTTCCGTGGCTCGGATCGACCACCACCGGCAAGTGCGTCCGCTCGTGCAACCACGGCACCGAGGCCAACGGCAGCGTGTAGCGCGTGTGGGCCTCGAACGTCCGAATGCCCCGTTCGCAAAGCATCACGTTCGGGTTACCGGCGTTCAAAATGTACTCGGCGGCCAGCAGCAGTTCGTCCAACGTCGCGCTGGGGCCGCGTTTCAGCAGCACGGGCTTGCCCTCGGCCCCGACCGCCTCCAAGAGCCGATAGTTCTGCATGTTTCGGGCGCCGATCTGCAACACGTCGGCGTCACGCGACACGATGGGCAAGTCTTCCGAGGCGACCACCTCGGTTACGATGGCCAATCCGGTTTCGGCCCGGGCCAACGCCAGCAGCTTCAGCCCGTCCTCTTTGAGGCCTTGGAAACTGTAAGGGCTGGTTCGCGGCTTAAAAGCCCCGCCGCGCAGGGCCGTTGCTCCGGCGGCTTTGACGGCTCGGGCGGTCGCGATCATCTGGTCTTCGTCCTCGACCGAACAGGGCCCGGCCATCACGCCGATGTGGCTGTTGCCGACCGTCAGGCTGCCGGTCCGAACCACGGTGGGCTCGTTGCAGACCTCGCGGCTGGCGACTTTGTAAGGGGCCAGAATCGGGACCACCTCGGCTACGCCCGGCCCGCTTTCGAGCGATTGACGGAACTCATCCCGCTTTTCGCCCACCGCGGCGATGACGGTGCGTTCGGCGCCGTAAATCGGATGGGCTCGCAAGCCAAGTCGTTCAACGCGTTGAATCATGTGTTCGATCTGCTCGGGGGTTGCGCCTCGTTTCATCACGACGATCACCGTGCAGGCTCCTTTTGTTGGGGATTTTGGGATTGGGGGATTTCGTGGTTAAGACAATAAAAAAAGCCCCGAGACCTTTGAGAGGTCTCGGGGCTTTAGTCTTCCGTGGGTTGTACCAAGTTAGCTACACACCACCTCCGACCCCGAAACCTCGGGGGGTAAAGTAAAAATACCAATACCAAGCGGCATGTAGCTGACTCATGTTGTCTATTCTCGTCTATCGGCGGGAAAAATCAAGAGGGAAAAATGACAAAGTGCGAATTATTTGCGGGTTGTTACGAGAGAGATTTCCCGCCGTAGAGGGATAACCTCCTATTTTCCTTTCGACTTCAGGGTAATGTCATACTGCCAGGGATCCCCCTTTGGACCGTTTTCCGACGTGAGCGTCGCCCGGTCGCCATCGCGATGATAAACGAACGGCTTGTCGTCGTAGGGATTTTTGGGGACGGGCACGGCGGCGATGTCGCTCAGGCGGTCGGGCCAACGTCCGTCGTGCGTCGCCGCATAGAGCCGCAAGGCCTCAAGAACCCGCAGCCGAGCCAGCGTCCATTGGCCTCGCACTTCCGCCTCTTTGGCTGCCGCAACCGCAGAAATTAACGCGCCCAAGGGCCTCTCAGCGGCAAGCGACCGATCTTGTTTTTCAATTTGTTTCAGTTGGTTGCCGACTTCGTGGATTGGCATCAATCCCCATTTGAATTGATCATCGCTTAATGTCTGAAAGCGTTGAACCCAATAGAGGAGCACCACCTGAGTCGCAGGCATTGCGTCAATTTCGACTGGAGAACGTCCTTGTTTAGTTAGGAATTTCCTGGCGACAGAATAGTATTGCTCCAGAGGCTCTGGAACCGCTTTTTCAGGATCGAGTTTGCGACAGAGGTTCCAAAAACACTTGTATAAATGGTTCCATTCATCCGGCGACAATTTTTTCTTGTCCAAGTTTTGCAATTCGGGGAATTGGAGATACAGCAGATTTGACTCGGCCTCGAATCCCGGCCGAAAATCGACCAACGGCTTCGGCAACGTGCTCAAGGCCCAATACAGGTTGGGTGAATCGGGACGTTGAATCAACTCTTGCACCCGCTCGTTCATCATACTGGCGATCGTCACTCCGACCAACGCACTAATAATCACGGGTCCTTGGCCGACATGACGAGCCTCGGCGTATCCGGTTTGGAGCGTGTGCACGGCCTGGTCGTACTTGCCTTCCGCGATTTCCAGCCGCGCCTTGGCCGACAGCAGACGGGCGTACATGCGGGATTGTTGCACCTCGGGCAAAAGCATGGTGATAACATTGCCTTCGTGAATAGGCAACTGCCAATCGCACGATTCAAACCGCGCCGCCCGCTCCATGTCGGAATACGCCTCGCTGCGTCGGAGCAAACTGATGACTTTCGCTAACTCCTTTTCGCGATATTCCTTTTCTCGCGGATCGTCTAGCGGAATTTTCATCCAGGTGTCGATTTTTCCCGGTGGAGCGAACTCCTCATAAAAATTTGCGAAAAAAGCGTTTCTTTCGGCCGGAATGCGATTCCACCACACGGCCGCGTTGCCGGGCCGTCGGTCCAACAGCGGCGGCAGCAGTTGATATTTGAGCGCCGGCTGCGGCTCGGCCGCTGGATACAGCGTGATTTCAATCGGCTTGAGTTCTGTCTTGGCCGGCTTGTCGGCTGCCGTGGCCAGCGGACACGACGCCAACATCACGATCAAGGCGAGAACGCCGACCCCAAAAAGAGGTCCCCTCTCCCTTTGGGAGAGGGCTAGGGTGAGGGCGATGGATCGAGAAAACGGTTTTACTTTCCGGCCCATCTTCACAAAACCCTGCCCCCTTGCGCCTCTCCCAGAGAGAGAGGGAACCAAGCTGCAAAATGGAACGCTAGCCCGCATGATTCAGCTCCTTCAAAAGTGTTTCGATTTGTTCTCGATAACCGGTCGGCGACTCATGGGCCGGACTTTTCACGACGTCCGACGATCCGACCGATTGCCACGAGTCCACGCCGTCGCGCAGCACTTGGTTGCGCAGTGTGACATAGAACGGGAACACCGTCGGTTGGGCGACGAGATCCGATGACCCGTCCGACGCGATCGTCGTCACGTTCGGCGTCGGCTGCCGCAAAAAAATCGCCACAAACAGCACGGCCGCTATGGTGGTCATTGCACCAAACGCCGTAGGCCAGGCCCAACGTCGTCGAGGGGGCGTTGTCGGCGCCTCGCATCCGCAATGGACGCAGACGAACTCGTGGCCCGACGGGTTGACGCAATCGGTCGACGCGAATGGTTCCGGCGGCCAATCCGACGGGAGTCGGTCGGCTCGCGGCGGCAACGATCGCAGCGCCGCCTCAAAATCGCTCAGCTCCGCGTTTTGGTTTTGGGAGTCTCGCATTTCCAACCCAACCTTTCTTGCAGAACCAAAAGACCTCGCCGATAGTTGCGATACACGGAGCTTGTGGGCGACTCGGTCAGCCGGGCGATTTCGTCAAACCCCAGTCCGCCCCAGATCCGCGCCACGATCGCCTCGCGCTGGTCGTCCGGAAGCTGTTGCAACGCTTCGGCGGCGGCGTCGGCGTCCAGGCGGTCGTCCTGGCCGGGCTCGAACCACGAGGGCCGATTTTCGGCGGCGACGGTTTCACGCGATTGCCGTCGTCGTCGGGCTCGGCCCGCGTTTTGGGCCCGATTCCGCACGACCCGATAAATCCACCCGGTCGGATGGTCGGGCGCGTCGGGCTGTCGGACGAGCGTCAAAAACGCCTCCTGGACGATGTCCTCGGGCGTGTCGCACCATTGGCGGGCGTAAAGCACCAAGGCCCGGCTTTGCTCGCGCCACAATTGCGTCACGGCGTCCGGACCGAGCGTGCCCATGCGATGCGTCCTGTTGTGTCGTCCCCTGAAGAAAAGACACCGCCGCCGGGGCGATTTTTCACTTTTTTTTCGGCGGCGACTTTAATTGTCGCTCGATTTCCGCCTGCACGGGCTGCGATTGGAGCACGATCAGACATTGGGACGCAGGGTCGAAACAGACGTCGGCCGACCCGCCCGCGTCGGTCCACGTAGCGGCCGCGACGCCGGTTTTCAGGCGGCGAATGACGTCGTCGGCGGTTGTTCCGACGTCGAGCCACGCGGTGATCGGATGGAACTCCAGCTCCGCTTGCTGGTCGGCGGCCTCTTGCGTGGTGATTTGAAGAGTTTTGGGACCGCCCGCCCGATAAACCAGCCCGAGCGGCGGCAACAGTTGATCGAGCACGTCGGACAACGGCTGCTTTTCAATCACGATCGAGCACGGCACGCCGTCGGAGGTTTCGGCGGTGGCCAGCGCGGCGTGGTCGACCACGATGTCGCATTGGGCGGCGCGGGCCAAATAGCCCAGCAGCTTGGCCAGCGGGGTCGGCTCGTGAAAATTGCCGGTGATCGGACGGCTCAAAACCGTTTGGGCCTGGTCGCGATGGGTGGTCAGCGTGAAACGTTCGTGCGGCAGCGGGCTGCGGAGCGGTTTGCCGCGGGCCAGACGCAGCCGCTCGCAAAACGCCAGCACGCGAGCTTGATTCTCGCCCGTCTGCGTGATCGCCAACCAGCCGGGCTCGACAGCGATCGCGCCGCGTCCACCGGCCGATTGCCACGAGTCGGGCGCGACCAGACGCTGGACCGTCTCGGCCAACTGGGCCGCCGCCCGCTTGTCGTCGCCGGTCAAATCGGAGACGTTGTAGCGGACCGTTCGCAGCGCGTTGCGATAGTCCAGCGGCGCGCCGAGCACGACTCGATTGCTTTCGACGTCGATGGCCAGCCCCCGCTGCGAAGCGATCGCCCCCAACGCCTTGCCCAGCGTGGTCGACTGCAAATCCACCGAGACGGGATCGTCCAGTCCGACGCCGAGCGATTGCAGGGCGTCGAGATCGATCGAAATGGGCATTGCACCCAACGCGGACAACCAATCGACGGCCTGACGCAACGGCACGTTGCTCCACTGGACGCCGGCCACCGGGTCGTTCAGCCGCGCGGCGAAGTCGATCGCCTCCGGCGGCTTTTTCTTGATGTCGGTCGTTTTTCCATTCGTTGCGGGCGGCGTCTCCGCGGCGGCTTTTTTCGGCGTTTCTTGGGTCGTTTCTTTGGGAGCTTCTTTCTTCGCTTCCTCGGGTTTTTCTTTGGGAGCTTCTTGCAAGGTTGGCGGGACCGCTTGCGATTTCGCCGCGGCGGCCGGTTCTGATTTCGGTTTCGTTTCCTGGGGAGTCTCTTTTTCAGGAGTCTCCTTGGATTTCTCTTCCGGAATC
Source organism: Thermoguttaceae bacterium (assembly GCA_039698075.1). Classification (GTDB taxonomy): domain Bacteria; phylum Planctomycetota; class Planctomycetia; order Pirellulales; family Thermoguttaceae; genus JAJFVC01. The sequence goes on along the minus strand of JBDKTJ010000056.1, from coordinate 6,254 downwards.
TCTTTTTTGGGCTCTGCGGGTTTTGTCGGTGTTTCGACGGGCGGCTTTTCGGCGATGGACGTTTTGTCGGGCGTGGCGACGGGCTCGGATCGAGGTCGGGCGGGGGCCAACTGCAACAACAAAAAGGCGACGCCGAGCGTCACGAGCAGCACGACGGTCCAGACGGCCGGCCAGAACCATCGAGACGGCGCCGGCGGCTCCAATTCCAATCCGACCGGCGCAGCGGCCACATGATCCAGCGGCGGCGGCCCGCCCGACGTCAACGCGGCGGCCGATGTCGGCTCTTCGGGCGTCCAATCGGGCGGCGGCGTCACTTGCACCATGCTCGCGCAACGCGGACACTCCAAAATCGTGCCGATGGCCGAGGCCGACCGCACGACCAGCCGGGCCTGGCACGTGGTGCAGGTGATGCTAAAAAGGCCTTGCGAGCCGGTTCCCGAACCTTTCGACGTCCGGCCGCTCCCGGTGGGCGGGGTTGGCGGTTGGCGGTTTTGGGAAGGCTCCTGGTTGCGGTTGTCCATCGTCCGGCCGAAATCGAGGAATGGGAAGCCCTCGATCTATTGTACGTCGGCCTGCGGGGGTTGTCATCCGGGGCGATTGTCGGACCAGACGTTCCAACTTGAAAATGCTTGGAGGCTCTTCCGCGAAAACGGTGGTTCTTCGCGTTTATTGCGGGTAACAGTAAAGCGCCAGTCCAAAAAGCACGTGGGCGGCATGCCTGGGATAGAACGATTCGTCCGTCGGCTTCTCCGTGGGGAACAATCGCAAGTTTGGCCAGGGACCGCACTTTTCGTGGATGAACTCGAACGCCTGTTGCGCCTGCCGTGGTTCGCCCCATTTGGCGTAGAAGGCCAACATCGTGCCGGTGTCCCAAAGCCGCAGCGGTTTGGCGGTCGCACTGACCGTCTTCGGCGGAAGGGGGCAGATTTGTCCGTCGTGCCAGAAGCGTTCCATGGATTGCACGGCCTGGGCGCGGGTCCATGGCAGCGGGACGCGTCCGCCGCAGTCTCGGTACAGCTCGATGCCCCAGAGCGTGTACACATGGTGCAGCAGGTCGTTGGGGTGCGTGAAGTTGAGCTTGTTGGGCTGAGCGGCGTAGTGCCAGTAGGGCATGCCGTGCCACAGGTTCACGGAGGCGACCACGGCCTTTGCTTGTTGATCGGTTCGATCCTCAATAAGACGCCGCTCTTCGGCGGTCATGGCGTCGCCGTGTTCCTTGAGCAGTCGGACCATCGCACCGCCAAACATCGACGAGGCGTTGAGGCAGAAAGCGTGGTCGCGGCGGGGGTTGTACCAGAAATAACCGCCGCCGTAACCTTCGGACCATACGTGACGGCACCATCGCAAGACGACCTGGACCATCACGGACCGGATCTCCTTTCGCTCGGCGTCCGACCAGTCCGCCGGCGCGTTCAGGGCGTCCAACAAACCGTCGAGCACGATGGCCGTGGTGACGGTGTAGGGGTGATTCGGCGGCATCTTGAGGCCGTCGGACGCGACGTAGTCCTGCGGAAGGCCCCAGCCGGGCAGGCCGTCGCCGTCCAGATCGCGGTTGTCCAGCAACCAACGCGCGGCCAGACGGACCCGCCGGCGGCTTTCGTCATTCGGGGCGCTTTTCAGATGCGCCGCTTCCGCGGAAAGCACCAGTCCATAGGTCATCGGTTGATGATCGACCCGCGAACGATAATGGTCCTTGCCATACCCCTGACGATCTTCGGGAAACATCGCCAGAAGCTCTTGGTAGGCTTTGCAGGCCGCTTCACGCTCTCCCGACGCGGTCTGCGCGCGAGCGGCCCGATCGCCACAGGCCATCAAGGCCATCAACAAAGTGCAACCGACCCAAACATGAATACGCATTGGGATATCTCCTATTCCAACGATAGTTTTCTTTGCCAGCGTTCAGGCATAACGCGTTCGCCAGATGGATCGCGTGGAACGGCGCCGTTAGGCGAGTTCCTTGCGGTGCGCCCAAACTTTTTCAAACGCCTTGATGTACTGATCCAACAAATCAGGCGCCTCCAGGGTGAACCGCGGCAGGTAGATCATCGTGCGGTTGGCCTCGTCACAGCCGGGCGTCTTGTCGGGCAGAACGGGGGGATGCCGCCACCACGTGGACTCCTGAAAGACCGGATAGGTGTGCAACGGACGCCATGCGTATTTCGGATCGCTGAAAAACGTCGTCGCCGGCACTCCTTCGGCTTGCAGAGCTTTGACGCACGCCTCGCGCGACATGCCCGCCTTGGCCGCGTCAAGAAACAGAATGTTCGAACTGTAGTAGACCCGCTTCACGTCGGGCCTTTGCGGCGAGACCGAAAGGCCGGGCAACTGGGCAAGCCGCTCGTTTAGCCGATTCGTTTGCGAGATCGACGTTGCGTTGTGCTCGTCGAGATGTTTCAGTTGGTTTTTCGCCAAAATGGCCGCGACCGGATGCATGCGCAACTTCGATCCGAACGCCGTGGACTGATACTTGCGATAGGGGCTGTCCTCCGGGAACGTGGCCGGCAAATCGTAGTTGCCATAGGCGACGGCCCGTTCGTAGTCGCGCTGGTTTTTGTACATTCCCATGCCGCCTTCGAGGGCCGGCAGCGGCTTGCTGCCTTGCAGGCTGAATCCCGACATCCGGCCCAACGTGCCGATGTGCTTCCCCTGAAACAACGCGCCGTGCGCGTGGCTGCAATCCTCCAAGACCTCCAGCCCGTGCTCTTGAGCGAAGTCGCCGATGTGATCCATGTCGCAAGGCAGACCAAACCAATGGACCGCCAAAATCGCCCGGGTGTTCTTCGTCAACCTCCGTTTGCAGTCCTCGACGTCGAGGTTGAGCGTCTTCGGATTCACGTCGACGAAAACCGGCACGTAATCGAAGAAACGCATCGGAACCACCGGGAACCACGTGCTGAGGTTTGGAACCAACACTTCGCTCTTCGGCGGAAGATCCAAAGCGAACCACATGGAAGTCAGCGCGCTGGTGCCGTTGCAGTGGGCTTTGCACAACGGCGTTTGGTTGTACTCGGCCCAGGCGTTTTCAAATTCCTTAATCGGGCCGTAGTTGGGGCTTCGCAGCAGAGCCACGACTTCCTTTTCCTCGTCGGCGCCGTAGAGCGGCCATCGCGTGCCGTTGCGCACGGGCGTCGTGACCGCCTTGGGGCCGCCGTTGAGGGCCAAGGCCTCAGGCTTGGCGGACGATTGTGCGACGGCGGCCGGGGCCGTGTTCGCCAAATACAAACCGGCGGCCAAGGCGCCCGCCGACTTGAGAAACTCCCGCCGACCGGACAGCGACTTCGAATCGTTCTCTTGCTTTTGCATGATAAACCTCTCTCCGATTGTTAGGACTCCGTTTTTAACCATCAATCTACGCCGAGCAATGTGGCAATCGCCTTTTTCAACAAGAGCTCGGACTCCGGCGTCACGGACGCCGATGTCGGCTCATAACCTCCCTCGTGATACGCCTTTGCGGGACAAATGTAGCCCGGTCCGCAGTCGCCATAGCCGGCTACGGCTACAAAGTCCGACGGCTTAAGGCTCTGCGCAAACTGTTGAAAGCAGATCATCGGTTCGCCCGGCAGATTGACGATATGCACGTTGCCGATCTCCAGAGAGGTCAATTCGATGGGGCGCTCGATGCGACGCAAGAACGCCACCCGTCCCGCGCCATGATAGACTCGGCGAACCGGAACGACTCCCTGATCCTTCATGCAGGTCAGATAGTCGGCCAGCGTGAAGCCGGGGTCGTTTCTCGCGGGCATGAGAAGGGGGCAGGTTCGCCAACGAATCGGGCCGACCGGCTCCAGGCGGGTCGCCGCCACGGACGCCTCCATGCCGACGAGAAGCCGCGACGCCAAAGCGTCCCGATCGCGTCGCGAACGGTCGTTGTATTTGCCCATCGTGACGTCGCCGCTGCAGCCGGTGAAGTAGATTTGGAAAACGCCTTCTTTCCGCTGAAGTTTTTCGCGGGCGTCTCCCACGACGTCGCTGCTGGCCCGGCCGTCTCCGCACGAAGTCTGCGGATGCGTTGCATAATAATGGAGCCGGACCAGCGGCTTCTGCCCCCGCGCGAAGGTAATCGTCTTCAAATAGGGATCGATCGTTCCCTCGGGCAGCGCCCGGATCGACGGATCCTTGCAGGAACTGTAGCGGACGTGGATCTTGCCGTCTGCGTCGAGGGCTCGGCGGCTGGACGCCACGCGGTCGACCTTCGCCTGGCCCGTGCCGACCCGATCAAACGGTTCGAGACGGCTCAACGACTGTTTGGCCGCGTCCGCCAGCCGTTGACCGATGGCGTCGAAAACTTTCGGATCCATCTGCAATTCCGGCGCGCCGATCTCAAGGAGCAGCTTCTGGGCGTCCATGTCGACCAACGGCGCCGTATGTTGGTGGACGCTTTGCATCGCCACGTGGGCGACTTCGACGCCGACCGCGGCGGCAATCCGGCTTCGCATCGTCTCGTACGACCCGTTGCCAACCAGGCACCAATCCAAGGCGCAGAGGACGTATCGATCGGCTCCAACCTCCAACACGATTCCCTTGGCCAAGAGCGGTTGTTCCACCGTGCGAATCGCGTCGCAGGAGATCATGGGCTGACCCAACGGCGGAGTGATGTCGCAACAGAACGTCGCAACCCGCAGTTCGGGAGTTGTCTTTGCGCACGCAACCGATGCAACGCATACGCCGAATAAAACGGCAAACAATAAAATAAGCAAGTCTACTTTTCGCATGCAAGCTTCCTCCGGATGGATCCAAGTTGGCATTCCGTCAACGACGGCTCGTCGCATCGTCCGTGGGGACGGTTCCTGACACAATTAATGTTTTGCGTTTTCGGTTTTCACGCCCACCTCGTCAAGAAGTCGATGGCAGGCGTCGATCAGCGTTTCCTCCACGTTTTCGGTAAACGGTCCCGGGTAGCCGTAGTACATCATGTTGTCGCTCGCTTCGTAGCCGCCCTCGCGAAGCACGCGTCGTGAAGGAATATAACACATCACTTCGTTCGTATAGCCGGCGACGATCAAGTTGGCGTCTGGGTATTCGCGTTTCAACCGCAGCGAATAGTCGATCACCACCTCGCCGCCCAAAGCGATCATCGCCACATGGTCGCCCAATGCAACGGCTTGAACGGGAATGGCTATCTGCCAGATCGGACGGCCCGCATCGAGGGCGGCGAGCACGGTTTCGGCGCGGTGCTTGCGATAGGGATCGCTGCTCTTGACTTCCTGCTCGAACACGGACCGCTCTTGGTGCGTAAGATTCAACTTTACATTTTCGTAGGCGGTGCGGATCGCAGGATGGACGAGCGTCAACTCGCCGGCCAACACGCGTTGCACGGCATCGGCCAGCGTCTTGCCGTGTTGGGCCGCCAACTCGACCTTGCGGCGAGGGTTCGGATTCTGGTCGCCGCCGCAAAGCATGAAAAACATCGCCGTTGTCCCCGGCAAGTTCTTTTCAAGCTCAAGCTGAGCGAAACCGGCATAATCGCCGTTGATTTGATAACCGTTGAGCGTCGTGTTATGGCAGGCGTAACCGAACAACACGGCGCGCAATTTACCGTCGGGCGAAGCAATTTTCAAGACCGGCACGTCATGATCGACCGGCCCGTCGGGGTTGACTCCGATGCTCACGCCTTGGGCGGTCGGTTTCCGACGATTGACGGCAAACGCGGCCGAGCCATGACCCACGGCCAAGGTGGCCGGGCTCAGATCGGCCAACGCCGCCCCCACGACTTCCACCAGATGGTCCACCAATTGGTTGCGGTAATCGATGAACCGCTGCCGGAGCCGTGGTCTGTCGGCGGGGTTGACATTGACGTCGAACACCACTTCCAGATTGTTCCGGATGACCGGGCCGGAATGCGTGTGTGACGAATTGAGCATCAGCTGGCGGCGATCCAGCCCGTATTTCTCTTTCACGCGGGCGGCGACTTCGTCGGAAACGTCGCGAGACAGCCCGATCAAGTCGGTGGTGACGATCACAAGCCGTTGGCCGTGAGCGTCTTCGAACGCCAGAGCCTTGGCCCAAAGATCATGCAGAACGCCTTCCGACGGCCGCGTGCGGCTGGCGTAGCCGGCCATCCAGATGGATTCCGTTGGTGTAATGACTTTTCGAGCCACGCCGGCCTTGAAGTCGGTTGCTCCCGATACGGCGCTCAGCATAAGCAACGTAAGAATCGTTCCGTTCATAACTTCTTCTTTCCTGATAGTTGTTGCGGTGAGTTTCCAGCAAGAAGTCGCCGATTACCGCGTGGTCGCAGGCTTGGACTCCGCTTG
>JBDKTJ010000055.1:0-2153 GCA_039698075.1 Thermoguttaceae bacterium | reverse complement strand
CCCCCTAGTCGGCAGGTACTTTACCGGCTCTGCCGAATCTGCTAGCATGATTTGCTTTCTCGCCTCCCGATTGCCCTTGGATGGAATTGGCCATGATTGTTGCAGTTCCTCGCGAAAGTTTTCCTGGTGAACGCCGCGTGGCGTTGGTCCCGGCGACGATTCCGTCGCTGGTCAAGGCCGGATTGGAAGTCCTGGTCGAAGCGGGCGCCGGTCAAGCGGCCGGCTATTCGGATCAGCAATATATGGACAAAGGGGCCAAGATCGCGGCGTCGCGCGACGAGGTGTTTTCGTCGGCCGACGTGCTGCTTCAGGTCCGTGCGGCCGGCGCCAATCCCGTGGCCGGTCAGGCCGACATGGCCCGATATCGCAAGGGTCAGGTGGTGATCGCCACGTGCGATCCGCTGGGTGCGCCGAAGGCCGCCGCCGAGTTGGGCGCGAAGGGCGTTTCGCTGTTCGCGTTGGAGTTGTTGCCGCGCATCACCCGGGCGCAGAGCATGGACGTGCTTTCGTCGCAGGCGACCATCGCCGGTTATCGGGCCGTGTTGCTGGCGTCCGTGTCGCTGCCGAAGTTGTTTCCGATGTTGATGACCGCCGCCGGCACGTTGACCGCCGCGAAGGTGTTGATCGTCGGGGCGGGCGTGGCTGGTTTGCAGGCGATTGCCACGGCTCGGCGTTTGGGCGCCGCGGTGTCGGCCTACGATGTGCGTCCCGCCGTGAAAGAGCAGGTGCAAAGCCTGGGCGCCAAGTTCGTCGAGATGCCGTTGGACGCCTCGGCCTCGGAAACCAAGGGCGGATATGCCCAGGAAATGGGCGAAGAGTTTTATCGGAAGCAGCGGGAATTGATGGCGCGCGTGGTCTCCGAAAGCGACGTGGTCATCACCACGGCGGCGGTGCCCGGCAAGAAGTCGCCCGTGTTGGTCACGGCCGAGATGGTCGCCCACATGGCGCCCGGCTCGGTGATCGTCGACTTGGCGGCCGAGCGCGGCGGCAACTGCGAGTTGACCAAGGCCGATCAGACGACGGTCGAGCACGAAGTGACGATTTTGGGGCCGACCAACCTGCCGTCCGAAGCCCCGTATCACGCCAGCCAGATGTACGCCAAGAACATTGCGACGTTTTTGTTGAATCTGGTCCAAGAGAAGCAGATTCACGTGAATCTGGAAGACGAAATCATCCGCGACACGCTGATCGCCCGCGACGGGCAGGTTGTCCATCCGCGGATTCAGCCGTTGCTCCAATAGGAGACTTCAAGAAAAAAAGGGGAGCCGCGGCCGTCGGTCGCGGCTCTGCAACCTCCGAAGGACCCTCATTTATGCTCACTGATTTTTCAATGCTGTTGGCGGCCGCCCCGCCGCCCGCCGCCGTTCATGAAGCGGCGAAACACACGGCGACGCCCGACTATCTGGCCTTGCTGTTCGTGTTCATGCTGGCCACGTTCACCGGGTTGCTGGTCATCCGGAACGTCTCGCGGTTGTTGCATACGCCGCTGATGTCGCTGACCAACGCCATTTCGGCGATCGCCGTGGTCGGGTCGATCGCGCTGGCCGGCAAGATGGAAACCACCACGACCACGATTCTCGGCGCGGTGGCGGTGTTCGCCTCGATGACCAACATCGTCAGCGGCTTCCTGTTGACCGACCGGATGCTCAAGATGTTCAAGAAACGGGAGCCCGGCAAGTCATGAACATGGACAATCTGATTCAACCGATTTATCTGGTTTCCGCAGCGTTGTTTATTTTGTCGCTGCTGTGGATGGGCCATCCGAGCACGGCCCGCCGCGGCGTGTTGGCCGGCGTCATCGCCATGATCGCGGCCATCGGCGGCACACTGCTGCTGCCTGAGATTCAAGGCTATGGGTGGATCGCCGGCGCGGTGGTTTTGGGCTCGATCGCGGGCGTTCCGCTGGCCATGGTGCCGCTGACGGCCGTTCCGCAACGAACCGCGTTGTCGCACGCCTTCGGTGGTTTGGCCGCCGGACTGGTCGGCGCCGCCGAGTTCTATCTGTGGACCGTGTTTGGCGAGCCTGGTCAAAGATACGCCGGCCACGCGACGGCGTTCAACACCGGCGCGCTGGTGGCCGAAGTGCTTTTGGGCTTTTTGACGTTCACCGGCAGCTTGATGGCCGCCGGCAAACTGATGGAAATCATTCCCAC
>JBDKTJ010000054.1:0-35998 GCA_039698075.1 Thermoguttaceae bacterium | reverse complement strand
CGAGATGGCCCGCCTTTTTCAAGACACCCACTTGTTGATGCCTGGCTCCGTTTCGGCTCGCTACGCTCGCCTCCACTCCGCCAGACATCAACAAGATCACTTTTACAGAAAAGATGTTACACTAACTACGTGGAACGCAACCCGGTCCGGGCCAATCTCGTGGAACGCGCCGAGCAATGGACGTGGAGTTCTGCCGGGACTTGGGCAAAGAGCGAACTGCCTATGTGGTTGCACGTCGGCCCGGTGCGGCACGAAGGCAATTGGCTGAAGTGGGTAAATCGTCCGCAAACGGCCGCCGAGGAAGCGGCATTGCGAAAGTGTGTTGCGCGAGGGAGTCCGTATGGAGGTCCGGTGTGGCAGCGTCTGACGGCGCGTCGTCTAGGCCTAGAATCCAGCCTACGTCCGCGTGGCCGGCCTCGCATTACACTAGAAAAGTAGAATGTCCCCTTTGTTCCCCCCAAGTATGGTTATCTTCAGGCACTACATAAGCAGGGGGCTAAGCGTAGCTTTCGTGCTGTCTTTGGTAGTTGCTCTTTCTGGATGTTCAGGAAGAGTGAGTCCAAGAGAGGAGAAAGCCATCGCCGAGCTTACCAAGCTTGGGGCACAAATCACCTTCGACGACAAACGGCCAGAAAAGTCTGTAACTGAAATTGACTTAAACGCAGAACATGTGACGGACGCAGATTTGAAGTTCCTTACGGCGCTGGCGCACCTCGAGTCGCTGGTGCTCAGTAGTACGAACGTGACCGATATTGGGATGGAGACTGTTGGCGGGCTAGAAAAGCTCTCGAATCTAGATTTGTGCAATACCGAGGTGACCGATTCGGGTTTGCAACATCTCCAAGGATTGACCGATCTTCAAACGTTGTCTCTGTATCGAACTCGGGTTACCGATGTAGGGTTGGAATACCTTACGCCATTGAGGAACCTGGAAACCCTGGACCTATCTAAGACTAAGGTGACTGGTGTTGGCCTTGAGCATCTTACAGGGCTGCACAAGCTTGAATCACTGGACTTGTCCTATTGCGACATCGACAACAAGGGGCTTCAACAACTCGCAAAGTTAACACAACTGAGAGAGCTTAATCTAGCAGAGACGGCGGTGGGTAATGCCAAACTGAAATACCTGGCTGGGTTGACAAACCTGCAAAGGCTGTTCCTATCGGGCAATGATGTGACAGACGACGGGGTGGAAAGTCTCAAGGGGCTGACCTCCCTTCGTTTGCTCAATCTCGCTAGGACCGCCGTATCAAAAGCAGGCGTGCAACGGGTCGAAAATCTGCTGCCCAATGTGGTTGTTGTTCGATAAGCACGTTGCTGCCCATGACGGAATATCTAAACCAACCAGCGGCGTGGCACCGAACAAAAGGACATGAATTGAGCAGCACCAAAGGTATTCCGCGTATTCCGGGACGATAACGTCTGTATTTATGCGCACATTGAAGGGCAGCCCTTGAACTGGTAGTAAGAAATTGGTGACGTTTCCAAAACTACTAGAACGAAGGGACTGCCATGACGATTGTAAGCGAAGTGAACGATGGCGTGAAGTGGTATTTCGGGGAGGTATTCCGGGGCGGTCAGTACGTATTGTCAATCCTACTCGAACTACGTTTCGTACAACATGATCTCCGGCCCGAAGTCTGGCGAGCCCACGACCCGCGTGCATTATGTCTATGATGCCTGGAACCGGCTTGTGGCCGTGAAGGAAGACTCTAGCGGCTCGCCGGGCACGCCAGGCGATGTGATTGCTACGTACAGCTATGACGGTCTGAACCGGCGGATCGAAAAGGCCATGGGCGGCTCGGAACAGTATGTCACGCATTACTACTACAACAACCAGTGGCAGTTGTTCGAAGAGCGCGACATGAACTGGAGCCAGGCGGACCAGATCAATCAGTACGTGTGGGGGCCGGGCTACGTCGATTCGCCGATTGCTTGCCTGCACGACGGCAACGGCGACGGCGACATGAACGACTGGGGCGCTACGAATGTCTGGCCCAACGTCACCGATTACGTCCGTTTCTATACGACCGATGCGAATCACAACGTGACGGGCGTGATAGCGGAGGACGGCGGGATCATTGCGAACATGGACCGCTACGTTTACAATTCGTACGGCGAGGCGTTGCTTCGCAAAGAGGATTGGTCGAACGATCCGAGTCTCCCCTACACAGACGGGCCGCTTTATTGCGGGTACTTCTTCGACACCGAAACCAGGCTCTACCAGGTCCGCAACCGCTTCTACGATCCAAGCCTCTCGACGTGGATCAATAGGGACCCAGCGGCGGCGGACATCAATTTGTACCGCTACTGCGGGAACAATCCGATCAATGCGACCGATCCAACAGGTTTGTGGGGAAAAGATGTTCATGTTTACATGACTTCCGAGTTGGCGAAGATGGCTGGTCTAAAATGCTACAAGCAGTTTGCAAAAGACACAAATGCTCCAGACGAAGATTGGCGAGAACCTGTTCAGGCATTCCTACGTTATGAAAAGGGTGCCTATTCGGCCAAAATGATGGCGGAGGTGGCCATTTGGCATTTTCCAGTAAGCGCCAATGGCAAAGTTGAACCTGGCAGTAAGGCAGCTTGGTCACTATTTAATGACTACCTTATGGATTTGTCCAAACACAAGGACGATTCCATATGGCAGAATGCAACTCTCTGGGCGATTGCAAGTGGGCTGCATGCCCTTCAAGATTCCTATTCGCATGCTGGAACTCCGGTTATTGCTGGCGTTGGTCACGATCATGCGACGCTCTCTTTGCCGGGTTTAAAGATACCTTTGGGACTAAAAATCTCGGCATTGAGTAGCAGCGCTGATGATACAAGAATCTATTGGAGACAAGCTCGTGCGGCCGGGATGGTGACTTGGGATGCGTTCCTCAAGCTATATGACGCTTCGCCTGACCTCTTCACAGAAGATCCCCATGACATCCCGATTGAGGATGTTTATAAGGTAGTCAACAGGAGGTTTCCGGAGCCCCGTGATGAGTAGCACGATACCTGAAGTCGATATGTATCGATGTTTGTATGTGGGAGAAATTGAATGTTTTTAGGCGCAAAGCTAAATTGTCTGAGGTGCCTGCGAGTTCTGTTTGTGTGTCTTATTACGTTGCTGGCAGGCTGTTTGCGAGCCGAGGAACAGACAATTGTTTGGCCTGATAGACGTGATTCGGGTGACGTCGAGGTCTGTGCAGACTATTTCATCTACCCCGTCACCAAATACCCCTTTTCTCTTGTAGTATGGCAATGGAGGAAAGGTACAATACAGAAAGCATATGAAATTCCGTGCGACAAAGAAATCACGTCGGCTGCGATCTTTGCGCCTAATATGTGGGTATGTGATCTCTATGCACCGAAACACGAAGGCGAGTTCTGCGTTTTTGACACTATTTTGAGAAAATGGGGATACCGATGGAAACCGCCTAAGGATTGGCACGTTGCTCTTGGCCGCGGGAGCTGGAGCGGCAACCATGTTGCCGTCTGGTCCCAACCAGAAAACTACTCGTTTGAGCCACGTAACCAGATTCGGTTTGGCTTAGTTGCTGCTGACGGTAAATCATTGAATTGGGCTGTGACTATCAAGACTGACAACGCACCAGATTTAGCCGAATCCTGGAAGATCACTAATGACGTTGTTCCCTCAAATGATGGCAGATATATTGGCGTACCGGGCTGGAAGCGTGGCATTCTGATGGTTGACGTAACCCAGAAAAAACCAAAGTGGGTGGCTAGCTCTGAGTACAAACCAGGGGCAGAAGTGAGTGCAGAGAAGTCTGCGGTATCGTGGAGCAGACTTCCTCTCGATGAACTTGATGCCACCGATCTTGTATTCAGCCCAGACAGCAGGCTAGTTTATGTGGGCAGCAGTACCGGATTGGTGTACGGAATGAAAACAGAGACCGGGGAAGTTGTAAACCGATGGTGGGCAACCCTCTCAAACGAAAATGAACCTAGCCATTACATCACAAGGGTTGCCGTAAGCCCGGATGGTAGATTTGTTGCGGCCGGCACCGTTCCAAATGGATTGGTGTTTCTTTTTTTCACAAAGGATGGTCATCGCTACACCTTTAAACACAATCGTCCCATAGGCATCGACCTTCTTAGCTTTTCACCAGATTCAAAGCGTCTTGCCGCCTACGCCGCGGGAGAAATCAATATCTGGAAGTTGCCTGAATTAGATAACGGTAAGGATAAAAGGAATGGAAAAGGTGACAGCCACCACAATTGACAAGATTGGGTGGGATTGATAAAAAGCCATGTATGGCACGGCCACGGCGATATTCTCCGGGCGGGATGGTTTTCTACGTACTCAATCGAGGCGTGGGGGAACAAATGGGACATTCTACTTTTTTGTTGACAAAAAAATAGTTTTTGGGTAGTCTGCTCGCATGCTACGAACAGCACGAGCCAATCGTATTCCGGGGACACAATACTAGTATTGAGAAGATAGGTAGTTGCCGATAGTTTTTTTGGGATGGCAAGATTGGCACGGTTGGTCATCCCTGGTTTGCCGCATCACATTACGCAACGCGGCAATCGCCGACAGCAGACGTTTTTCAACGATGGCGACTATGCGGCCTACCTGGAACTGATGTCCGAGTGGTGCCGCGAACAGGGAGTAGAGATTTGGGCGTATTGCTTGATGCCAAACCACGTTCATCTGATTGCAGTGCCAAAAACCGAGGATGGCCTTCGGCGGGCGATCGGCGAGGCTCATCGACGTTACACGTTCGTGCGACACGCACTAGCCGCCGTTGCGACTGACGGCTCGGACGTCGCGGATGCGAATCTTCGGACGCGATTGATCGACGGTCACCAAGTCGGACGTCTGGCAGACGCCCACGTTGCCGGCCTCGTCGCGGACTTCCAATCGCAGATAGAATTGGGCGGGCGTGCGGCCGTCGATCGGCCAGGCGTATCGGCCCGTGTTTTCTAGACCGCTGGCGATCGGCAGCCATGAGCCGGACGTGTCGGAGCGGAACGAAAGCGAGACCGGTCGGGCGGCCAACGTTTTGTCGTCGGCTTGCCAGGAGATGATCAACTGACCGGCCTCGGCGTCGACGCCTTGCTGGGCCGAGACGATCCGAGCGGTCGGCTTGGTTTGGTCCACGCCGATCCAAAGGTCGGGCAAGTCGCCGGCCGCAGGCGGTTTGCCTCCGAGTCCCGATCCGTTGGTCACGACCACGCGAAATCCATACACGCCTTCGTCGTCGACGTGGGCGACCAAAGGACTGCGACGATCGCCGTCGACGTTGTAGCGACGCCATGAACGGCCGCCGTCGCGCGTGCCCCAAAGCTCGACCCGACCGATGCCCGACGGACCGACCGACTCGACGTCGTATTCCAACTCGAACGTGAGCGAATTGACCATGCGCGGACGTTCGCCCGGCGGCAATCCGGAGCTCGAATCGACGCCGAACGCCGGACCTTCGGAGTTCGAGGCCTTGCGACCGATGGCCGGATTGATCGCGATGGCCACCGAGCCTTGCCCGTTGGAATTGGCGTTGGAGTTCGATGGGGACGATGAAGGGTTGGATGCGGTTTTGGCCCCGGCTTGTCCGCCGGAGTTCGAGTTCGGAGATTTTGCGTTTTCGCCGCGCGTGTCGACGATCACACGCAACCCCGGCGAAGTGATCGACTCGGGCCGGGCTTTACCGGACCGCTCGACCGTGCGGATAGCGAACCAATACTCGCCGTCGTTGCCGGCGCGGAACATGAACCGCTGCTGGTTGGGCATGGCCCTGGCGTACATCTGCCAACGCTTCCCGCGATCCGTCGAGACGAACAGTTGCACCTCGGCCGGCTGCCGCGACGAATCGCCGGTCTGCTCAATCCGATAGGGGATGGCAAACAGCGATTGCCGCACCGTCGAGACCGGCGTCTCGGCCTGCGAGACGGCCGTCAGCAACGTCAGGAGCAATAGGAAAGTCGGTGGCAACCGCATGAAACCCCTCGCTGGAGTTACTCGATCGGCGTCGTGCCGCTCGACAGCGCCTCGGAAGTCGTATCGGTTATAACGGTCGCAACACTTGAGCGTGAAAGGTCCGTCGAAAGACCGCCCGGATGGCCGAAAGACCCATTATTGACGTCTAAATAAAACCGCGGAAAACCGAAAGTGTTGCAATCGAGAAAACTATGCAATTGTGTGGACCTATTTAGAGATCATCAGGAGGCGTCGAAAGGTTTTCGTTTTATGTCGGGGATTGGCTCAAAAGTCGGGGGGCGAGGCCAGTTCGCTGCCATCGATGGTCACCATGGCGCGGACCAGGCCGGGGCTGGTCGAGTCTTTCAGCAGTCGCACCGAACCGTCGCAAAACGCCGTGTTGGCGCCCTCGGCGTGATAGCTGCTGATCGTTTGTCGTTTTCCGTTGTTGATCGTGAAGTTGAGCCGGTCGAACCGCAGATCCGACGGCTCGGCCCAGCGGATGTCGGAATCGGCCACCTCGACCACGAGGATCGTGTTGGTCAGACCGTCGGTAATTTCGGCCAGTCGGCGCGGGTTGCGGCCGCTGGAGATCGTGTGCGATCCGACGACCATCAAATAGTTCGTCGTCGGCGCCCGCGTTCTGGGCTGGGCGGGACATTGAAACACATCGAGCGTCAAGTCGCTGATGCGACGATTGGCC
The DNA here is from genome assembly GCA_039698075.1 of Thermoguttaceae bacterium. Lineage (GTDB taxonomy): Bacteria > Planctomycetota > Planctomycetia > Pirellulales > Thermoguttaceae > JAJFVC01. The sequence continues at coordinate 29,366 of JBDKTJ010000054.1, read as the reverse complement.
GGACTATTCCAGGATTCGTTCAGCCGAAACCGATCATACAAGTCTTGATACCCTAAATAAGGAAGCAGAAGCACGCGCCAACTGTACAAGGCCTTGCCGCGAGGGTCGGTCACGTAGGCGGGCGGAAAACTGCCGTACACCGACTCGTATTGCCGCATGGCCAAGGCGATTTGCTGAAGGTTGTACACGCATTGCATCCGAGGGGCCACCTCGCGATTGGCTCGCACGGTCGGCCAGTACATCAGCCCGACCAGCAACAACACCGCGGCGGTTCCGATCACCAACAACGCAAGGGCCGCCCAAAACCGCCACCGGGCGCGGCCGACGGAGGGACGTGGAGCGGGGGCCGGCGGCATGGGAATCGTGATCGGTTTGCCGCAATGGGCACAAGGGCCGATTTCTCCGGCAAATCGATCGCCGACAACGGTGGGTACGCCGCAATGGGGGCAAGCAAAGTGGATGGGCATGTCACTTCGCCTTTCCTGGTGAGGACGGGGTTTTTGTCGGGTTGTCGGGTGGTGATGTGTGGGTCGAAGTAGTGGTTTTTCGCGTTAAGCCATTTTTGGGGGGAGCTTCGTACAAAAGGATAGGGCGGTGCCCGGGACGTGTCAATTCGACCTGGGGGGTGTGCGAAAAATGGAAAATCCCTCTCAATTGTGGAGATTATGACGCTGATTTGCTGGACTCCCGGAGGCGTGGCGTGCATAATGAACGGTATCGTGGCGGATCGGGCATTGGTGGTATCTTTACTCTCTTTCCCTTACGGGGTAGCGACCGGCGACGGTATGGAACGCTTTTGGGCGGCAGGACCAGAACAGATCGTCCTGTGGCTTGCCGTATTGGCCGCCCTGACGGCCGTGGCGGTCTACATTCTGGGGAAAATCCGGCCCAAGCCCCTACAGAAGGAACGTCGAGCCAGTCAATGGCTCTCAAAATTCCGCGAATTACATTCTCGGGGTGGCCTAAGCGACGAAGAATTCCGAACAATTAAAACTACCTTGGCAGCGGAGCTCCAAGAAGAGTTAAAGGATAACGAGGAAAAAAGTTAGGACGACTGACGCCAATCGCGCCGGCGCGGCGAGGTTGGACGATTTTGCGTGGAATGCAGCTTGGAACGATAGAGCCGAGCACATCAACGAACCACATCGCACGCGCGACCCGGAAAGGGAAAAGGCATGCCGTCAGGACGTGACTTCAACGGAGGACGCCGCGGAACCGGCCCCACCAAAAAAAACGCTTTCTGTTCCTTCTGCCGCAAAAGTTATCGCGACGTCGGACCGCTGGTCGAGGGACCCGGCGACGTCTACATTTGCGGCGAGTGCATCGATTTGTGTCAGTCGATCCTCGAACAGGAACGCCGGCGACGCGGAACCAGCAAGCCGCTGTTCAATAAAATTCCGACCCCGCGGCAGATCGTCTCCCAGTTGGACCAGTACGTCATCGGGCAGGAACACGCCAAGAAAATTCTCGCGGTCGCCGTCCATAGCCATTACAAACGCCTGATGCACGGCGCCAACGGCTCCGACGTCGAGATCGACAAGTCGAACATCCTGTTGATCGGTCCGACCGGTTCGGGCAAGACGTTGTTGGCTCAAACCTTGGCCCGCATCCTCGACGTTCCGTTCGCCATCGGCGACGCCACCACGTTGACCGAGGCCGGCTATGTGGGCGAAGACGTTGAAAACTTGCTCCTGAAATTGCTGCACGCCGCCGATTTCGACATCGAAGCCGCGCAACGCGGCGTTCTGTACATCGACGAGATCGACAAGATCGGCAAGACGAGCCAAAACGTCTCGATCACCCGCGACGTCTCGGGCGAGGGCGTTCAACAGGCCCTGCTGAAGATGCTCGAAGGCACCGTGGCCAACGTCCCGCCGCAGGGCGGACGAAAGCATCCCGAACAGCAATACATCCAGATGGACACCAGCAACATCCTGTTCATCTGCGGCGGCACGTTCGTCGGATTGGACGACATCATCGGCCGCCGATTGGGCAAACGCACCATCGGCTTCACCCAAGAAGGCGTCGGCCACGACGAGATGGAGTTGGGCGATCTGTTGGCTCAAGTGACCAGCGACGACATTCTGCAATTCGGCATGATTCCCGAATTGGTCGGCCGGTTGCCGGTTGTCTCGGCCCTGCGGCCCTTGGACAGCGGATCATTGGTCCGCGTGTTGACCGAGCCCAAAAATGCCCTGGTCAAACAGTATCAGGCCCTGTTCGCCATGGAAAACGCCGAGTTGGGCTTCACCGAGTCCGCGCTGCGAACGATCGCCGAGCGGGCGCTCGAAAAAGACACCGGCGCCCGGGCCTTGCGGTCGGTCATCGAAGAGGTGATGCTCGACATCATGTTCGAGTTGCCCGATCAGCCGGCCGGCAGCCGCTATCTGGTCACCGATGAAATCGTCAGCGGCCGGGAACAGCTCGTTCCGTTGCCGGCCACCGCCGAGCCGATCACGAAGACCGCATGACCGGCATTGGGGCAATCCCAGCGATCGGTCCAATGGCTTGACGTCCGAGGTTGTCAACACTCGGCCGAGGGCGTCTAAAACCCAGCAGACGGCTTTCGTCGCTGTTTGGGAAATCACAATTCTTTCCTCTCTTTCCTAACCAGCGTTGTCGCTGTGGTTTAGGGAAACGCTAGTGATATTGACAGGCTCGGGGAGATAGCTATAATTGGGCCTGGTTGGTAAGTTCGGCAATGCTGGAAGGGCCGGACGACCCTGCCGTTTATGTAGGACTCTATGATGTAAGGGGTCTGCGGTAGGCGTGGACTCGAGGCGAGTTCTAGGCCAGTTTGACACGGAGGACCAGAGTCCCCTGGATCGTCCGAGACGGGCTGCAATCCGACCGCGCGATTTCACCTGGCTTCAGGTGGGACGAGACGCAAAGGATTGCGACTGCGGTAAGGACGTCTTTTTTTCCCGGGGAGGCTCGCTACGGCCGGTTGTCTAAAGCGACCGGTAATGAGGGATCAAGCATGAAAACGGTGTTCACGACCGGCGAAGCGGCCAAGATTTGCAAGGTTTCTCAACAAACCATTATTCGCTGTTTTGACTCGGGACAATTGCGGGGCTTCCGCGTGCCGGGCAGCCGGTTCCGCCGGATTCCTCGCGATCAGCTTTACATGTTCATGCGCGACAACGGCATCCCGACCGATGCCTTGGAGAGCGGCAAGCGGAAGGTGTTGATCGTCGACGACGACGCCGAGTTGGTCGAGCTGATCACCGACGCGTTGGAGCGCGACGGGCGGTTCGAGACCCGAAGCGTCAACAACGGCTTCGACGCCGGCATGATGGTCAAGGAATATCATCCCGACCTGATCGTGTTGGACGTCATGCTGCCCGACATCAACGGCAAGGAAGTTTGCCAGCGGGTTCGCAGCGACAAGAGCATGGACGACGTCCGAATCATCTGCATCTCCGGCATGGTCGAAGAAGACAAGGTCAGCGAGCTTCGGACCGCCGGCGCGAACGACTTCATGCACAAGCCGTTCGAGGTCGAGCGACTGGTCGAGCGGATGTGCCAGCATCTGGACATCGAAGCCTCGGCCGCGTGAGAACTTTTTGAGATTGGCCGGCAACGCGCTCAACGATTGGCGGTTTTGCGATGGTTCCGCCCCATGGCGAGGATTTCCAGCGCGCGTTGGAAACCGAAAAGCTCGAAGCGATGGCCGAATTCGCCGCCGGGGCGGGCCATGAAATCAACAATCCGTTGACGGTCATCTCCGGCCGCGCGCAGTTGCTGTTGCGCGAGGAAACCGATCCGGAACGCCGCCATGCGCTGGCCTTGATCAGCGCGCAGGCGATGCGCGTCTACGAAATGATCGCCGACATGATGCTGTTCGCCAGGCCGCCGAAGCCCGAGCGGCAAACGATCGAGCTGATCGGATGGATCGACGCCTTGGTGGCCGATCTGACCGCCCGGGCCGTCGCTCAAGAGACCACGCTTTGCCGCGTCGGCGCCGACGGACCGCTGACGCTGGACGTCGACCCCGCGCAGTTGAACGTCGCGTTGCGGGCGATGTATCAAAACTCCTTGGAAGCGCTGGGCAGCGGCGGCCGTGTTGAAATCGATGCCGCCGTGGAAGACTCTTGGGTCAAAATTCGCGTCCGCGACGACGGACCCGGCATCCAGCCCGAGGAACGCCGCCATCTGTTCGACCCGTTCTATTCCGCTCGACAAGCCGGCCGCGGCCTGGGGCTCGGGTTGTCGAAGGCTTGGCGGATCGTCACCAATCACGGCGGGCGGATCGACGTGGCCGAACCGACTGGACGCGGCGCCGAGCTCACCATTTGCCTGCCGCAATCGGCAGACCGTCGGCCGACGCCATGAGCCGATCCCAAACCGAAAGCGCGCCGGCCGTGCTGGGTCGGACTTCGATCGAGTCGCTCAGCCAATGCACGCTGCCGTCGGCCAGGCAGATGTTGACGCCTCCGGGGTGCATGCTCCGGGCGGTCTGCTGCGTGTTGGCGTAGTCGCCGCCGTAGCAGGGCATTCCTTCACGCGACAAGGCGTCGCCGTCCGACGAGCCGACGGCCGCGCGAATCGCGCTGCAACCGACGACGTCGTCGGCTTTGGGGTCCGGGCAGTTCGGGCCGTAGTCGTCGCCGATGTACGTTCCGCCGGTGATGCCGCCGTGTCCCCAAAGGGCGCTGGGGCACGCCCCGGACATCGCCCAAACGCCTCGGGCGTCGAAGTCGGTCACTCCGGCGCGAATCTCGCCCAAAAGCACCGTGTTGCTGGCGCCGTCGGTCATCTGCGGCAACCCGATCGAAACGTTCGCGCCCATCACGCCGCGCAGGTTCGGATTGTTCCAGCCCGGCGAACTGGGCAAGGCCGCCCAATACCACGGGCTGCTGGCGGTGTTGGACGTGTGCCACATCTGGCCCAGCGAGGCGTTGGCGGCGTAGTTGCCGCGCGCCCAATGGTCGCCCAACGCGGCGGTTTGCGGGCTTTGGCTGCCCTGGAAGGGGCGGGAATTATAGGCGTCGCTCGGACAAAGCGCGACCGCCAAGGTTTGCGAGCGGGCCGCCGCGTTGGCCGCATCGGGGATCGGCCGGCTCAAATTGAATTGGCCGTACAGGGCTTGTTGGTCCAAAAATGGCAAGACCATGATCACCCAGTTTGCCCGAAGATTGCCCAACTGGCCGGCGTCGTTCGGGTCGACGCCCGGGGACCAGCACGAGCTGGGCGGAAACACCGTCCATTGGGTTTCGTAATTCACCAGCGCCAGGCCGATCTGCCGGAGGTTGTTTTGACACTGCATCCGTCGGGCGGTTTCACGGGCTGCTTGGACCGCCGGAAGCAACAACGCGATCAAGACGCCGATCACCGCAACGACGACCAGCAGCTCCAAGATCGTGAAGCCGCGGCGGACGGGGTCGATGGGTCGCAGATCGCTCAGCATGGGCAAAGTCGCATCCGGCACGGAGAACCCGGCATTCCTGAATCACCTTTGCCCCACTGGTGTCTCCTTGTAACAGGAAGCTCGATTTTTCACAAGGGAGCGGCCGCGAAAAATGTGAACCCGACCGCTCTGGAAAATGTCTGTCGGGCGACGAACTAGGCCTTGCCTCGGTGCGTAAGATTATGAAGGCAATAGGAACAGTGCACGGCCCCATCGTGGGCGTGACCAGGAGGCAGCAATGGACGGACGCCCGTCCGAGACGGTCCAACTCTATTTAACGCAGATGAGCCGAATCCCGCTGTTGAGTCGGCGGGAGGAACTCGAAGCAGCTCGCCGAATCGAACGATCGCGCGCCGACTACCGCCGGGCGATGCTGGCGACCGACTATGTGCTTCAATCGGCTGCGGCTCTGTTGGCCAAGGCCGCCGACGGTCGGATTCCCTTGGCGACCGTTTGCGAAGGGGTGCGAAATCTCGCTCCCGAACAACGGCGGCGCTGGGCTGCGCTTTGCCCGAACGTGCACACCCTTCAGAACTTCGGACAGCGCAACCTCACCGATTTCCTGTCGGCGACCGATCGTCGTCATTCGCCCCAAGTTCGTCGGCGCGTGCGTCGGCGACTGGCGTATCGCCGCGCCAAGGCGATTCGTCTGGCCGAGGAGACCCCCGTTCGCTGCGAGCATCTGGAGCGGTTCGTCGCTCGGCTCGGTCAGCTCGAACGGCAAATGAGCGAGTTGGAGCGGCAACGGACCTCGCTGGGACGCGGGGACGACGCCTCCAACGCGGCCGAGGTTCAAAAACTCCTGCGGCGCCTGATGCGGGTCGCCCGCGAAACGCCGAAAACATTGCGACGCCGGTTGGATCGGATCGCCTCGCGGCGTGAGATCTATCATCGCGCGCGGCGCGAGTTTTCGACCGCCAATCTGCGACTGGTCGTGTCGATCGCCAAGCGATACCGCAACCGAGGCCTTAGTTTTCTCGATCTGATTCAGGAAGGCAACACGGGCTTGCTTCGTGCGGTCGACCGATTCGAGTCGGCTCAGGGGTTCAAGTTTTCGACCTACGCCACCTGGTGGATTCGACAGGCCATCAGCCGAGCCATCGCCGAGCACAGCCGCACGGTTCGCGTGCCGGCCTACATGCTGGCCAACGTCGATCGGGTGCTTTCGGCCCATCAACGCGCCGGGCAACAGCACGGTCGACGGCCGACATTGGAGGAGACCGCAAAGGCCGCGGGACTCACGGTCGCCGCTGCGTCGCACGCCATGAAGGCCAATCGTCCGACCGTGTCGCTCAATGAACCGATGTCGGGTCAAAACGAAGACGATCTCGGCGAAACCTTGCCCGACCACCGCTACGACGATCCGCTGGCCGATTTCGGACGACGCCTGCTGAAGACGGAAATCCATCAGGCGCTGCAATCGCTCAGCTATCGAGAGCGGGAAATTTTGCGGTTGCGCTACGGGCTTGCCGGCGGCTGCCCCTACACGTTGTCCGAGGTGGGAAAGGTCTTTTCCGTCACGCGCGAGCGAGTCCGACAATTGGAGCACGACGCCCTGCGAAAACTGCAGCAACCGTCTCATGCGGCGCGATTGGTCGATTTTCTCGACGCCAACGTCGGGACGGCCGCGGAACGATCGTCGTCGTGTCTTACGCCTTCGTCGTGAGGTCGTTTGCGCCGGCGCGCAAGAGGAGCGGCGACACCTTGATCGTCGCTCCTTCGGCGTCCTTCGCTTCGTCAGGAGCTCTTGGGATCCGAGTCGGAATTAGCCAACGCCACAGGCACGGCAATGGCGGTGGCGACCACCGCGGCAATAAAGACCGGGTTGGTCAGCAACATCTTGGGCGACCAGCCGCCGGTGGTGGTGTCCGCTTGGGTGTAGACGACCGTGTTGTCGTTGATCGGATTGTCTTGGGCGTAGACGGTTGCCGAGGTCAACGCGATCGGCGGAGCGGTTCCGGCGGACCAGAGCCGATAGACGCCGTGGCCGTTGACCGCGACGACCTGATAGACCCCGCCGCGCAGGCCCTGGATGCTGAACGTTCCATCGGGCGCCGTGGTGGCGGCGGCCACGCTGCGATCTTGCGATTTGACCACCACCGGGACGCCTCCGATGCCGGCGCCTTGCGTGTCGACAACTTTTCCGTTCAATGCACCCCCGTCGCTCAAGGCGACATCCGTCACCACGGGCGCTGGCGCTGCCGGAGCGGCGGCCCATGCCACTTGCGGAAAACACATTCCCAAGGTCGCTAACGCAACCAACAGATTTCGAAGTCTTTTCATGGTTTTCCCTTGCACATTTTTTGAGGGACAATGCCCTCTCTGCCCCAGGTTGCCGATTTTGTGCAATTTCTTTAAAACTGCCTAAACGGCACCCCCAAAATGGCCAAACACGATTTATTCCCCTTTATCGGCTATTGTACTGCCGTTTCTGAAAAGAACGTTTGCAACACCCAAGAAGTTAAATTCGTCCTTTTTGTCGCAACTTGATGAGGCCCGACCACCACGTCCGCACCGGTCGCCACGCTGGCCGGATTGCGACAGCACACTTGCAGGGCGGTTTCCTGGCCAACCAGATCGCGGACGCGCCGAAAGGCTTCACGAAACACCGGCGGCCGGGTTCGAGTTCCGTGGGCGTCGGTGGCGACGAAATGGACGAGCCCCTGACGCAGGAGCGTTTCGGCCACTTGCCGCGCTTCGTCGCCCAAGTTGCCGACGAGGCTGTCGGCCGTGATTTGCAGCAAGCAGCCGCGACGGACCAACGGACGCAATAGGCCGGGGTTGCGTTGCAGGCCGCGGTTGCGTTCGGGATGCGCGAGGATGCCGACCAGTCCGGCGGCGTGAAGGTCGGCCAACAGTCGGTCCAGCGGAAGATAGACGTCGGAGGGCAATTCCAGCAACGCGTGGCGACGGCGGTTGGCCAGCGTGAGGGTCTCGCCGGCATGGAGGCTTCGGATCAAGTCCGGTTCAATGCGCATTTCGCCGCCCGGCAACACGCGCAACGGCACGCCGCGATCGTTCAACGCAGTTTGCAGCCGTGCGGCCGCCTCTCGAACGACGGCGCCGGAGTTTTTTCGATGGCCGCCCAACTGGTGCGGCGTGGCCACGATGGTTCCGATTCCTTCGGCTACGGCCCTTTCGGCCATCGCCAGCGCGGCGTCGACCGTCGCGGGACCGTCGTCCAGCCCGGGCAGCAAATGACAGTGAATATCGACGAACGGTTCTTGCAAGTTCATGGTTATCGAAGAGGCGTCAGGTCGGAGGCGGCGTTGCGTTGGCCGTCCAGTTGTCCTTTAAAGGCTTCGCGCAGTTTGTTTTCCACGTTTCGATCGTTGGGCTTTCGTTGTCGACACCAACGCAGATGCGATTCGGCCTCGGCAAACTGCTGTTGATCGAGCAAGTCGAGCCCGAGCCGCAGGCGGGCCGGATAGTGGTTGGGATCGCATCGCACCGCATTGTGGGCGCATTGAAGCGCGGCGTCGGCGTCCTGGAGTCGGCGATAAAAGTCGTTGGCTTCAAGCCATGCAACGGCCGCGTCATGACCCTTTAAGGTCAAAGCGTCTTGTCGAGCCTGTTCGACGGCGTATTGCGTCAACGAGGTCAATTGATCCGCGGGACATCGTTTCACGCACAGATCGTACAGAAACCGCGACATGGACCGATCCGGGTGGAACTCACGCGCGAGAAAGTCGGCGGCGACGGGCAGGTTTTCCGCCGGCAGATGGGAGGCCAGCGCGAGCAGGTATTGCCGCTGTTGGCGATGGCCGACTTGGAACACGCGTTTCGAGTACTCCAACCATCCGGCGGTGTCGCCGCGAAGCATCGACTCGGCGGCCGCGGCGTACAGCACGGCGCCGTCGTAGGGCCGCACTCGAATCGCCTGCCGCAAACAAGCCCTTTGTGAATCCTCATCGCCGCCGACGAGAAACGCAAGGTCGGACAGGTACAAATAGCCTCGGCCTTGCAGAGGACACGCGGCCAGCGCCGCGCGAGCGTGTCGCATGGCGAGGTCGAGATGCGCCCAGTGGGGGCCGACGGCCCGATCGAGCCACGCGGCCAACGCTTGACGCGAGGCGAACCGCGATCGAATCGCGGCGTCGCGGAGGTTGGCCAGCGACATCGGGTTTTCGCCGTCGACTTGCAGCAATTCAAACAGCCGCTGATGCGTCTCGGCCAAGGTCAACTGGGCCTTCGCATGGGTCGGCTGCCAGCGAACCACGTTCTTCAAACACGCGATCCATCGCCGCTGCACGGTCGGATCGTTCAACGGGGAGACATTGTCGCGAAGCGATCGGACGTTCGCCGCCTTTCTGGCCACCAGGTAGTCGTCCCAATAAACCTGGGCCATCGCCGGTCCGATGCGATCGGCCGTCATCCAGAGGCCCAAGACGAGAAACAGGGGAGAGAGGAGAGGGGAGAGGGAAGAGGGGAAGGGAGGGGAGAGGGAAGAGGAAAAATGCGTTGGAACTCGATCTTTCCGCTTTGCGCTCTGCATGGCCTTGGCGCAGGCGGCCAGCAGCACCGCAACGGCCATGCAAGCCGGGACATACCAGACGAAATCGACGAAGCTGTGAACGGTCGCGGCGACCAGTCCGGCCGCGATGGCCGCGATGCAAAGCCGGCGGCGCGTCGGTTGCGAGGCCGCCATCCCGCCGAGACACCAGACGGCGGCCATGCCCATGCCGATCAGCGTCAATCCCAGACCGATCAGGCCGGTTTCCGCCGCTTTCTGCAGGTAGCCGTTTTCGGCGTGCGTGCATTCGGCGCCCTCGTCGGGCAAGTCGCCGTCGTACATCGGATAGATGTTCGAAAAACTGCCGACGCCGGCGCCCAGCAGGGGTTCGTCGGACACCGCTTTGATGGCGTTGGTCCAAATGGTCCGCCGACTTTCCCCATGATCCAATTGTTGGAGAGACTCGCTCCATAGGTCATCCATTCGACGGCCGACCTGGTCGAATCCACCGAACGTCAAGACGCTGCCGACCAAGATTGCGGCGACCGCCAATCCGGCCGCGAATCGTCCACGGAGCGCGGCGGCGCGATAGCAGATCGCCGTGCACACGGCCGCTGCCGCAAACAACGCGACGGCGCCGCCTCGGGACAGCGACAACAACCCGGCCAGCAAGACGATGCCCAAAGCCGTCACCAGCGAAAAAAGACCCCACGGTTGAGATGGGACGGTGTCGCGGTCGCGTTTCGCCGTCCAGCGGCTTGAGACGTCTTGAAGCGACCAGATCAACGGGCCGACGCCCAACGCCAGGAATTGCACGAAGTGGTTTGGGTTCGAGAAGCTGCCCTTCGCGACCCTCGCCGTGTCGGCGAAGGGATGTTCGTAGAACCAAAAAAACTTGCCGTTGGAGGCGGCCAGTTGCACGAGACCGAAAACCGCCATGCCGACGGTGGAGATTGCTATCCAATGCAAAAGCCTCTCGACGTCCTCGATTCGGGCGGCCCGCTGCGAGGCCACGAAAAACAGCAGGCCGTAGTCGAGGAACAAGACCAGTCCCGTCCAGGTTTCAAACGGCGTCAGCGAAAGACATCGCCAAGGGCCGAGTCCATTGGGCGATGTGTTCCACAGCGGCAACAGTTCGGCATGCCGCGGCGACAGCGTGGCGAGCAACCAGGGCGGCAGCGGCGCGATTTGCAGCACCAGCAGCGCAAGGCCGGCCAACGCCAACGTGAAATTCCAGCCAGGCCGTTCGATCGGCTCGCCGCGCAGCGTTTGATGCAGAGACCAGGCCGCCGCGGCCGTCGCGCAAAACACGGTCAGCAGCAATTGTCCGATCGCGTGACGTCCGCCCATCGCCAAGGGCACGAGAAAGATCACCCCGGCCAGACAGCCGTCGACCACCTGGAGCAGAAACGTTTCGAGGGAGTTTTGCTCGGGGTGAGCCATGGCGGTTGGGTGAGGGTCAGTAATACATGTTGGCGCCGACGCCGACATGAACGAACGATTGAATAATGCCGACCACGGCGGTCATGGCCGTTTGTTCCACGGTGACCGTGTCGCCTGGCGCTAAAGTGATGTTGTCGCTGCCGTTCTTGGCGTTTTGCAGGCTGACGGCGATCCGCACGGGCTCCTTGGCGTTCGGCACGCGGCGAATCACCACGATATCCTCCGCGACCGGATTGGAGATGCCTCCGCCAAGGGCCAGGGCGTCGAGAACGCGAATCTCCTGGTCGGGCGGATACGGATATTCACCCGGCTTGCGGACCAGTCCGATGACGTGGACAGGCGGCAACGTGCGTTTCATGACGTTGACCACGTCGCCGTCGTGCAGTTCCGGAATCGTGACCGCTCCGGCCGCGGCCGCGGCGAGATCCACTTTGATCGATTGAGGCTCGGACGCCATGGGTTGAGTCGGCGGATAGGAGACCAATTGGCCGTCCGCGCCCGGCATGGCCGCCGCCATGCGACGCGTGTCGGTGAACCGGATTTCGACCAAGGCGTCGGCCTCCTTGGTTAGGCCCTCGGCCGCCACCAACGCCGCCATCAGGGACGTCGAGCCGCGAGGCAATTCGTAGGTGCCCGGCTTGGTGACCGCCCCGACGACCGTGACCTTGCGGATGCGGGGTTGTTTCATCGTCACCGTGATGCAGGGCGTTCGGAAGATTCCTCGCGAGACGCTTTCGGCGTTGATCGTTTTCTCGGCCTGCTCGACCGACGTGCCGGCTACGGTTATGTCGCCGATCAACGGAATGACGGCGACGCCTTCGTCGCTCACTCGGATGGGCGTCGTGGTCGTCGTCAATCGCGAGTAGTCGGTGACCATGCTGACCTCCAACACGTCGCCCGGCTGAATCACTTCGACACTGACCGACGGCTTGGCCAATCCGGCCAGATTGACCGCCTGCAAGTCCAGCGAGGCTGGGGCGATCAATTCCGGCGGCAGAGACGCCGCCCTGTACGTATGCGAGGAGCAGCCCGCGTCCCAAAGAACGCCGGCCATCAACATCCAAATAGCACAACGGCAAAAAAAAGGATTCCGCATGATTTCAACTGCTGCCCAACAGTGTGAGTTATGAGCGTTTAACGCAAGCTCAATCGGGCCTCTTCAGAGACGACGTCTTTCGACGTTGATTCCCTGAGAGGCGGTCCTCGGAAATCCAGCACGAATAGGGGGCGGAGGATAGTCGATCCGGCATAACGCCGTCAAGGCCGACTGCGATCTGCCGATGGCGAAAATATCGCTGATAAAATGCGCAAACCATGCAAGCGAGGTGGAGATTTGCCAGTTTTGCCGGATTTTCCAAAGAAATGCGTTGTAACACGCCGAGGATTAGACCGCAGACAGAGGTTTTGCGCACGAAAGCGGTGCGCGAGAAATGAAATATAGCGGATCATTGCGGTTTCTGACCGCCATTTGGAGGGGGGATATCATGAGGTCTTTGGTTGTGTCGATTGTCGTGGCAAGTTTCGCCATCGCCGGCTGTCGTGCGCCGTGCCAGAATACGCTGCCGCCGGCCAACATGATGATGCATCCCGGACCGGGCGTGGATGGGCCCGGACCCGGCGTGATGATGTATCAACCTGGCGGACCGATGCAGGCTGCCACGTCGCAGGTGGCGTTCGTGGGGCCCGAAGGCATGTCCGTCGCTTGGGACGTCAGCGCTCCGGGCCAGTTCGACTCGCAGCCGCTGACCTGTCCGGGCCGATACAACTTTCCCCAAGGCGCGATCTATCGGCTGAAACTCGGCAGCATCCCCGGTCGGGCGGGCGTGGAACTGTATCCGACCTTGGAGATCGGTCCGGCGATGCCGCGAACCGAGGCCTTCTTGTCGCATAATGCCTTGCCGGTTCAGTTCACCGAGGAAGATTTCGATCAAGTGTTGTCCGGCAACTTTGTGACCAAAGTGATCTATCTGCCGGATCCGGAATATCAAGAGCTGGCCTTGGCCGGCGTCGAAACGTTGGTCAGCACCCGGTTGGATCCGGGCGTTGATCCGATCGTCGAGGCCGACCGACGCGGCGCGATCTTGGGCATCATCCGCTTGGGCAACAAGGACTTGCAAGTGCCCGGCGGTCAGGTGCAAGAGAACGGTGTAGCGCGGGCTTCGTATCAGTGCCCGACCGAGGGCGGCGCCGTGCCGGCCCAAGCTCCGATGCCGATGGGCGCTCCGGTGGGCGGACCGTCGACCATGCCTGGCAACTACATCGCCGGCGTCAACGCCCCGCAATACGGTATGCCGACGTGCGGCACCCCGATCGGACTGCCTGGTCCGCCGAGCGTGCCGATGGGCGTGCCCGCCGGTCTGCGAAAACACGTCATCAAAAATCACACCTGCACGCATCTGCCGAAACCGACCGAAACGATGCACGTCGATGTGAAACAAGTGCCCGGCTACAGCTATCCGAAACCGGTCGATCACGTCCGCATCGTCGAACGCACCGGCTCGGGCCTCGGATATTTCAGGCAACCGTTGAGCGACAAGGTCGAGTGCGTCAAGCCGAACTGCACATCGAACTGCGCGTCGAACTGCGAAGAATCGGCCGCCGAGACGACGACCCCCGCCACTTCGGAAAAGGAGTGTTCGAAGGAGTAATCGCCTGCCGCGCGACTGGCGGCGACGACCCGTGTGTGCTGGTTGAACAAGACTTTTCGTTTCCACTTATTCTTAACGACTCGTGACAATGGTTCGATCGATCCGCTGTCTGGCGACCGAAACGCAACGCCGCCGAAGGAGCGTTGCCGGCAGGATGGCGATGGTGGCCGTTTGGTGGCTGGGCGCCGCAGCGACGCTGTTGGCCCAGTCGCCGCCAGTCCACTATCTCCATCACGGTGTAATGCCGCCGGGAGCGATTGGCAGCCGGCAGCTCCAGCGGGGCGGACCATTGCCCGGGTTTTTTCAGCCGGTTGAGATCAAGGTTCCCGACGGAGCCTTGATCTCGCTGGCTGCGGACTGCCGCTTCGAGTCGCCGCAATCCGGTCCCAAAAAAGCCGGCCTGTTGATCGGCGCGGTCTATCGACTGCGAATCACCAATATCCGGCTGGCCGAGGGCCAAGAGGTGTTTCCGACCATCGAGGTGATCGACCGGCTCTACGCGCCGATCGGTCAGGAAACCCGCTTCGCAATCCCGGTGGACATCACCGAAGAGGACTTGAAACTGGCCATGAGCGGCAGGTTCGTCACGCGGGTGATTTATCTCGAAGATCCGCAACGGGCGTTGCCGGCCCGCGAAAATCCGCCGGCGCAGACATGGTTCGAGGCCGCGCCGGGTCAAGACCCGTTGGCCGTGGCCGATGGACTGGGCCGACCCGTGGCGATCTTGCGCCTCGGCGCGCGGCTGCCCGAGCCGGCCGAAACCTTGGAGCCGAGTTTCTATTTCGGTTCTCCGCCGTTCGTGGCGATTGCGTCGGACGTGACGCCGATGCCGAAGCCGGTCCGAAACTTGTCGGCGCCGGTCGAATCGCCGAAGGTCCAAAACCTATCGATGCCGCCGACGGTGGCCGGACGAGTCGCGGAAACAGGGCAGGGGGGCGCACGATGATCCGTTGCGTCAGCCATCAAGAAACGAACGACGCCAACCGGCCCGATTGGTGGCGGCTGACCGTCATCGCGCTGTGCACGTTGATTCTGTGTTCGTGCCGCGGCCCGGCGGCGGGTCGAACCTCCGCGATGCCGCATGCGGCCCAGGGATTGCCGGCCGAAGCGTACACCGGCGCACCCCAAGGCATGGAGCCGTGCCCGACCGAACGTCCCAACGTTCCGGTGGCGTACACGCCGCAGGGTCCGTGGGCGCCCTCGGGCCTACGACAGCCTTGGCCGCAGGATGAATATCTGCGCGACGGCGGCGACGAGGGGGGTCCGACGGGCGTCAATCGGAGCGGCGAAGTGCACGGCCTCGGCATGGAAGACACCGTGGCTCATTTCGACACGCTCGACGGCCGCACGCTGGTCGAACCGAGCAATCAGGTATGTCTCTACAGTCCGCGATTCGGCGCGGTTCGCCAAGTCGTCGGGCTAGTGGCCACCGAAGAGCATCAGCGCGTGGGCGGCGTCTGCTCGCCGCAGAAGATCGCCGCGCCGACCACGTTGCAGATCGTCGCCAACGCGAAGCAGAATTTGCAGCCCGGCCAGGAAACCGCCGCAAGGCCGCCGGTGGCGCTCCGAAGCAAACAGGGCCGGGACGTGTTGTCCACCACGTTGATGCCGAAGGGCTTCCAAGACTCGTTCCAGTCCTATGAAAACTTGTCGATTATCCGCCAAGGGATTTCGGAGCGGACCGAGATGCCGCTTCTGGCCCGAGGCGCGAAGGCCGCCATCGCCTGGTCGCATACGCAAGCGGTCCAAATCCTGTTGGATCGCAAGAGCGCGGCGGCCGAAGTGCGTTACGAACAAGCCGAGTCGGTCTATACGGTCACGTCGCCGCCGGGCTGCCCGAGACTGCGGCTGGTCAAAGTGGCTTCGACGCCGTTCGCCAAGCCGGGCGAAGAGGTCGATTTCACCTTGCGATTCGACAACATCGGCAACCAACCGATCGGCAACGTGACGATTCTCGACAGTCTCAACACGCGATTGGAATACGTCGCCGGCAGCGCTCAATGCAGTCGCCAGGCGAAGTTCTCGACCGCGCCGAACGAAGGCGACTCCGAGACGGTGCGTTGCGAACTCAGCAAGCCGCTCGAGCCCGGCCAAGGCGGCGTCTTCCGATTCCGTTGCCGAGTGCGATAAGGCGGCATCGCCATGTCCGACTTGCAGCCCGTCAGCGTGCGGGGTACCATTTTAGGAGACATGCCCCGAACGCCAGCCGGTTTGAAGGGGTCAAGCACCATCCGCAAGGTGTTGCAGGACAACGGCTAGCGACGCGTAAGCGAGAGTGGCGGAATTGGCAGACGCGCTGGACTTAGGATGCGCTTTTTGCCAACGCCGTAACCTCTTGTGATTTCTGTAATTGCAGAGACAGCCACCACTTGCGATTCGGCATGTTTTGTCATGTTCGGTCGCAAGTGGTGGCATTTTGTTGTTGCTCTTGCGCGCCCTCTGCGCGCAGAAATCCTATTGGATTCTTGGCTCCAGCGCACGGCGTTTTCATGTGGTAATAATGGTCGGTTGTACGTGCCGATTTTACGCGGCCACCATGCCAAGAAACCACCACATTCAGCGCGAAAGACGCGATCACGAAATCCACGGGAGGGGTGGACCACCTTAGCAGAGCGGCAATGCCCTTACCAACCCCGACCATACAGCGGTTGTGATGCCATACACAAGCCAAAAATGCTCAATTCCATTTCATTGAATCCGGGGAACTGAACAACGATGGCAGTGGTCTTGCGCCGGTCGGCATGAACTTACAGAGCAAGATCAAATCACATGCCTCATGCCGTAGGTCTCAAGTCGATCAGACGTTCCAAAAAATCTTGGGCTTCTGTAACCTCAACAACTCCGCGATATGTAGGGTCAAAGACGCCCGTCAAGTCGCCCGTCAATTGAGTCACGCCACGCGAGTTTCGACCAGCCCAATGGAATTGAATACGTGTGACCCCGATAATCGTGCGGTCAACCATTGACACAAGACGTGTCAAGACCTGCTGACGTTGACGATCTATCCCCACAAAAAGAAAGCACAGCAAAGTATTGCCTGACGCAAGAACACGCAAAACCTTGTCGATGTTATATGCCTTTGGGTTGGACGCCAAACCGAACACCTTTGTCTTGATGTCAATTCGTATTTCTGGACCAGAATCAAGCTTTCTTGTCAAGTCCTGGAGCGTGTGGACGTTTTCAGCTTGGGTGATTATTTGCTCGATCCGATTTCCTCGTTCATTGATGTTATCTGTTTGTGCAGCTTCTAAGATTGCTTCACTGCTCGCCTTGACTGCTTGTGACAAGTCATGTTCAAGTTGGAGGTATGCGGCACTATCCACAACTGAATGTGCCAGTGACGCGGAATCCCGTATTCTCTGGCGTTGCTCCAATGTTGGTTCAAATCTCACGCCGGTGGCTGCGATGGCATTTGTGCATTCGACAAGCCGCGACAGATTCTCTTCCCAAGTAAACTCCCGGTGACTTGCGAAGAGGGAGTCGAAATTCTTGGGCAGGTTCTGAATGCCCTCATAGGCCCGCAGAATATCATGCCCAAGAATACTGCCTCGGACGTTGTCAATTCTGAGTTGGTGTGAACTATGGCTGACTTTTTTCAGAAATGTTGCATTTGCAAGAAGTGGCTCAATTCCATGTGGACGCACCACACAGACAACAAAGGGTAGGTGGTCGTATTTCCTGAGTGTTGACAAGGAAATTACCACGTTTGAGAAAGAATCGCCACTTGCCGTAGAAAACCGAATTGAGAAGTATGGGCCAGCGAAAACTGACCGTTCCCTTGATAGGCCGAAACGGGTAGCTGTAGCTTTGGCGAGAGCATCCTTGTGGCACCCTGGATGCCGTTCTGAGTATTCCCTCAGGAACGCCATAAGTTCCGATAGTGCGCAACTGGCGGAGAAGTGTTCGTCTTCCATGACGGGCCGAACAGTAGCAGGAACTAGGCCCCACTACAAGACCATTTTCGGCACACGATGGGCTAACTGGCTAAAAAAGCAGGCCGGCAGGCCGACTGGATTTTGCACCGTTCCGTTGTGCCGCAAGGGTGTTGCGTTCCCAGAACACACCATCGGAGAATCCTTGAATCCCAGTTTCGCACTCAGCTATTTCAAGCCGCTTAGCGGCAAGCAAGGCAAAGGTTTCGTCAACCTCTATTCCCAAAAAGCGACGATTCAATTTCTGAGCCACAACCGAAGTTGTCCCGCTCCCAAGGAACGGGTCTAGCACAAAGTCACCTGGATTCGTGCTAGCAAGAATCAGTTTGGCAAGGAGTTTCTCGCTCTTCTGTGTAGGATGATCGGTATTCTCCGGCATTGACCAGAAAGGAATCGTAATATCTGTCCAAAGGTTGGATGGGTGCGTATCCCGGAATCCGCCATTTTCCGATTTGACCCAGTCTTTGGGCGCACCGTTCCCGTCAGTGTATGGCGCTACCACTTTCCTCCGCAACTTAACAGCATCGACGTTAAATGTGTAGTCTTCCGACGCAGTGCAATACCAAATATCTTCACTTGAATTCTTCCAATTCCGCTTTGCACCGCGCCCTTTCTCACGTTCCCAAGTTATGCGGTTTCTGACAATCAAGTGATTTGTGACAGCCGAAAAAATCGACACCGATGTAAACCAATCCCCGCAGACGTAAACCGTTGCTGTCGGCTTCAACAGTGGCATCAAGAGGGAAACGATTTCATCCAACCATGCCGTATATTCACCAACATCCTTCCGTGAGAATCGTTTGCCATTGAAATCCTTGTTCAGGTTGTAGGGAGGATCAAGGAAAAGCAAGTCAACATGGCCGCGCGGCAGTAGGTCCACCCAGTCTCTGAAATCACCCAAGATCGTTCCTTCCACCGGCATGCCAAGCGTGGCGTGCGGACGTTGTACGATCAGTCTCTGTAGTAACTGCGAACGCTCATGCTGGCCTATCGAGAGCGTGCGATTGCGAGGTGCGCGTTGGACTGTGTCTGTTGCCATTAGTGACTTCCTCCAAAAGACTGGCTAGTGCTTCCTTGCGATAAAGACGGTAGCCGTTGACCGGGTGGCGAGTTGCCTTGACCTTTCCAGCGCGATCCCAATTACGTAGCGTCGCCGCAGACACGCCGAGAAAATGGGCTGCCTCACTGACGGTCAGGTAATCGCGTAGGTTTTCCGCCAAGTTTACCAAACCTTGTAAAAGATTGCCATTGGTTGGCTAGCCTGTATTATCCTGTTTCGTAGCGGGTGGTCAATCTGTCTGTGGCGAGTTTTCAAGTGTGCCCTGTTTTAATCGCCGAATGAGGGGGTGGATGCCTAAGCGGGGCGGAATCTTGTACCGGCAAGTCGCGGTAGCTACAATGCGCGGTATAACAACTTGCCTATGATGCGTACCCTTCCACACCGCGATAAGGAAGACGGCCAATGTCAGCAAAAAATCCAGCCCACGTCACCAAGAAGCAATCCATCCTCGATTTTCTGGCGGCGAACCCCAAGGCCAGCAACAGTGACGTTGTGGAGGCGTTGAGGAAACAAAACGTCGAGGTTAAGGCTTCGGATGTTGCAAGCATCAAGTATCACGCAAAGAAAGATACGAAAAAGGAGAAGCCCACAAGAACGCGAACCAAAGGGCAAGCTAAGGCCCGCGACACACGGGAAGCAAAGGCGAAGCGTAAGTATTTGCAGCGACCATACCCTCAGAAAACTCTCGAAGAAGCGATTGTTATTGCACAGAAGATAAAGGAAAAGAACAACGGTAATCCCTGGGCAACGACCGACCTTGGAGACGCTTGTGGTTATACGAATCTTCGCAGTCTAAATTTTCTCTTGCTTACTACCTCTGCGCGAGACTTCGGGTTGACGGCTGGCACCAATTCTACTGAGACAATTGAACTCGCGCCGCTTGGCAGAGAGATTGCATACGCAGAAAGTCCAGAGCAAGAGCAGAAAAGCAAGATCAAAGCCTTTTTCAACATTGACATTTTCAAGAGAGTCTACGAATACTATGGTGGGAGCAACCTCCCGGCGGAGCAACAATACGTCAGCAATACCCTCCAAAAAAACTTTGGCTTAGACGTTGAACTCCATGAAGAGTTCATTGCGCTGTTTAAGGCCAATTGCACGTTCCTTGGAATTGAGTCCGGGTTGGATGGAGCGAGTATTGAGAGCGGGAAGACCGAACAGCAGGCCGGCGAAGTCCGCGTTGTTGGCCAAGCGGCAGGAAAATTTGATCGAACAGCCTTTGTGATTCTTCCCTTCACAGAACGTAATAAGGAACGGTCGGAGGGATTCTTTTCGGAACTGCTGAACAAGTTAATCACACCAGCAGGGAATAGTGCCGGCTTTGCAGTGAAAACCGCCGAGGGACAGGGCAGCGACATAATTCAGTCCACCATTATCAATCAGCTACTTCAAGCAGAACTTGTGATTGCTGACTTGACCGACCACAACCCAAACGTCTTGTTTGAGTTGGGAATTCGCATTGCCAAGGAGTTGCCGGTGGCCTTGATTCGTGCCGAAGGGACAGGGCGGATTTTTGACGTTGACAACATGATGCGTGTGTTTCCCTACAGCCCGAAGCTGTGGACTTCGACCATTGAGAAAGACTTGCCAAAGTTGACAGAACACATCAAGACGGCGTGGGATAATCGAAGCACCTATC
The DNA here is from genome assembly GCA_039698075.1 of Thermoguttaceae bacterium. Lineage (GTDB taxonomy): Bacteria > Planctomycetota > Planctomycetia > Pirellulales > Thermoguttaceae > JAJFVC01. The sequence continues at coordinate 8,781 of JBDKTJ010000054.1, read as the reverse complement.
GGACCTACATGCAAATTCTGACTGGGGCACCAGTAGCCAATGCTTGACCAGGAATCGGGAATTGCCGCGTCAGTTGTTGAACCGAAATTCCGAATCGCGTCGATAGGGCGGGGCGGGCGCGGGACCGACGGCTTTCTGGCGGGACTGAGAATTGACCCCACCCGGTCGGTCGGCGTCGATTGTGGCGGGGCTGTCTTTGCTTGGGTTGCGTCGATTGCGGCAACGATGTTTGATACGTCGATGCACGGAATGCAACGGAAACGACGCTATCCATTCAGGTAGCGTTGCACCGTGCGGCGGGTGACGTGCAAAGCGGCGGCAATCTCATCATCGGTCAAGCCTTTCTTGCGGAGTTGACGGGCACGGGTGGGGACGGCCTTGGTGGTGCCGGGTTGCCGGCCCTTGTACTTGCCCTCTTGCTTGGCAACAGCAATGCCGACGGCTTGACGTTCCCGGCGGGTTTGCTGTTCCATTTCGCCCAACGCGAAGAAAATGGCGGCAAGCATCTTGCCCACCGTGCCGTTGAAATCAAGCTGTTGAGTGACGGAGACAACCCGCACACCACGGTTGCACCAATCGGCCAGCACGTTCAAGCCGTCGATGATGGATCGGGAAAGGCGGTCTAGCTTCCATACCACCACGGTCTTGATTGTGCCGTTGAACACGTCGGCTTGCAGCCGGCGGAAGGCTGGGCGGTCCAACGTGTCGCCCGATTCCTTATCGACGTAGTATTTTACGTCGGCATGGCCGTTGCCTTCCAACCATCGCCTAATCTCGGCACGTTGGCCCCGTTCATTCTGTCCGACCGTCGATACCCGGATGTATGCTGCAATCATGTTTGCCTCTCTTGGCTGTGACACTATAAGTATACCCTAGATTGCAGTCGAAAACAAGCGAAATCGGGCACGTAATCATTGGACTTACGGCGAATTCCGGCCTTCCACCCTATTTGTCACAGTTTGTGGGAAGTGGACAAGACCAGCATGGCAAAACCCGCGCGATTCTACGTTTACCAATTGTTTGCCCCCGACGATCCCCGCTTACCCCGGTGCGTCGGCGTATCGAGAATTGGAACCCGCAATTGGTTGCCCGTGTGGAACCATAGGGCGGAATTGCCGGGGCGGTTGGCGGCATGGTTTCGACAGCTTGCCAGTGAGGGCGTGGAACCATGCGAGCGTGTATTGCTTGGCAAGGGTGCGGCATTGACGGAAGCCACCGCCCACGCCGTTTGCCGTTTTCGCATTGCCGAGATTGCACGCATGGCCGGTTGTCCGAAAGGCAAGTTGCCCGATTTTCTATGCGTGGAGGAAAGGCACCGTGGCGGGAACGGCCACGGGCGGCCATGCACCGTGTTGAAGGGCGACCGGACGCAACGGTTCAACAGCATTGCTGACGCGGCACGTTATCTAGGGCGACGGCGGCCGACGGTCAGCCGAGCCGTGGGAGAGGGTCGGCGGTGTGGCGGCGGCGCGGTTACGATCTAGCGTAGCGCGATTGAACATCTAACCGCGCGCGAGTGATTCACACCTTGCGTTACGGGCGGTTATGCTGCCGCGTCAAAAATGGGCAAGAAATCTTCATCAGCCAGTTGCCAGAACGGTCATAACGGGTCGAAATCGGCGATTTTTGGAAATGTTCGGGATAACGTGAGAGTTTCTTGGGTTTTGGTACATCCTTATGGGTAGGAAGGAAAGCAGAAGAGCCGAAGCACCTCTTGCCCGGCTGACATTCAGGGACCGTCAGTGCCCGCGTTTTCAAGACTTTCTCTGGATGAAAACAAAAATGTATTTGTAATTGGGAAGTCTCATAATCGGGGGCACTATCGGTCCCTGCCACGGCCGCATTCTTGCCCGCCTTTCAGCGGTCGCCCCTGTTCCGAGACGTGAGGCAAAGCAAGTGAGACCGCCATGACCATAACCCAATGGATCATTGCACGCCTGCGCGAGCAAAACTCCCCATACGCTCCCTTTGTCCATGAGAAATTGGAATGGCAATTCATGCCAACCGATGAAGAAGCCTTGCTGGAAGGCTGGATACACCGTCCTTATCGGTTGCGAATTCCGAAAAACGGCACAACAAGCCCTGAAGACAACGACCGCGAATTGCTGTATCCGCCCATGCTGATACGAGAGGCGGGCACGTCATGGTGGAATTGGAAAGATGGCGTGACAGAGGCGTGTTTCTTCGATTTCGATTATGGCCACGGGGACAAAGCCCTTGACGCGGATGGAATCGCAATGGTTGACCAGTGGGCCGCGCGGTTGCCTTACATCCTGAATTGCGCGTCCAAGGGCGGCAAGGGCCGTCATTGGCTAGTCCGATTGGCAACGCCCCTTCCGGCGGCAACTCGCCCCGAACATGCCCACAACAGCCAAGCAATCAAGGATCACGTCAGCAAAGACTTGGGGTTTGACATTTCGCCCTTCGTTTGCAGCTATGGACAGATTCAATACATCTACAGTGTGAAGAAGGCCAAGTAATGCAAGGCTTCCAACAGATTAGCGCCCCAACGTCGCAACTCACCCTGACCGCGCCGGAACGTAATCTTCAGCCTGACGGCGAATTTGCGAACGAGGAGTTAGGCCCAAAACACAAACAGCATAAGGCGTGGTTGGAGGGCAAAGGATACGGCGAATGGAATGAACGGGCCAACGGGTTCAACACTCACACCAAGCATGTTGAGGAAATGTGCAAGCATTTCAACTTACCCGGCGATTTCCACCATGACGCTACGGGCAAGGACGGTGCGGCCGGCCGAAACTGCATCATGTTTCCGATGCCTCGCGGCCATTGGCGGTGTGTGTTGTATGGCAATGCCAAAGAAGACGGCCCCGGCTGGACTATGAGCAAGACCGACCATGCCATGTATGTGGTCGGAAAGACTGCGCCAAAACCATCGCTCGATCATCCCGACGCCATCGTCAATGACGCCTTGAAAACAGACAGTTTTTACCATTGGCAGGGCATTGCCTATGTCCGAGTCTCGCACAAGGAGAAAACAGAAAACCTCTTGGTCGGCGGGGAAACCTACGCCCGAATTCTGCGGGTCCGTCACCGCAATCTCCACAAGCGCGTTTGCAAGGGTGAGTGGATACGCAACGCCGTGGATCAATTGATTGCGTCCGCAATCGAAGAGGGCGAAGAAATCCCTGTCTATGTGCGAATCGCCTATGTCGATGGCGCGCTCTACATCGACTTGGCCGACCGCGCTGGAAACATCGTGGTAATCGACGCCGACGGTTGGCGGATCGTTAAAGAATCGCCGGTCCGGTTTCTCCGAACGGAGAAGATGCAGCCGTTGCCGATCCCCGAACCTGGAGGAAGTCTTCTTGACTTGCGGCCGTTCGTCAACGTGGAAGACGAAGACTTCCCATTGCTCATCGGCGCTATTCTGGGGATGCTTCACCCGACCGGTCCCTATCCGGTTGTCGTTTTGATCGGCGGCGACGGTCGCGCGAAGACTTGCACTGCCGTTGTCATTCTCATGCTGATTGACCCAAGTATCGTCAAGGGATGCTCACCGCCGGATAACGCCGAAGACCTGATTTTGTCGGTATTGCAGCGGTGGGTCTACTTTGTAGACAACCTCTCCGAAATCAAGTCATGGTTTTCCGATAGCAGTTGCCGTCTTTCGACCGGCGCGGCAATGGAACGCCGAACAAAATACAAGGATCGGGACACGTCGGTCTTCTGCGCCAAACGCCCGCAACTGTTTACGTCGGTTCGTGATGTGGTGAAGGCCCCCGACCTGAATTCCCGCACTCTGAAATTCGACTTGCCACGGGTCAGCAATCACAAGCCCGAATCGGACCTCTGGCGAGAATTCGAGAACGCCCGACCACGGATTCTTGGCGCACTCTACACGGCCATTTCGGCGGCCATCAAGAATCTGCCGACAACCAAGGTCGATAACTTGCCGAGATTGGCGGATTTCGCGTTGTGGGTTCAAGCGGCTGAACCAGCCACCGGCCTAATCGAGACGGAATCGGACAAGGGTATCATTTTGCGGGCCTATGCAGAAACAAGAGAGGCGGCCGTGGATGAGTTGTTGACCGCCGACGTGGCGCAAAAACTTATTGCGTTTCCCGTCAAGGAATGGAAGGGCACGGGCAAGGAGTTGGCCGAAGAATTGAAAGTGCCGCGCAACACGGATGAAGAGGTCAAACACTTCGTTGGCGAATTGCGGACATTGCAAACAGCCTTGGAATCGAAGGGCGTGCTTGTTGGCTTCCGAAAGTCGAATGGCCGAAAGCTAATCACCATCAAGAAGATGGAACCAAGTAACGACAATTGAACGCCTTCTAACACCGCAAGCATCACCCCTACGTTTGCGGCTGGCGACATGGTGCGATGTCACGACGCGCCGTTGTCGCCAACAACTCCCCGGCATGTTACGAAATCGTGCTGGGGACCGGGGCGACGTGTGCCCGTCTCCAGCCACGTCGCCCCTTTATCAAAACTATTTCCCATGCGGCCGGCAATCATAGTGGTCACACGTAAAGGAAACCATTTTGTGAGCAACCATGCAACGATGTATCGACTGTCGGAATCCGAACGCAACCAACGCATTCAGGAATTCACCGACGTAAGCGACCCCGAAGACCTGCGGGCCGAGTTGGGCGCAGCGCGATACTTGGCACACCAAGCCTTGGAAGAAGGCAATGTCGCACTCTCGAATGCAATTCTCAACACAATTGCAAAACTATCGCAATCTCAGGTTGCGGTCAAACGGATGAGAGACCAATACTTGGAACGCGGCACCGTGCTTCGGATCGTAACTGAAGTGGTACAGATTCTCACTCGCGCCGTGGAGAACAAATTCCCCGGTTGGGAATCGGTGCTCGACCAAGCGGCGGATGAGGTGGTTGCCGTTGTGGCGGCGACGAAAAATGAAAATCCACGATTGAAGGGGCCGAAACAATGACGCAAAACCTTGTTATCCGCGAGAAGGCCGGCCGATTCTCCTTGCGAGTCAACGACACATGGTACCTCCAGCGGTCCTATCGAGAAGCCATCGACATACTGCAAGACGCAGACCTTGACGCCCACTGTATGTTGTGTGAGGCAATCACGAGTCACGATCCCGTCTATCTGGAATACAAGCCGAAGGGCTGGGGCCGTCGTAGTTGGCTTGTCAACGGACGGCCGCAACCCATTGCCGTGGTGCGTTTCTTGCTGGGTGAGGCCGGCTGTAGTCGAGAGGTTATCGAGCGGATCATCCACGCCGAAAAGCTCATTTATCAGTTCGGCGAGTGGTTGCATAGCGTCAAGTCCCCGCCCGCGTGATTTACGAAACGCGGTCCGTGGGCCGGTCGCGCGGTGTCTTTCCTTCCGCCGCGCGGCCGTTCTATCAAACACCCTTTCGGAGAATGCAATGAATCCAGTACGTGAGTTTCGAGACATGGCGGCGCGCGCGGGCGCAATCGACATACAAAAAGTCATGGCCAGCGCCGTTCTTGCCATCCGCAACGGCGATTCGCCACACGCGGTACTCGATTGCCTTCAACGCAACAGGCCGGAAATGTTCGATGCCAAGCGGCAGCGCAAGGCATTGTGACCAATGCAACGAACACCTGTTTCATAACCAAACAAGGACAAGAACATGTTAGACTCCATTCCGTATGGGATGAAAGACAATTGGACGTTCCAGTGCATTTTGACGGGAAAGGCTTTCCCTTTCGGGAGAGACGCTCAATCCAGAAAGAAAGCCACCGCCGAAGTACAGCAACACACCCGAGCCGAGATCGAACGGCGTGAACGCTTGGCCGGCCGGTCCCTGTCGCTTCGTGAATTGCTGAATGGGATCAAGCACACCGAAACCCGTTCCTTAAGACAGCAAATTGCCGACGCCAACCGACCAAGAGAAACCCCGCCCAAGAAAGACTGGGCGCAACAACGGCTTGAATACTTGGAGGAACATCCCGGCCACGATCCACAAGAGCGGGCGAGAATCAAACGCCAGATTGCGCATTTGAAGCGGATTGTGAAACAGCATGAGGAGGAAAGGGAAGCGGCAGAGAAAGAGGCGGCGCAAGCTGCGGCGATTGCCGCCAATCCTCGAATCCAAGACGCCTTGGCGCACTCGGCGACGATCTTTCAAGATTTGCGGTTCTACCAATTCGCTACACAGCAAGACGTGGAACTCGCCGAACAACGCCATGAGTTGGCGAAGACCGCCCCCGACGCCTATTGGGAAGCATATTGGCCGTGGCGAAAGGATTGGGACATAAGGGCCGAGCAAGAGCGGTCCAAGACCATGCAAAAAGGGATGCAGGAAATCGACCAGCGCGCCCAAGACGCAATGCAGCCCGCCAAAGAAGACGCAAAAAACGACATACACCCGCTGTTGCAAGACCGCAATGTCCCGGTCCAATAGCGTTGGTGGGTGGGGCCGTCCCGTGGTTTTCGTTCTACGCGGGACGGCCCCCGTTGTTTCATTCGAGCAATCAAGAAATGGTATCCCAATGAGTGACCCACTGACAATCGTTGACGAATGCCTGCAATATCCGCCTCTCATGGTCGAAGGGGAACTAATTTCCTATCTGCGACTTGATGCCGACAACCGCAATTCGCGCGACCGTGTACGCAACCTCATAAGACGCCAAGGTTTACCCGTCATTCGCCGGGGACGGCTTCAGTTGTTCCGAAAAACGGCCATCGACACGTGGCTTGACGGCGCGAGCTTAGTTATAATGGAGGGGTGCCGAAGAGGTCTTCGGCGTGGTGTTAAACCCTAGAGGGAAAAACCATGAAAGTGTATTTGGTCAAGCGCTACAAGCGCCAACGAAAACGCAATGGCAAGCGGGAGCATTACTGGGCCTTGCGTTGGGAAGGGCCGGACGGCTGGAAGTGCGAAAGCACCGACACAGCCGACCGGACGCAAGCAGAGGCCCTGCAAAAGCAGAAGTGGGCCGAGTTGAACATCCCGCAAATGGCACCGGAGGAACCGGAGCCGGAACCCGTTAAGGCGTCATGGGATGAATGCAAGGAAGCGTTGAAGCGGGCAATGGAAGCCGATAATTCACGGCCGAAATCCGTTTCGGACTATCTGATTATGTTTGATGGTTTTCGGCAAATGTTCCCTGACGTGGCAACGCCAGCCGACGTGATGCCCGAAATCGCCAACGAGTACAAACGCCGTCGAATGGAAGCCAAGCTATCGCCTTGGACAGTAAAAGGCGACTTGGCGACATTGAAAGCGGTGTTCGGAAAGTGGCTGGGGCGGGAGTGTGGTTTGTTGACATCCAATCCGTTTGCCAATGTCAAGCCACCGAAATGTGATGATCCCGATATACGGATTGTCTCGGCTGTCGAATCGAAAGCCCTGTTCGATTGGCTTAATGCACGGTGGAACAATTGGCGATTGCCGGTTGTCTATCTGAAAGTGGCTACCTTGCTGGGCTGGCGGGCAACGGAAGTCGCCAGTATCAGAGAGGAAGACTTGCTTCCCGATGGTTACGTGCGGGTGGCTGCGAAGAGTTGCAAGACCCGGCGGCACAAGTATGGGTGGCTTCCACCTGACTTGTATGCCGACGTGCAAAGCTGCGAGGCTGGAGGTTTTGCTTTCGGTCGATTCTCGGATGAATTACGCCGATTGCTCATGCTATGGAAGCGGCAACCGCACCATGCGAGCATGGTACGGGACTTCTCACCCAAGCGACTTGTGGGCTGGCTGCAAGATGAGTTGCAGCGGTTCAATGAAGACCGGGAGGGCGAGTCGTTCACACTGCATGACTTCCGGCGGACTGCCATAACCGGCCTGCAAATGGCGGGGGCGTCCGAAAAGGAGACTTCTCTAATGGTGGGGGCAACTCCAGAGGTAATCAGGAAGCATTACGAGAAGTTGGATGGAATGGCGATTGCTAAACGGTGTGTTTTGAGGCGTTTACAGGCCGATGGATCGGGCAATCCAACCGATCCAACTGCACCCTTCTTTGCGCGCATCTTGCGCGCAGAAGGAAATTCGGCCCTTGACGGCGAAGAGAATTTGCCGCAAACTATTGGAGCGTAACACTATGCGAGAGTGGCGGAATTGGCAGACGCGCTGGACTTAGGATCCAGTGGGGAAACCCGTGCAGGTTCAACTCCTGTCTCTCGCACTTGCTTATAGCATAAGGACTTGTGGCGATTGCTGCGAGTCCTTGTTCTTTTGGGAAGTCTGAAATCAGTGGCAAATCAGTGGCGTGGCGGGGATTGCGTTGGGGTAGTATGGCAATGCGGGTGTTTTTAAGACCAAGGCCCGTCCGTAGTCAGGCCGCGCCCACATCGTCTGACTTGATGTATGCATCGTCGTGAGGCGAGAGTTTCGCCGGTCGGACCATCGGTCGGCTCGGCGAATTTTGACCAGGGCGGCGGCTTCGGCGGGGGATCCTGATTCCCGCAGTGCCTCTTCCGTGCATTTTGGGCCGGGGCCTCGTTGATTGATGGCTTCGGCGAAGATTTCTTCGACGTTGTAGGCGTTCAGGAAAGCGACCAGTTGCTTGATTTGTTCGCGGTTGTCGGCGATGCCCAGCAGCAGCGGGTACGACATTCCGAAGGCCCGTAGGCCACGCCTGTGGGCTTCTTGCTGAGCTTCCATCCATCGGACACGAGGGAAGCGTTGGGGCGAAACGACGGCAGAACTATGTCCTTGTCCAGCGCACCGGTCAGCCTTCTGTTTTGTTTCAACGGATATGGCACAGAATGGCTGCTAGGTTAAGCAACGGTTCCCCCGTTGGTTAATGGCAGTGTAGGCTGCCGTAATCGCAGGTTCTTTTCCTTCCGGCGATGCCGTGCGTCGGA
>JBDKTJ010000053.1:0-9053 GCA_039698075.1 Thermoguttaceae bacterium | reverse complement strand
CCGGGGCACACGCCTTCGGGGCGCAAGCGGCCGGAGCACAGGCCTTCGGAGCACAAGCGGCCGGAGCGCACGCCTTCACCGGCTTGCAAGCGGCCGGAGCGCAAGCCTTCGGCTCACAGCTCTTCGGACGGCAAGTGCGGATCTTGCGGCAGAACTTCGGACCACAGGTCTTCGGCTCACAAGTGGCCGGAGCGCACGCCTTCATCTGTTTGCAAGCGGCCGGAGCGCAAGCCTTCGGCTCGCAGCTCTTCGGACGGCAGGTGAACAGACGGCAGCGCTTCGGATGGCAGCTCACCGGCTCACAAGAAGCCGGAGCGCAAGCCTTCGCCGGAGCACAAGCCTTCGCCGGGGCGCAGCAATCGCCAGCCGCCGCACGGCTCTCGTTGCCCAAAAGGGCAATACCCAACACCGCGACGCTCATCGCGATGCCATACAAATACATGCGACTCATTCGAGTAACCTCCAAAAAAGGGTACCGTAGCGTTAAAAAACTCTCGCCGTCCTTCGCTTCCTACTTTCCGACCCCGACGGCACTATGACCGGAAAGTGCTAACACTTTAATTTGAGCCGTCCACACCTCGTCACCCGCCAGCCGGAACACTCTACGGTTCAAGCTTTAACGGCTGCACCCGATGACAATGTCTGCACAACTTAGGACGTTAGGCTAACATAGTCGCCCGGGTTGTCAACCAGGGCCCGTGAAAATATTACTCCTGGGCGTCCTCGGCATTTTGGGTGCAATGCACGAATTGCACAGAAAAATCTAGGCCATGTTTTCGCCCCAACGGACGACTATTCGAAAACTTTTCGAAAGTCATCCCGAAGCCACCGCCCGCCAAGAATCGCAACATGCTTTGCCACAACAGGTTGCAACGTTTCAAGAAGATCTTTCCGCACAGGGAAAGAACGATGGCAAAAATCGGGAAGAATCCCCCGAGAAACGGCGGTAGTCAGAAAAAACTGAAAAGATCGCCCAAATCCACCCCAATGGGCGGTGGCTTGGATTTTCTTTCCAAACAGCGGCCCAAAACCGTCCAAAACGGACCGCCGTCACTCTCGATCGTTAGCGGCGAATCGGGTTTTCGTGCTTCTCGACCTTGTCGGCCTGCAAATGATCCGCTTCCGTGCGGCGACGCTTCTCGTCGCGGACCCACTCTTGCTTGCGGTCCATGTCTTCCGGGTCCTCGAAGTTCAACACCAGAGGAGCCTCGCCCGGAAACACTTGGGCCGCAACGCCGACGACGCGCCAACCGGCGGCCTCGCGTCGAAGCCCCCAGACGATCTCGTCGCTGACCGGCTTCCCGTTTTCGCCCAAATCGGTCCAGGTGCAAGCGACCCGAGCCCCGTCGTCGTTGACGTAGTCGACCTTTCCGATCGTGAATTTGGCGGTATCGCTGGCCGGCGGCTTGATCGTCCGGTTCAACGACGCGGTTTTTTCCCGAGCCTTGGTGCTCAGCATGGCCATGGCCTTCTCGTCATTGCCCGCTCGCAGGGCATCGAGAAACTCGCGGATCGCCGCGGTCGGACCATCGGACTGCGCGGCGGCCGTCGCATTGTCGCCCGCGGCCGACGAACGGTCCGCCGTGCCCGACGACTTGCCGCAACCCGAGACGGCCAACGCCAAAACAACCGACATTGCCAGCCAAGAAATCCTTCGCATGGGTCCAACCTCCTTATTCTGGTATCCCAAAACCGGTCCGCGCCGTGACCGATTGGCGTCGAAACCCGGCAGGATACGGCAACATCCGGCAGTTCGATTAGACAGCGGATGCCGTAAAAATCCCTTTTCGCAAGAATCCATCCGGACAAGCGGTCCGCAGCGCAGGAGTGTCGCACGAATCGAAGGCCGCGTCAAGACGAGAATTAGACGCCCAACGACACGATCACGGCGTCAAAACGCCCGTGCCGTTGATCCGATCGGCCTTCAGGTCTTGCAGAGCCCGATTAGCCTCGGCCAACGGATAGACGGTCGTGTGCGGTCGGATCGGAATCGCCGCGGCTTCGGCCAGCAGTTGCCGCCCGTCTTCGCGCGTGTTGCACGTGACCGAGTGGATGTCGCGTTCGTAAAAGACGCATCGCTGGTAGTCCATCTCGGGAATCGGCGTCATGTAGATTCCGGCCAGCGAGAGCGTGCCGCCTTTGTTCAATTTTTCCAGCGCCCGAGGCACCAATTCGCCGGCCGGCGCAAAGAGGATGGCGCTGTCGGCGAGCACCGGCATGGCCTCGGCGTTCTCGCCGGCCCAAACCGCCCCCATTTGCAGGGCCAACCGCCGATGGCCTTCGCCGCGCGTGACCACGTAAACCTCGCAGCCCCGATGCAACGCGATCTGGATGACCACGTGGGCCGACGATCCGAACCCATACAGGGCCAGCTTTGCACCGGGCCGAAGATTGCATCGCCGCAAGGCTCGATATCCGATCACGCCGGCACACAAGAGCGGCGCCGCCTCGACGTCGGAAAACGCCGGTGGCAACGGATAAACAAAATCCGCCGGAGCGACGGCATACTCCGCGTATCCGCCGTCGGCGTGGTAGCCGGTGAATCGGGCCGACTCGCAGAGGTTTTCTTGGCCGTGCGAGCAAAATCCGCACTGCCCACAGGTGTGACGCAGCCAAGCCACGCCGACCCGATCGCCCGGCTCGAACGCCTCGCTGGTTTGCGCGCCGACGAGCGGCGGCCCCAGTTTGTCGACCACGCCGACAATCTGATGTCCGGGAATGATCGGCAATTTCTGTTGCGGCAGATCGCCCTCGATCACGTGCAGATCGGTCCGGCACACGGCGCAGCAACGAACGCGGATTCGCAATTCGCCAGGCCCCGGCTCAGGCGTCGGCATCTCGATCGCTTGCAGCGGCGACGACTCGATCGGCGCGATCCGACGCAACACCATCGCCTTCATGAGCGTTGCTCCACGTCTCGACCATCGATCCCCAGCACCGCCGACCGCCCCTCGATACGGATGGATTCTAAATCGCCTTGCCGCTGTAGGACGTCAGCGATTTCATGTAGTTGCCGCGTTGAAAGGCGTCGGTGTCGTCGCAGTTTTCCAGGCTGACGCTGCCCTTGAGCTGTTCGACCGAATCGTAACCGTTTTCGGCCATCCACTCTTGCAGGCCGGCCAAAACGACTCCCGTCTGGTTGATGCCTTTCTGATACAGCGCCGAAGCGATCATACCGACGTCGGCGCCGACCAGCAAGGCCTTCAGCAATCCGGTCGCGTCGTGAATGCCGCCCGTGGCCGCCAGCGACGCCTGCACCCGGCCCCGCAAAATCGCGATCCACCGCAACGGCAGCATTTGTTCGGCCGGCGAACTCAGATCCAACTGCGGCGTCGGTCGAAGCGTCGCCAGATCGATGTCCGGCTGATAGACGCGATTGAACAACACCAGGGCGTCGGCCCCGGCCTCGACCAGTCGGGCGGCCATGTTGCCCAGCGCCGTGAAATACGGCGTGATTTTCACGGCCAGCGGGATCGAGATCGACTGCTTCACCGAGGCCACTAGGTCCAGATAGCGTGACTCCACGTCGCGGCCGGTGTGGTCCAACTCGGCGGCGACGAAATAGATGTTCAACTCCAACCCGTCGGCCCCGACGTCCTGAATCATCTTCGCATAGCGAACCCACCCGCCGCGATTGGTGCCGTTCAAACTGGCGATGACCGGAATCCGCACCGTCCGTTTTGCATCGGCCACGATCGCCAAATAGTCTTCCGGATCGACGTGATAGTCGCTTTGTTCGGGAAAATAGGTCAGCGCCTCAGGAAAACTTTCAGCCCCGAACTCATACGCCTTGCTGATCTCCTCGGCCTCATGTTCGATTTGCTCCTCGAACAAGGACGGCAACACGACGGCGGCCGCGCCGGCCTCTTCCAGCCGCCGCAACGAGTCCGCCTCGCCCGTCAAAGGACACGAGCCGATGACCAGCGGGTTTTTCAATCGCCAACCGAGATAGTTCGTGCTCAGATCGACCGACATGATCGCGCCTCCGCGGTTTTTTGGGGGGAAGGACGGAGTCTCCGCATACCGCGAAAATTATAGGGCGGAGGCAAGCCGACCAGCGCAAGTTGGTCCGAAAGGACGATATTTCCGCGAAAGGACACTTGGGTTGAACGGCCGCCGAACGTCCGAGGCCCTTTTCCCGCCCCCGCTTCACTTCACAAACAACACCCAACCGCGGTATTTCCGGCAGGGCGTGAAATGGGCCGCGATGTAACGCGCCTCTTCGAGTCTGGGAAGAAACGGCGTCTGCTGCGTTTTGAACGAGGTCGGACAGCAAAGCAAAATGCCCGCCGTCACAGCGTTCCACTTTTCGTCCATGGCGATCTGCTTTTTTTTGACATCCTGAAACTGGCTTTCGCTCATTCCCCTGAACGCGAGAGTTTGTTCCGGGACCAGCACCGCGTCGGCCTTCGAAAGCCCTTGCAGTCTCCTCTCAAGATCGGCCGGCGACAAGACGTTCACGTGGTCCGGATGGTGCTGCGGCAAGAATCGGCCGGTTTCGATCAGCCATTTCCGCGTACCAAAATCGATGCTGAACGGGACTGCGATTTTTTCATATTTCTCCAATTCCAGCCCGGACACCAACAGACTCGGTTGGATGTCGAGAACCTTGGGCGATCCGCCGAACGTCGCCAAGACCGAAGCAAGTTGGCCCCCGTCATGAGAGGCATAGATCATCGACAACACGCTGGCGAGGACGCTGAACAACAGGACCACCGACGCGGCATAGATCGAAACCCAACGAGGATGATTCTTGCACAAGACGACAAAAACCAACAAAAAGAGCCCAAGCCCGTTGAACATCACATGGCCGAAATCGCACCGCCCCAACACCGGCGCAACCAGCATCACCGCCATGACCGCCCAGGCCAACAGCAAGGGCGTGCCGGCATGAGGTTGCCGAGTCGCACAAGCCTTCAGCACGATCGGCACGACCCAAAACAGACACGCCAAATAGAAGACAATATGCGGACCGGGAAGAATCGGGAACGCGTTTCCTCCCTTGGAAAACGCCGCCATGGACTGAAAGCAGCCCGGAAACGCCAGAAAAATCGCGACCGGAGCGGCCGCCGTCGCCAGAATCGTCCAATACCAATAGCGATGGCCGAACCAACCGCGGTACATCGCGTAGGCGAGCTGGGCCGCCACATACGCCAATCCGATCTCCACGGAAACGGACAACACCGCCAACGCACACACGAAACACCAGCCGCACGCCTTGAGGGCCGATTCCAAAACCGTTCGACGCTTCCCTATTTTCCGGCCGCGGGAGTCTGGATTCGTGGTTTTGGGGCGGGGCCTTAGCGCGTCGCGACCATCGCCGACGTCGTCTGTCTTCTCCAAACGACGATGCACGAAGAGAATCGCGGCGTACGGCAGCATGAACCGCAACAACGTGTAGTTGACGCCCAAACTGTCATTGCAGCAGCAAATCGCCGCCACGCTGAAAATCAACACGCGCGCCCACGCCTTCACCCGAAAACTGTCCACCACATAGAACAGCAGCCACAGACCGACGATCGTCGCAAGGCCGAGACTTACAAGGTAGGAAACCTCGGGATTGACGCCGAAGCCCCACCCAATTTCAATCGCGACCACCGGCAGATAAAAGAGCGTCGGACCGTAGGCCCAATCGATTTCACGGTAAAGCGGAAGGTGGTATCTCCAGCCCAGTTCCAAACGCGGAAGGCAACTGATCGTTTCGCCCCACATCGTCAGACTCGGCACGCAAAGGTACACCGCGATCTGCACCACGAGATACACCGCGATGAAGAAAAACAAGATCGACACGGGCATCGACGGAAAACGCCGTTGAGACTTTTCGTGGCCGACATTGAACAGTCCGTCGACGCGCTCCGGCGAATCGCTGGACCAAAAGATCGCGCGCAGCGTCAACAACCCGACCGCCAAAATCGCCGCCATCACGCCCACGCGATTGTTGAAGCCCACCAGATAGGCCAGCGATTGGGTCACCTCCGAGGGCGGAAACCGATAGGGCAGGCAAAAGACACCGTAGGCCGCCAAGAGCACGATGACGCCGACGCTGAGCAGATCAGCGCCCCGCTTAAGAAGGGTTTGGACCATAGCGTAAAAAGGGATCGAGCGTAAACAGGGGTCGGGAGTCTTATTTTGCCGTCGGGGGCGTTTTACGCGGACGACCGCGAGCACGCAACGTCGATTGCAGACCCAATCGCTTCGCCGTTCGCTGCTGCCACGATGGATCGCCAAACGGCGAACCTCGCACGACAGACCGCTGCAACGCTTCCAACTCCGCTTCCGTCTGCGGCTTCTCAACATGCTGCCGCCAACGTCGCGGCAACGCCAGCGGGCCGTCGTCCACAAGCCCCGCCTTGTTGCCGTCCATGCGATGCCAAAGACTCGACCACCGCCACGCTTCGGCCTCGTCGACCAGATTGGCCCGCAACGGATTTCGCTCCACGTAACGCAGCACCGCCAGCAGATGATCGTCTTTCTGGATCGGGAACGACTTGAATCGCCCCTGATACAACGGGCCTGTGCCCACCGTGCGATGGGCCGCGCGCCAACGTTGCGTGTGCGTAACCGTCAGCCACCGCATGAACTCCGACAGATCGCCGTTGCCCCGCGGCCAGAGCACGAAATGCCAGTGGGCGGGCATGACGCACCACGCCAACACCCGCATCGGCACGCGCGACTTCGCCTGCCCGATGATCTCCTCAAACGCCTCAAAATCCCGCTGCCTGCCAAAAAGGCGCATCCGCCCCACGGCTTGATTCAGCACGTGGTAGGCATATCCTCCAGTCGAAACTCGCAATCGTCGTGGCATGTGCAGGAGAATACCAAATTCCTAAAATCCTGTCAACAGAAAAGACTCCCGACCCCTTTTAGCGTCCTTTTAGCGTCAACTGGCGTTTGGTTAGTCGGGTATGACAATCCTAAACTCTCTCGGCGCTCTTGCCGCTTGCACGGTGCGAATGCCTTTCGTATTGCACAAGGCTTGAATAGCGGCTCGGGTCGCATCCGTCGTCCGTAGACCAAAGATCACCTTGGAGATGTTTCCTACCAGGGCGCACGGCTTGTCGCCGTGGTCGGTAATCACTCGCCATTCCTTCTCGTAGGCCCAGCAGTCCGCTTTGTACCGCATCATAAGGTTGAGGGTCTGGCCGTCACGGTTTAGGAGCATCTTGCCGAAGTCTATCACCGGGTACTTCGAGCTGTACTGGACCGGCATGCAAATCTCTGGATCGCCCAGCCAACTATTAGGCGTGCGCTCAAACTCGATGCAGACGCCAGTGTGGTGCTGCGCGTAATGCGACCACATGAGGATTGAATCGTTGACCTCCGACAGACACACGACGCCCGAATTATTGTTGTCGTCAATGACCGTCTGAATCTCTTGGTCGAGTCGGGCGCGCTCGGCCTGGGTGAACTTCCCGCCCTTGTCAACGATCGAATCGACGAACTTGGTGATCCCTGGCGGCCATTTTTCACACTGCCCGTATAGTGCGTGGACGGTGTCCATCATGTCCTCCTCTGTGATGCCTTTAGTGACCTCCAAGTCGCAGTCGAATGGGTCGTTGAATCGTTTCGGCTTCGCCGACCAAAGGCACATGTTCTGGAATATCCTCTCCGTAAACTGGTTCGCCGGTTTGTAGATGTACAAGTGCTTGACATCGGGCAATATCATGTCGTTATCCCTTTGTGGCCGTAACCTGAGATTCCCTCACGGATTGACGCAAGAGCCAACGTGAGCGCGACAACAACATTGTCCCACTCAAGGTGGGGCAAGCCACGTGTCCTATCCTCTAGGCAAACGAAAAAAGCCTTACGTAACGCATTGTTACATAAGGCTTTATTTAGTGGAGGATAGGGGGCTCGAACCCCTGACCTATAGCATGCCATGCTATCGCTCTCCCAACTGAGCTAATCCCCCGCAATTGCGGGCCCCCTCACCACTCAGTCTGGCTCGGTTTCCCACATCGCAGACTCGTAATTTATTCGTTGTCGCCCCGACTGTCAAGGCGTCCATTGCACGCTTCGCTTCCCCCAAGAAAACAAAAACGGCGGCCGAACCTGCTTGCACAGCGTTCGGCCGCCGAATCGTTCTAGGCCAGGCCTTCCTCCGGTCGACGGAAGGCTTTTGTCGCAATCACGTCCCGTCGCTTAGTTGCAGCAGGCCGGAGCGCAGGCCTTCGGGGCTTCGCAGCACGTCGGAGCCGGGCAGCAAACCTGCACCGGAACCTGCTTGCAAACCACCACCGGCACGCACTTCGTCACTGTGTACGCAACTTGCTTCGGAACCAGCTTCGTGCAGTTGACGGTCTTCTGGTAGCAAACCGGCTTGCAGACCGTGTACGGCACTTGCTTGACGCATTGCTCTTCCACCATCTTCCGCACCTTGTAGGTGCAGGTCTTCACGCGCTGTTCGGGAACCATCGTGCAAACCTTGTACGTGCAGGTCTTCACGCAGTTCTCGCGGACCATGTGGCATTCCTTCCAGCACACCGTCTTGACGCGCTGCTCGGGAACCATCTTGCACACTTGGTAGGTGCAGGTCTTGACGCGTTGCTCAGGAACCATCTTGCACACTTGGTAGGTGCAAGTCTTCACGCGCTGTTCGGGAACCATCGTGCAAACCTTGTACGTGCAGGTCTTCACGCAGTTCTCGCGGACCATGTGGCATTCCTTCCAGCACACCGTCTTGACGCGCTGCTCAGGAACCATCTTGCACACTTGGTAGGTGCAAGTCTTCACGCGTTGCTCGCGGACCATGTGGCATTCCTTCCAGCACACCGTCTTGACGCGCTGTTCGGGAACCATCTTGCACACTTGGTAGGTGCAAGTCTTCACGCGTTGCTCGGGCACCATCTTGCACACCGTGTAAGGAATCCGCTTCTCGCAGAGTTCCTTGACCATCGTGCAAACCTGATAGGTGCAGGTCTTGACACGTTGCTCGGGCACCATGCGGCACACCGTGTACGGAACCTTCTTGACGCAGGTCTCGCGCACGTACTTGGTGCACTCGATCTGACGCTCTTCGACGCAAGGCACCCAAACGCGGCACTGCCTCACCG
>JBDKTJ010000052.1:0-18128 GCA_039698075.1 Thermoguttaceae bacterium | reverse complement strand
ACGTTGCTGGTCGGCCTTTCGGCGGTGATGCTGCCCTATTTGATGCTGATCTGCGTGGCGGCCCAATTGAGCACGATGTTGTACGCCGCGAGGCATTTTGGCGTTCCGGCTCTGGCGCCGACCATGTTGAACATCGTTTGGCTGCTGGCGGCGTTGGTGGCGTGGGTTTGGTTTTCGGGCAATCAGGTGGCGCAGGCCTATGTGTTGGCCGTCGGGGTGTTGGTGGCCGGCATGTGCCAGGTGGCCGTGCAATTGCCGACGATTCGGCGGTTAGGCTATCGGTTCGACTTCAATTGGGCGGCGGCCCAGTCGGGGTTGAAACAGATTGGGCACAATTTCGTGCCGATGTTGATCGGCATGGCCGTGACGCAGATCAACACGTTCAACGATAGCCTGATTGCGTGGGGGTTGGCTCGGGCGCCGGACGGACCGGAGTTTGTGCCCTGGCTCGGCGGCGCGGTTCGCTATCCGATGCATCAAGGGGCGGTGGCGGCCATTTTCTACGGCGATCAGTTGAGTGAGTTTCCGCTGGGCCTGGTGGGCATGGCCGTGGCCGTGGCCATTTTTCCGCTGTTGAGCCAGCATGCGGCCCGGGGCGATCGGACGCGGCTGGGCGGCGACATGACCCTTGGGCTGCGGTTGGTTTTTTGTCTGGCGTTGCCGGCCGGCGTCGGGCTGATTCTGCTGGCCGAGCCGATCGCACGGCTGCTGCTCGAACACGGCTATTTCAACCGGGAAGACACGGCGCGGACCGCGACGATGATCGCCTGGTATGCGTCGGGCGTGTGGGCGTATTGTGCGTCGCAGGTGGTTGTGCGTGGTTTTTACGCGGTCTACGATTGTGTGACGCCGGTTCGGATCGCCGCATGGATGGTCGGCATGAATTTGGCGCTCAATTTGACGTTGATTTGGCCGATGGCCGAGGCGGGCTTGGCGGCTTCCACGTCGATGGCCGCGGCTGTGCAGACGTTGGTGTTGATGGCCGTTTTTTCGCGGCGTTACGCTCGATTGGGGTGGCGCGAGCTAGCGGCCAATGTGGCTCGCTCGGCGGCGGCCACTGCGGCGATGGCTGTAGCGGTCTACGGGACGCTGGGCTATTTTCCCAACGGCGGCCGGTTGGTCGATCAAGTGGTTCAGGTCGGCGTGCCGTTGGTGGTCGGCGCGGCGGTCTATTGCGGCACGTACCGGTTGCTTGGCGGACGCGAGTTGGGTATGTTGCTGCATGGAAGGGTTTCTTGATCTTCACAAAAAAAGGCCGCCGCGGACTTTTGTTGCGGAGTTGAGGATCGATTGTCGTGAAACAAATTGTCGCCGTCGTGAAGCCGTACCTGGTCGAGAAAGTGCTCGAGGCGTTGAAATATTCGCCGATCGAGGCCTGCGGCGTTTGCGAGGTGAAGGGCTACGGACGTCAGAAAAGCTACCTCGATGAATATCGCGGCAGCGAATATTCGATGGCCTATCTGCCGAAGGTCGAGATCACGCTTTGGGTCGAGGATCCGCGGGTCGATGAAGTGGCCAGAACGATCGTCGAGGTTGCGCGAACGGGCCGGATGGGCGACGGCAAGATCTTTGTTTTGCCCACGTTCGGCGAGCCGCCCGAGACCGCGTGATTTCCGTTCCGCCTGCCTCGGTAACGCGGACGCGCACTAGGGCACATTTCACAAAACTGTAGCGTGTCGATCGTTTTCGGAACCACAGAGTTACGCCGCCGATAACGCTACACGTTTGTGCGACACGCACTAGCCGAGCAGCTTTTTCAACTCGTCTCGAGCGAAATCGAAGGCGTCGGGCAGTTTGTCGAGCAGCTTGCCGCCGGCTTGGGCCATGTCGGGCCGCCCGCCGCCGCCGCCGTCGACCACTTTGGCGACGTCGCGGATCCACGTGACCGCGTCCAAACCCCGGCCGACCAGGTCGCGACTCAGACCGGCGATCATCGTCAGTTTGTTTTCGTCCTCCTGGCGATTGGCCAGCAGTACGGCGACCGGCGAGATTTTGCGGCGCAATTGGTCGATCACCTGACGCAGTTCGTTGGGACCGCCGGGCATCTCGGCCAGCACCAGTTTGACGCCGCTCAGGTCGATGGCTTTGGCGACCAACTCGTCGATCGTGGGCCCGCCCTTCGGACCGGCCGTGGCCTGTTTTTTCAACTGCCGGACTTCCTTTTGCAGCGCGTGGATGCGGTCGGCCAGTTCGTCGTCGGGCACTCGCAACGCCGCGGCGGCATGATGCAAGATCGATCGGTCGCGGCGAATGTGACGCAGCGCACCGCATCCGGTCAAGGCGGTGATCCGCCGGGTGCCCGCCGCGACGCTCTCCTCGCTGAGGATCTGAAAAACGCCAATCTGTCCGGTATTGGTCAGGTGGGTGCCGCCGCACAGCTCGCGGCTGAAATCGCCCATCGTGACCATGCGGACCATGTCGGGATATTTTTCGCCGAAGAGCATCGTGGCGCCGGCCTTTCGGGCGTCGGCCAACGGGATGTTCTGGCAGCCGATCGGCTCGCCCGCCAAAATCTTGGCGTTCACCTCGTCCTCGATTCGGTCGAGCTGTTCGGCGGTGACGGCCGAGGGGTTGGCGAAGTCGAATCGCAACAGGTCGTCGTCCACTTTGGAGCCCTGTTGCAGGGCGTGGCCGCCCAACACGTTTTGCAGGGCGTGGTGCAGCAGGTGCGTGGCCGAATGGGCCCGGCGGATGCCTTGACGGCGCTGGACGTCCACTCGGGCGTCGATCCGATCGCCCAGGGTGAGCCGACCCTCGCGCAGGTGGCCGCGGTGGAGCGTGAAGCCGCCGTCCACTTGCGTGTCGGTCACCTCGAAACGGAAATGGCTTCCGACCAGTTCGCCGGTGTCGCCCAACTGGCCGCCCATCTCGCCGTAGAACGGGGTTTTGTCGAGCACCACGACGATCGGACCCTCGTGGTCCACCTCGTCGACTTGCTCGCAAAGCTGGTCGTTGGCGATGATGCCCAACACTTCGGCGTCGGTCGTTTCGAGCGTGTCGTAGCCGAGGAACGTGCTGCCGTGGACGGCTTTTTTCAGGGCTTCTAGCGGATCGTGGCGGAACAGTTCGACCTTTTGGCCGCCGCCCGACTCGATGCCGTGGCGCTCCATCTCGTCGCGGAAACCCTTCCAGTCGAACGCGAAATTATGTTCGGCGGCGAGCGTTTCAAACAGCTCGGGCGGAAAACCGTGGGTTTGGAACATGTCGGCGGCCTCGTCGCCCGAGACCACGCCGCGATGTTGATGTTTCATTTGCTCGAAGATTCGCTCGATCCGCTCGAGTCCGGCGTCCAAGGTGCTCAGGAAGTTGGCCTCTTCCTTTTCGATCACGTCGGAGACGGCGGCGGTGGTTTGGCTCAGTTCGGGATAGGGCTGCCGCATCAATTCGGCCACCTTGCCGACCAGCTTGTGCAGGAACGGGTCGCGGACGCCCAACTGCCGGCCGTCCAACACGGCGCGGCGCAACAGCCGGCGGATCACGTAGCCCTGTTTCTTGTTGCCGGGATAGACGTTTTCGTGGATCGCGAACGTGCAGGCCCGGACGTGGTCGGCGATGCGACGCAACCGGCGGCTGTTTTCGTCGGTCGGATCATACCGGACGCCGCACACCTCGCCGGCGGCTTCGACCAGCGGACGCAGGATGTCGATGTGGAAGTTCGACTCGACACCCTGCAACACCGACGCCGTGCGCTCCAGGCCCATGCCGGTGTCGATGTTCTTGCTGGGCAGCGGCCGCAAATTGTCGGGCGGATCGCCGACGCGGTTGAACTGGGTGAACACGAGATTCCAGATTTCGACCGAGCCGAAGGGCGTGTGGTAATAAATCTCGCTGCAAGGGCCGCAAACGCCGTCGGGGCCTTGGCTGGGGGCGTTGGCCGGCCAGAAGTTTTCGTCCTCGCCGAGCCGCTGCAACCGATCGGTGGGCAGGCGGATTTCATTGAGCCAGATGCCGGCGGCTTCCTCGTCGTCCAGATAGATCGTGGCCGACAGCTTGGACGGGTCCAGACCGAGCCACTTCTTGGAGGTCAAAAACTCCCAGGCCCAGTGGATCGCATCGCGCTTGAAGTAGTCGCCGAAGCTGAAATTGCCGAGCATCTCGAAGAACGTGTGGTGGTAGGCCGTGCGGCCGACGTTGTCGATATCGCCCGTGCGGAGGCATTTTTGACAGGTCGTGGCCCGGGTGAAGTCCAATTTGCACCGGCCCAGGAAGTGGTCCTTGAACTGGTTCATGCCGGCGGGCGTGAACAGGACGGACGGGTCCCAACGGGGCACCAGCACATCGCTCGGACGTCGCGTACAGCCTTTGGACTCGAAAAAAGTCAGATATTTTTCACGCAGTTCGTTGGTTTTCATCATTTAGCGCGCCGCATCGGCGCAGGCACAAAAAAAGAGACTCCCTGAAACGAATCGTTCATCATATCCGGTCAGGGGGGATCTGAAAAGGGCAGCCAACGGCCGTTGCTGCGTGACTACAACCCCAATTCTTCCTTGACGGCGTCGAGTGATGCGGTCGGCGCGCTGGCCTCTTCGTTCTTGGCTGCTCGCAGTTGCTTCAAATCCTCGAACTGCTGCAATTCTTCTTCCAGCATTACGAATTCTTCGTAAGGCAAAACGACGAAGGCCTTTTGACCATCGCGTTCAAGAATGTTCGGATGAATGGCAACCATCTTGTTTTCCTTCAATTGCGATAAACGTCTTTTCGATGGCGAATTCGGTAGACGACAATACGATTGGGTTGCTCAATCTCAAACAAGGCCCGATAGTCGCCGACTCGCAGACGATACTCCGGCGTGAAGTTGGTCAACCGTTTGACGTCGCCGTGCAGATCGATCTTCAGTTGGTCCAAGGCTGCCACAATTTGGCTCGCGTCCGTCCTCACGAGACGCCGCAGGTCTTTTCTGGCCCGGGGTTTCAACTCGATTTCGTATCGCATTGGAACGACTTGTGCCACCAAACGCCCCTCGTTCAAGTGTAGACCACGGCCCCATGAATAGCAAGAGGCGAGATTCGCTCGGGACGGAGACCTATCCGCGAATCCGGAACAATCGCATGGCGTTTTCGGTCGTTTGACGGGCGATTTGATCGACTGGCACGCCGCGGAGCTCGGCCAGGAACGCGGCCGTGTGGACCACGTTCGCCGGTTCGTTGCGACGCTTTTTGCCGCGGAACAGTTGCGGCACGAGATACGGACTGTCGGTTTCGACCAACAGCCGGTCGTCGGGAACGGTTTTGGCCGCCGATCGAAGCGAGTCGAACTTCTTGTTCGAATAGGTCACATTGCCCGCAAAACTGAGGTGCAATCCGAGCGACAGCAACTCGGCCGCCAACGCCGCGTCGCCGCTGAAGGCGTGCACGACGCCTCGAAGGGGGCCGCGGGCGACCGACTCGCGAACCATCGCGACCAACTCGGCCGCCGCGTCGCGACAATGCAGCAGCACCGGCAGGTCGCGCTGTTGCGCGAGCCGAAGGTGCCGGTCCAAGTATTCTTGCTGTAACGGCAGCGGCGCGTGATCCCAATAGCGATCGAGGCCGGTTTCGCCCAGTGCGACCACGCGCGGATGGTCGACCAATGCGACCACGCGGTCCCAATCGTGCGGCGCGGCGTCGGCGGTCGAGTTGGGATGGATGCCGACGGCGGCCCAGAGGTCGCGCTGCTGGGCCAGTTGCACCACGGCGAAACTGGTTTCGGCCGAGACCGCCGGGCAGAGGATTTGCACGACGCCCGCCGCTCGGGCCCGGGCGATCACGGCGTCGCGATCGGCGTCGAACTCCGACTGGTCCAAGTGGGCGTGGGCGTCAAACAGGGCGGAAACCGGAGGGCGGAGAGTGGAAGCGTCGTCGCCGGGTTGAGCAGGATCGCTAGTCATGAATCCGCGATACTTTCAAAACGTCCAGATGTCCGCGGGCGTTGCCGAGAATTTCTTCGGCCATCGCGTGCAGGGCCGGATGGGCTTCGAGCCGATCGACGCAGCGTTGGATGGCCGAGAGGTCTTGTTCTTGTTGGGCGATCAACTCTTGCCGCAGGAACTTCAGGGAGAGATCGTTTTTGGCGGTCCATTGCGGTGGAAATCGGCCGCGATCGGGCCGGCCGCCGCGTCGCAGGATGGCGTCGGTCAGTCGTTGGGCGTAACGACGCTGGTCGGCCACGAGGTGGTCGAGCGCCGTGTGCAGTTCGACGGCCTCCGGGGTGATCCACGGATGGGCGTCGGACAGATAGACCGGCAACGAACTGCCCAGGATCGCCAGCAGATCGTTGAGCGCTTCGGTGGTTTGCAGCGAGTCGATTTCGTGGAGACCGGCGGCCATCAGGCGACTCCCGTCAATAAAACAAGGTGGAGGCGGCCGCGGCGGCCCAATTCAGCAGTCCTCCGACCAGGAAGAACAACGCAACCAGCGGGACCGTCAACAACGCGCAATAGGAGCCGACCAACGACGAAAGCGGAATCAGCGGCGGCTCGCGATGCAACGGCGGCGGCGACAACGCCATCACGCGAACGACTCGCAAGTAATAAAACAGGCTGAACACGGTGTTCAACACGCCGACCAACAGCAGGGCGTACAGGTTCGCTTGGATCAGCGACCCGAAGATGACGAACTTGCCCTGGAAACCAGCCAGCGGCGGCAGACCCACCAAGCTGAACATCACGATCGCCATGCAAACGGTCAAGCCCGGCGACGTGCGAACCAGCCCGGCGTAGTCGGCGATTTCCTCGCTGTGGATCGCATTGCGCAGGAACGCGACGATGGCGAACGCGGCCAGATTCATGAACAGATAGATGCCGATGTAGACGATCAGGGCGGCGACGGCCGAGCGGGCGTCGGCAACGTCCGAGCGACCCAGCAACACGACGGCGGCCGCCACGGGCATCATCATGTAGCCGGCGTGGGCGATCGTCGAATAGGCCAGCAGCCGCTTCATGTTCGTTTGGCCGTAGGCGGCCAGATTGCCGAACGTGCACGTGACGGCGGCCATCAGCGCGATCACAAACCCGATGCCTTGCCGAACGGGCGCCAGTGCGGCGGACATCGAAGGATCGGCCTGAAAGGCGAAGCCCGTGGCCAATCGGACCAGCAGGCCCAGCGCGGCGGCCTTCGAGGCGATCGACAGGAAGGCGGCCACTTCGGCGGTGGCGCCCTCAAAAACGTCCGGCGCCCAAAAATGGAACGGCACGGCCGACAATTTGAACGCGACGCCGACGCCGAGCATCAAGCCGCCTAGGGTCAACACGGTGGCCTGTTCGGCCGTCAGGCCATGATGCATCATTTCGGCCAGCCGGATGGTCATGGTGGGCAAGTGAGCCGAGCCGAGTACGCCGGACAACAGACTGAGTCCGTAGAGCATCACGCCGGCCGCCCCGGCGCCGAACACGGCGTATTTCAGCGACGCCTCGCTGCTTTTGGTTTGGTTGCGTTTCATGCCGGCCAGGACGTAACACGGCACGCTGGCCATCTCGACGCCGAGCAGAACGATCACCACATGGTTGGCGGCGATCATCAAACACATGCCCAACAACGCACCGAGCATCAGAACGAAAAACTCGGTCATGTTGTCGCGCGGGCCGTCGGTGGCGGCGGTGAGTTGCGTGAAAGTGACGAACAGGATGGCGAACAGCAGCAGCAGGCTTCGGAGCACGATCGTGAAGCTGTCGCTCAGCAAGACGCCGGAGAAGATCGGCGTGCTTTCGGGGATCGGGCCGGGCGCGAAGTGCCAGGCGACGGCGAAGTACATGGCGGTGCAAAGTCCGACGAGCGTCACGACATAGGCGCTCTGTTTCCAACGCGGCAGGATCGTCTGCGCCAACAAAATGACGAGAATCGTCGCGCACAGGATCAACTCCGGACGAAACAGCGCGAACGACCCGGTCGGACCCAAGAGGTCGGTCCGAACGGCGAAATCGACGAGTCGGTCAAAGGCGGCGGTGTTCACGGCTTATGCGGCTCCTCGGCTTTCACGGACACGCTGTCGAATGCGGCCGTCCATTCGGCCAACTCGGTGACGGTTTTCTGAACGCTGGGCCGGATGTAATTGAACAGCGAGTTCGGATAGACGCCGAACAGGATGGCCAGCGCCAGAAGCGGGGCGGCGATGGCCACCTCGCGTCGGGACATCGGGCGGAGCTGGTCGCCGTGGGGGCCTTTGTATTCGGGCCCAAGGTACACGCGCTGAATCATCCAGAGGATGTAGCCGGCCGCCAGGATGACGGTCGACGCGGAAACGATGGCCAACGCCTTGCTGAAACTCCAGACGCCCAGCGTGACGAAGAACTCGCCGATGAATCCGCACAGGCCCGGCAGACCCAACGCGGCAAAGAACACGATCATTGAGATGCCGCTGTACAACGGCATCCGACCGAACAGGCCGCCGAACTGATCCAGGTCGCGGTGGTGCACCCGGTCGTAGACGACGCCGACCAGGAAGAACATGCCGGCCGAGCTGATGCCGTGGGCGATCATTTGGAAGACGGCCGCGCTCATGGCCATCGTCCAGTAGTCGGTACCATAGTTGAAGGCGGACGTGGCGCTCCAGGCGCCGATGCCCAAAAGCACGTAGCCCATGTGGCTGACGGAACTGTAGGCGACCAATCGTTTGAAGTCTTTTTGGGCCAGGGCGGCCAGCGCCCCGTAGAGCATGCTGAGCGTGCCAAGGCCGCAGACGAACCAGGCCAACTCGTGGGCCGCGTCGGGACAGATCGGGTAGCAGATGCGGAGGATGCCGTAGCCGCCCATCTTCAACAGCACGCCGGCCAGGATCATGGAGATGGGCGTGGGGGCTTCGACGTGCGCGTCGGGCAGCCACGTGTGGACCGGAACGGCCGGCAACTTGATGGCGAATCCGATGAACAGGAAGATGAACGCCCACCACGACAGCGGCTTGCCCCAGAGCAACGTCATTCGGAACGGCGAGTCGATCTGTTGGCCCAATTCGGCCAGTTGGAGCAGGTCGAAAGTGTGCGGATGGCTGGTGAAGTAAAGCATCAGCATGGCGACCAGCATCAGGACGCTGCCGACCAACGTGAACAAGAAGAACTTCAGGGCGGCGTACTCGCGTCGCGGACCGCCCCAGACGCCGATCAAAAAGTACATCGGCAGCAGCATGACTTCCCAGAATACGTAGAACAGGAAAAAGTCGAGCGCGAGAAAGACGCCCAACATGCCCGTCTCCAACAATAAAAACAACGCGCAATAGGCCCGGACGCTTTTGACGATCGGCCAACTGGCCCACATCGCCAGCACGCTCAAGAAGGACGTCAACAGGACCAACGGCAGGCTGATGCCGTCCACGCCCAGGAAATACTCGATGTGAAAGGCCGGAATCCAGGCGTGGCGGACGATGTTTTGGATCTCGGGCGTTCCGAGGACGAACCAGCCCATCTTGCCCGGCGCACCGGCGGCGGGAATCGCCAACCAAACGGTCAGCGCGAACACGGCGAACGTGACCGCGAGCGAAAACCGCCGCATCCATTCGTCCGACAGCCGAGGGATCAGACACAGAACCAGCGCCCCGGCCGACGGTAGGAAAATGATGAGGCTCAGGAGCCACGTCAACAGCACGTTGGGATCGGAAAAATTGAAATAGGACATGATCCGAATTGAACCGCGGAAAACCGAAGGTGATGTTAGCTGTAAAACGACGCTTTGGGCCGGCGGTTTGCATCCGACGGCGGTTTCGTCAGGGCCGGGCCCCGCTTAAGTTGTCACGTTCCAATAAAAACTCATCAACACGAACAAGCCCACGACGCCGACGGCGATCCAAACCACGTACTGGCGAATGCTGCCGGTTTGAATCGCCCGAAGCCGAATGCCCAACGCATACGTTCGCCGCGCCAGGGCGTTGACCAGCGAGTCGACCAGCAGCCGATCGATCCAATCGTCGAGGATCGCGACGCCATGGACCAGCCGGGCGGAGCCGTCAACCAGCCAGTCGATGCCGCGTTGGTCCACGATGGCCACCCAACGCGACACGCACAACACCGGGCGGACGAACAGAAACGCGTACAGTTCGTCGAACCACCACTTGTGGACCAAGAACCAATAGATCGGCGAGAACATCCGTCGCACGTCGTTGGCGTTCCACCGGCGGAGGCCGTAAAACGCGACGGCCACCAGGAAACCGGTCAGGGCGACCCCGATCGCCGACCACTCGGCGGCGCCGCTGATGGCGTGGTTCAGGTGCGAGACGCTTTCGGCCGGCATCACGACGCCCGGCCAAAACTGACCGCCGGACGCGCCGTCGATGCCCGCCGGTCGGGCTTGTTGCAACAGGGTGTCAAGTCCCCAGTGCGTGCCGGGAACGCTCCACGCGACGATGGCCGCCGGGATCGCCAAAATCACCAGCGGCACGGTCATCAGCCGCGGCGACTCGTGGGCGTGGGCGTACACGCGTTCGTCGCGCGGTCGGCCGGCGAAGGTCAGGAACCACATGCGGAACATGTAGAAGGCGGTCATGCCCGCCCCCAAAAGCGACGCATAATAAAACAGTCCGCCCAACACCGGATTTTGCAGCCGGAACGAAAGCGCTTGGGCGATGATGCAGTCTTTGGAATAAAACCCGCTCAGGCCGATCACCATCGGGATGCCGGCGCCGGCGATGGCCAAGCAGCCGACCAGCATGGTGTAGGCCGTGACGGGCATTTTTTTGCGCAGGCCGCCCATCTGCGGCATTTCGTTCGTGTCGCAGGCGTGAATCACCGAGCCGGAGCCAAGGAACAACAACGACTTGAAAAAGGCGTGCGTAAACAAGTGGAACATGCCGGCCAACCAGCCGCCGACGCCGAGCCCCAACATCATGAAGCCGAGCTGACTGACGGTCGAATAGGCCAGCACCCGCTTGATGTCCGTGGCCACCAACGCGATGGAGGCGGCCATGAACAACGTGATGACGCCGATCGAGGCGATGACCAGCAGCACCTCGGGCGTGAAGATCGGATAGAAGCGGCCGACCAGGTAGACGCCGGCGGCGACCATCGTGGCGGCGTGGATCAACGCGCTGACGGGCGTGGGGCCTTCCATGGCGTCGGGCAGCCAGACGTGCAGCGGGAACTGAGCGCTTTTGCCGACGCAGCCGCAGAAGATGCCCAGCCCGGCGACGACCAACAGCCCGTAGTTCATGCCCGGGGGAACGACCAACGCATGGTCCGCGCCGGGGCGAACGATCTGAAAGATGTCGTTGAACGAGAACGTGCCCAATCCGGCCCAAAGCGCCATCAGGCCGATCAACATGCCGAAGTCGCCGACGCGGTTGACGATGAACGCTTTGTTGGCGGCGTTCGACGCGCTGCGGCGTTCGTGCCAAAACCCGATCAGCAAGTAGGAGCAGATGCCGACCAGCTCCCAGAACACGAAAACCATCGCGGCGTTGCCGGCCAGCACCAGGCCCAACATGCTGAAGCAAAACAGCGAGAGATATTGAAAAAAGCGGCAAAAACGCCCACGGCGACACAACGGCTGGCCGTCGCTTTTGGGGGCCTGGGCGTCGAACACTTCGGACAACTCGCTGTGCATGTAGCCGATCGAGTAGACGTGGATGCAGGAAGCCACGAGCGTCACCATGCAGAACATGGCCAGCGTGAGCGAGTCGATGTAGTAGCCGACCGTGATGCGCAGCGATCCAAAATCGCCCAGCGGATACCAATCGCCGACGATGGGCGCGGGAACGCCGTGTTCCGCGTGGCCGCCGACCAGCGGATGCGCGACGAGCCACCATGTCAGGGCCGTGACGGACAGGGCCAAGCTGGTCAGGATGGCGACGGTGGCCAGCGACGCGGCGTGACGGCCGGCGCGACCCATCCGCGGCCCGAACAACAAAATCAACGCGAACGAAGCCAACGGCAACAGCCAGGCCAGTCCGAGCAGCAGCGGCAAGGTGGATTGCAGGCCCATGTTACCCTTTCAACTCCTCGCCGCGATCCACGTCGATCGAGGCGTGGGTGTGATAGAAGTTCAACGCGATGGCCAGTGCGACCGCGGCTTCGGCCGCCGCCAGCACGATGACGAACATCGCGATCCATTGGCCGTCGAATCCCAAGGGGCTTTGGCCGCCGCCGAGGATCGGGCTGCCGAAGGCGATGAAGTTCAAATTGGCGCCGTTCAAGACCAATTCGATGCCCATCAACACGCCGATGGCGTTGCGTTTGGTCGTCATGCAAAGGACGCCGCACACGAACAGCACGGCGCTGACGACCATGTAATGGGAGATTCCGACGGGTTCGGTGAGTAAGTTCATCATGGGTTGCGCATTTCCACAAGCGTATCGCTACGAGGTTGCGTCGTCCTCCGGCGTTCGGCGGCGAGAATCCACCCGGCGGCGGGCTCGGGCCAGATAGGCCGCGCCGACCAACACCACGACCAGATGGATCGAGACGATTTCAAACGCGAGCAAGTACCCGGACATTCCGCGACGCAACACGGCGTTCGGCTGATCGAGCTTGTCGACGCGGACGCCCATCAAACCCAGCCCGAGCGGCCAAGCGGTCGGCGCCGCGTCGGCAGCCGAGGCGGTCGGTTTTGCCGTGGCGGCCAATTGGCCGGGCACGCTTGTGGCGGCCTGCAACAGCACGGCCAGCAGCGCGCCGGCCACCAAGATGGCGACGATCCACTGGCCGCCGCCGATCTTCAAAATGTCTCTCGGGCCGCGAGCGGTGAGCATCACGCCGAAGATCAACAGGACCATCGTGCCGCCGACGTAGACCATTAGTTGGACCGCGCCCAAGAAATCGGCCCCGGCCAGGAAGAACAAGCCCGCCACGGCGCCGAGCGAAGCGACCAGGAAGCAGGCCATGCGCACGATGTTGCCGGCGACGACCACCGCGATGGCGGACGCGCAGGCCAACACAGCCACGAGCAGAAAAAAACAGCTATGCCAGTTGATTGGGTTCATCGGATGCGTGGTTCTTACATCAACGTCATTGTCGGTCTTCGCGCGGTTTTATCGGAAAATCAAACCGCCGGGGAAAAAATACGTCCAGAGCATGACGCCGGCCAACATGGCCGAGCCCAGCGGCACGCAATATTTCAAACAGGTGGTCATCACCTGATCGACGCGCAGTCGCGGCAAGGACCAACGCAGGGTGATCATGAACGTCACGCCCAGCACAGTCTTGACGACGAAGTTGGTCAGTCCGAACAAGTTGCCGATCCATTGGATCACGGCGGGATTGCCGGGGCAAAGGCCCTCGAGCCACGCAATGACGGGGATCGGGCCATGCCATCCGCCGAGGAACAACGCCACGCCCAGCCCGCTGACCATGAACATCGCGGAGTATTCGCCCATGAAAAAAACGACCCAACGCCAGCCGGAATACTCGGTCAAAAAGCCGGCGACCAGTTCGCTTTCGGCCTCGGGCAGGTCGAACGGCGCGCGGTTCGTGCTGGCCACGGCGCAGGCGATATAGATCCAAAACGTCACGAAGGTGAACGGATCGTGCAGGATGTTCCAATGCCAGAACCAGCCGGCCTGGCGGTTGCCGATTTCGACCAGGTCCATCGTGCCGGCGATCAGGACGGGCACGACGACGCACAGGGCCAGCGGGATTTCGTAGCTGACCATTTGAGCGGCCTCGCGCATCGCCCCGTAGAGCGACCACTTCGAGCCGGACGAATAGCCGCCCAAGACGACGCCGAACACTTCGAGGCCCGCCACGGCCAGAATGAAAAACGCCCCGACGTTCAACTCCAACGCCACCCAGCCGTTGGCGAACGGCAGCGCGAGGAACGTGCAGAACGTGGCGCAGAAACTAATGTAGGGAGCGATGCGGAACAGCGGCGCGTCGGCGTTGGTCGGAATGATGTCTTCCTTGCAGAGCAACTTGAAGCCGTCGGCCGGCGGTTGCAGCCACCCGAACCGACCGCCCACGCGCGTGGGGCCGAGCCGGTCTTGCATGCGGGCCGAGACTTTTCGTTCCAACCAAATAAAAACCGCGGCCGCGCAGAGCGCCACGACCAAACATAAAACGCACTGCACCACCGCCGCGATGGTGTACG
Organism: Thermoguttaceae bacterium; assembly: GCA_039698075.1. GTDB lineage: Bacteria > Planctomycetota > Planctomycetia > Pirellulales > Thermoguttaceae > JAJFVC01. The sequence continues at coordinate 4,149 of JBDKTJ010000052.1, read as the reverse complement.
CGATCCAGACGGGAATCGGCAGGTAAGTGAGTAGTTCAGTCACGGCTGTTTTAGTGGTCAGTGGCCGGTGGCCAGTGGTCAGTTCTTAAGGCGAAATCGCTTGCGATCCCTAAATTCCTAAATCCCTACATATCCCTTACCGATCAATCTCTCCCAAGACGAAATCCAGCGAGGCCAAGATCGCTGGGACGTCGGCGAGCATGACCCCTCGACACAGTTCCGGCACGATCGACAGATTGGAAAAACTGCTGCTGCGGATTCGCACCCGCCACGGAATCGGCGTGCCGTCGGCCACGATCATAAAACCCATCTGGCCTTTCGGCGCTTCGGTTTCGAGATAGGCCGTTCCCTTGGGCAGCTTTTGCTTGATCGCCATCGGTCGGTCCACCTCGCCCCCGGCTTGCGAGTAGCCGGCGATCGCTTGGCGAATGATGTCGATCGATTGCACGACTTCCAACATGCGGACGAAATACCGATGCCAGGAGTCGCCGACCACGGCGTCAAACGGAACCGGCGGACATGGGTGATCCGTCGGGTATCGGCCGTTAATCGGAGCGATGACGTTCCACGTGTAGCCGGCGTACATATCGGTGTAGATCGGCTCGCCGTCGCGTCGCAGATCCCAATCGACGCCGCTGCCGCGCAACACCGGGCCGGTGCAGCCGTAGTCGACGGCCATCTCGGGCGGCATCACGCCGACGTTCACCATGCGGTGCACGAAGATCGCGTTGTTGGTCAGCAACGCGTGCAGGTCGTCGATCACCGGCACGAACTGGTCCAAAAACTCTTCGCAACGCTTGAGCCAGCCGGTCGGCGCGTCGGCCGTCACGCCGCCGACGGTGATGTAGCTGTAGGTGAGCCGGGCGCCGCAGATTTCCTCGAACAGGTTGACGATTTTTTCGCGTTCGCGGAACGTCCACAAAAACGGCGTGAAACTGCCCAGATCGAGTCCGCTGCTGCTGGCCGCGACCAGATGGTTGGCGATGCGGCCCAATTCGCAGACGATCACGCGCAAATGGCGAGTCTTTTCCGACACTTGATGCCCCAGCAACTTTTCGACGCACAACGCCCAGCCCAGATTCATGTTCATCGCGGCCAGGTAGTCGAGCCGGTCGGTGTAGGGCAGGAACTGGCGCGGCGAGAGTTTTTCGGCGATTTTTTCGGCCGAACGGTGCAGATAGCCGATGTGCGGCGTCGCTTCGGTCACCACTTCGCCGTCGGTCCGAAGCACCAAACGCAACACGCCGTGCGTACTCGGATGCTGCGGACCCATGTTGATCAGCATCTCGTCCGTGTGGACGTCGAACTCGACCGAATCGGATGGCATGCGAGCGTTGGACATGAAAATCACCTGGTGGGCACGCCGTGGTAGTCGGGCGGCATGACGAAATCCTTCCGCAACGGATGGCCCGGCCAATCTTCGGGACACAAGATCCGCCGCAGGTCAGGATGGTCCAAAAACTTCACGCCCGACAGATCGAACACCTCGCGCTCGTGCCACTCGGCCGTGCTCCAGATGCGGCTGACGCTGGGCGCCTCGGGCAATCGGCCCGGCTGATCGTCGAGCCAACGCGGCAGCGACGTCTTCAGCACCAGACGGTGGCGATGCCGCAGACTCGACAAATGGTAAAGCAATTCGATATGCGGCTGCCATTCGACTTGGGCCGCTTTTTTTTCGTCCGGCTCGAAATAGTCCACCGCCGTGATGCAGTGGAGCATGTCGAACCAAAGGTCCGGCTGTTCGCGGAGATAGCGCGCGACGTCGGCCAATCCGTCGGGCTTCACCTCGATCCACGGGTCGATCGCCGCAAAGTCGCAGCCCACCAACCACGGTCGGAAGGGATGTTCGAGTCGGGCGTAGATTTGTTCGGCGTTCATCGTTACCGCTGGCCTCGCAATCGCATGAACACGGCGGCGTTTTCGGCCGGCGTGGTGGGATGCCGCATCGCTCGGACCCAGTCCAGATCGCCGCGACGCCAGACATAGGCGAACCCGACCAGCAGCACGGCGAAGAACACGCCGAGATCGAGCATCGCCGCCAGCGACAGTTTTGACGCGGAACGGAGCGACAACAGGGCTTGATCGTCCACCGGTTGTTCGGCGACCGGCTTGGCCGTTGGTTTTTCGACTGCCGCTCGGGAAGCCTGCTGCAAAGCGACGGCTTGGTTGGCGCGGCCGAAAATCGTGGCCGGCGGGAAGAAGAACGCCACTTCGACCTCGAAAATCAAAAACACCAGCGCGACCACATAGAACCGGAGGTCGAACTGGACCGAGGACGGCCCGACCGACTGCTCGCCGCATTCGTAGGTGGCGCACTTGTCAGGATTCGGAGCGCTAGGCCGAAACACCTTCCCGAGCAGAAGGCACACCAGCGTAAATAGGGCCCCAACCGTGGCGAACAGAGCCAAGTAGGCAACAATCGCGGTCGGCATCATGAAAACAAGTCCGAGGGGAATCGTTTCCCCAGTAAGTAGCATCGCCTCGTGCGACGGATATCGAAATAAAACCGCGGAAAACCGAACGGGACGCAGGTTTCACAACCACGCATGGGTCGGTGGTCTGCGCCCGCCGGCACTTTCGCGCTGGTGTGAAACAATTTAGTAAAGGGGCCTATTTTAGAGCATGGCGGGCCTTTTGCAAGCCGCCCCCACCGGTCGCGTTAGCTGGCGGCCATGTCGGTGGCCAACGGTCGGCGATGGCGATAGCCGGCCTCGGGCTCCTGCCAGAACATGATTTCGGGCTCGTCCAACTTCCACGAGAGCAACGCACGACGGCCATCGACCCGTGAAGGGAAAGTGACCATGCCCTCGGGCCCGTTGACCGGCTCGACGCCCAAGTTGCGCAGCTCCTCGACGTATTCCCGCAATTGTCGGGCGTTCTGCTCCAAATCTTTTTCGACCTGCACCAATTCTTCATGATACAGGTCGCGGTCGCTGGAATCGTGGCCCGAAAGCAGATAGGCCAGGCGGTGGCGGCGATCGATCACTTCGCGGGAAAGACCGGCCAGATCGACGACGATGGCCCGGACCAGCGGCAACATGGCGTTGGCCTGTTCCACCGTAAACCACTCCGGTCGTTTTGGTCGTTTTGTCGTCATTTCGGTCCTGTAGGACAGGTTGCCGGTCCGAGGTGTTTTCTTTCGCGGGATCTTCAGGTGGGCAACCCCGTGCCACGGGAGGTCAGCAGGCGCCCGGGCCCTCGTGGACGGGTTTTGCGATGATTTTTGCGTTGGCGACCACGGCGGCGTTCAAGCTGGCGCGACCCCAAGCCACTTCGAGCGGGAGTCTGGAAAAATCGACCAGCGTGCCCTCTCGACTGTAACAACTCAGATCGTAGGACGAGCCCATCAGCAGGCAATCGGTCGGGCAGCCCTCGGTGCACAGTCCGCAAAACATGCAGCGGCCGTAGTCGATCGTGTAGCTGGTGACCTGAAATCCCTTGCGATGGGTCGCCCGCTGCTTGCCGATGTAAATGCACCCGACCGGACAATCGCGGACGCATCGTTCACAGGCGATGCAGGAGGTCAAATCGTAGCGATGAAACCCCCGGAACCGCGGGGCGATTTTGGCCGGCAGCTCGGGATACTCGTAGATTTCGGTGAACGTGCGGATCTTGGGGTCGTAGGTGCGAACCCAATACCGATAGCCGGTCCCGAGCGATTTGAGGATCGTGGCCACCGTGCGGTAGAGATTCCGAAACCAACGCCACATGGGAAAAACCCGCCGTCTGTGAGGAGGTGCTTTTAGCTCAAAATAGGGGAGACCGCCGTCTGTTAGGCTGTCGAATTGGCAATCTGCTCTACGACAACCGCCAACAACCGGATTATAAAGGTCGTGTCGTGAACCGCAAGGCCCTTCGGTTGGAGGGTGACTGAACTCCTTTTGAGGTAAAAAGTGCGATTCTTGTGCCGTATGCCAGCCGGACGTGGGAAAAATCGATGGGGTGGCGTGGAATCCGCTTGACATTAGTTAATTCCAGCGTATCGTACATTGATGGCAGTGTTTTTGTACACTCGCCTAGGTTGACTATTGGCAGGCCGCCAAACTTGGGGAGGCTCTGGCAAGAGGTCGAAGGAACGTACCATGTTGGTGTTATCCCGCAAGAAGAACGAAAGTATTGTCATCAATGATGACATTACGATCGTGGTCG
>JBDKTJ010000051.1:0-8998 GCA_039698075.1 Thermoguttaceae bacterium | reverse complement strand
GCGTTTTGCCGGTGCCGGCGCCGGCCAACACCAAAAGCGGTCCCGACAGCGTGTTGACCGCGTCATACTGAGCAGGATTCAGGTCCATCGAGCGATCGTCTATTGCAAAACCGTGAAGCGCAGCATTTTAGAGTTAACCGCGGCAGACCGAAAGGGACGCGGACGCAAAAAGCCACGCTCTGGGGCTTTTCATGGCGCGACGGCACGTTGTCTTAGGCGGCGCGGCGAGCGGCGGCGTCGGCGACCAGTTGCTCGATCTCGGACGCCGATTTTCTGCGTAGGCGGCGACGGCCGTCGGGCAGCGCCTCGTCGATCAGCACCACGGTGCGGTCGTGCAGCATCCGAGGCACGAAGAACCACATCCGGCGGAAGGACGGCGAATCGAATCGGGCCGGCACGATCAGCAAATCGACCTTGCCGAGCGAATTGGCCGACCGGGCTAAACCATCGGAGGGGTCGCCCGGCACGAGTTGGACGCGGACGCCGTCGGTTCGCAATGCCTGATGAGCGGCCTTGAGCGACAGGCCCGGCGGATCGCTGGCCGAGCGGCCCTCGAACAAATCGACGCCGACATAATGGACGCCCTCGCCCGAGGTTAGACGGGCCACGTCAATCATCCGCCGGGCGCGCGTACCGTCGGCCACGTCGAGCTCGACGATCTTTTTAATGCCGTTTTTGCGAATCGCGCGGAAAAGTGAGCGATCTGCGGCTGGTTTGGAGAAATAGCAAAGATACAGCAGGCGTAATTGGCGAAGAATCGACACGGCCCCCTCCCTGGCGGCAGTTTCGGCCATCGCGCCATCGCGCGGCCCCTACGATTCCTTTCGGCCAACCGCAGCCAGCGGATTCAGTCGGAAGGTGGAAAGCGGAAAGATGAGGGGCTCGCGAACGTGGCTGCCGAGGCGGTGTCCGGCAATCTGCGACCGCCCCCCTTCGGAAAATGCGGGCTAGCAAGGATCGGGCAAATCCAGTATCCTTATATCTCGAATCGGAAGTATTTGCTATTGTTTGGGGACGCATAGTCTAGCTTGGCGGAGGGGTTTTTGTCGGGTTTTTTGTGTTGTGGCCTTGAAAATCGTGCTTTGGTGGGTAGCGTGGTTGGCTATCTGGGTGGAGGTTGTCGACGATGAAATTCGGTGCGATCGGCCCTATCGCGATCCACTTGCCCGAGAAAATCGAGGACAACGACACTCTGGGAGCCCAGTATCCCAAGTGGGATATGCCGTTGATTTTTGCGAAGACGGGCGTTCGGCAGCGTCATATTGCCGCGCCGGACGAGTGCGCTTCAGACCTGGGCGTGGCGGCGGCTGAAAAACTGTTCGCCGAGCACAACATCGACCGCAGCACGATCGACTTTCTGCTGTTTTGCACCCAAACGCCCGACTATGTGCTGCCGACCACGGCTTGCTTGATGCAGGAACGGCTTGGGCTGCCCACCTCGATCGGGGCGTTGGATTTTAATCTCGGCTGTTCCGGCTTTGTCTATGGGCTGTCGCTGGCCGATGGTCTGATTCGCGGGGGAATCGCTCGGCGGGTGTTGCTGATTACGGCCGAGACCTACACGAAATACATCGATCCGACGGACCGGTCGTTGCGGACGATTTTCGGCGACGGGGCGGCGGCCACGTTGGTCGAGGAGTCGGATGTTCCGTCGTTGGGGTCGTTTGTGTTTGGCACGGACGGCCGCGGCGCCAACACGTTGTTGGTGACCGAGGGCGGCGCGCGACCCAGGGCGGACGCTATCCAGCCGCGCAAGCGAAAGCGTTGGCCCAGCAGTCTTTACATGGACGGGCCGGAGCTGGTGAAGTTCAGTCTGGACGTGGTGCCGTCGCTGGTCGATCGGGTGTTGGCCGGCGCCCAATGGACTCGGGATCAGGTCGATATGTACCTGATGCACCAGGCGACGCTTTTCATGATCGAACATCTGCGGGAACGGCTTTCGCTGGACCGCGAGCACACGCCCGAGGCGTTGGAGCAGTACGGCAACACGGTTTCGTCGACCATTCCGATTTTGATTCGCGATTTGCGTCAATCGGGCCGGTTGAAGCCCGGCAAGCAGACCATGCTGATCGGGTTCGGCGTCGGACTTTCGTGGGCCGGATGCGCATGGACCGAGACCTGGTCGGCCCGGCAGGTGCAAATGAGCGACGACGGTCCGGTCGAGCAGGACGTTGGGGGCAAGTCGGACGACGCCGAGGGGGATGCGAAGCAGGCGACCGCTGCGGAGCGTCTGGAAGCGGCGTGACGCCCGAGGGATCCCTCCGTGTGGGTGGTTTCTTCGGGCCGGCGTTGGCCGATTGGGTTGTGTTCGGTTTTCCGCCGGTTTTGTTGAGAGTGCCCTTGTCGACCGACGGGGTTCCGATATACTGTATGGTTTGCCCGGGATCGGGCCGAGTTGGATTTTCTTGGTTATCTTTCCACTTTAGGGAACCCCATGGCAAGGCGACTTCAAGTCAACAAGGTGAGCAAGCGGCGCGCGAAGGCGAAGGTTCGCACGAAGAAGAAAGACCCGATCTTCGTGGATGGACAGCGGCCGCGTCCGATGTACGTGGACTATAAGGACGTCGAGTTGTTGAAGAAGCTCACCAACCGGCAAGGCAAGATCATCAGTCGCCGCAAGAGCGGTTGTACGGCTGTCAGCCAACACGCCGTGACGAAGGCGATCAAGCGAGCTCGGTTCATGGCGTTGCTGCCCTACATCGGCGAGTAGAGCCGCGTCAACGAAGATGGTCGATCGGCCGGGCGTGGTTTTGCTGGCCTGGATTGGATTGGGGTGGACGGCTTGGGCCGCTGATCCTTCGCCGCCGCTGCGTTGGGTCCCAAGATCCAATTCGTTCAATACGATTTCAAAAGTCTCACTTCCGGCCTGCAACGCGGCGATTTCGACTTCGCCATGAACGGCGTCGAGATGACGCCCGATCGGATCAAGGCCTTGCGCGGTTCAGTCGCCCCTATGATACGCATTCCAACTCGAAAGTGCGCGGGTGCGTAAGGTGGGGCATCTAGAGAGACTTTAACGATCGTTCCGGCCTTTCCAACGCATCTTGGGCCAGTTTTCCGATGATATCAATGGTAACGGCTGCGCTGATTGTGCCGATTTTGACGGCGCGTGGCATCGGCCGCTGTGTTGCGTCGGAAAACGAAGGGATGCGTCATGGGCCGAACTCGCTCGCAACGGTGGATGCTCGCGGCGTGGTTGGGTCTGGCGATGCTTGGGCTGACCGGCTGCACGAGTTTGTCGGATTACGTGCACAACGGGTTCAAGGTGGGACCAAACTACTGCACGCCGTCGGCGCCCGTGGCGGATCAGTGGATCGATCAGGCCGATATCCATGTGGCCGACGATCAATCGCTGAGCCGTTGGTGGACGGTTTTTCAAGACCCGACGCTCGATCGGCTCATCGTCACGTCGTATCGGCAAAATCTGTCGTTGCGCGAGGCGGGTTTCCGAATTCTTCAAGCTCGGGCGATATTGGGCGTGGCCAAGGGCGAGGTTTTTCCGCAGACGCAAAACGCGGCGGGCGGGTATCAACGCATGGCCAAGAGCCAGACGATGCCGGGCTTGAGCACGCCGTTTTACGACCAGTGGAGTTTCGGATTCAATCTGTCGTGGGAGTTGGATTTTTGGGGGCGATTTCGTCGGGCGGTGGCCGCCGCCAGCGACCGGTTGGACGCCTCGGTGGCCGACTACGATCAGGTGTTGGTCACGTTGTTGGGCGACGTGGCCTCGAACTACGTGCAGATTCGCACCACCCAGGAACGGCTCCGCTATCTGCGCCAGAACGTGACGATTTTGGAGTTGGTGTTGAAGTGGACCAAGCGGCGCGAAAAGGTCGGATTCCGAACGATTCCGCTGGACGTCCATCAAACCGAAAGCAACCTGGAGCAGACGATTTCTGGCATTTCGCAGTTGGAGATGGATCTGCGGATCGCGGAAAACCGGCTTTGCGTGTTGATGGGCGTTCCGCCGACCAACCTGCGCGAAACGCTCGGCGAGGATTACATTCCGACTGCTCCGGCGACGCTGGCCATCGGCATTCCCGGCGATTTGTTGCGACGCCGTCCGGACGTGCGTCGGGCCGAGCGATTGGCGGCCGCGCAGTCCGAGGCCATCGGCATCGCGACGTCCGATCTCTATCCGGCCTTCTCGATCAACGGCACGTTGGGTTGGCAGTCGATGGATTTTTCCGACCTGTTGGGCAGTCAGTCGTTGAACGGCAGCGTGGGTCCGACGTTCCAATGGAAGTTGCTCAATTACGGGCGGATCATCAACAACGTTCGCTATCAAGAGGCGAGATTCCAGGAGTTGGTGACGGACTATCAACAGACGGTGCTGCAGGCCGCCCGGGAGGCGGAAGACGGATTGGTCACGTTCCTTCAGGCCCAGCGCCGCACGCAACATTTGACCAAAAGCGTGACCTCGGCCAGCGCCGCGGTGAGGGATATGTTCCTGCCCACCGAACTGGGACAGCCGGGTTTTGATTTCAACCGATTCGCCTTGATCGAGCAGAACCGCATCACGCAACAAGACTTGCTGGCCCAATCGCGGGGACAAATCGCTCAAGGATTGATCCTGGTCTATCGGGCGTTGGGCGGCGGTTGGGAGATTCGTCAGGAGGAGCCCACGCCGGAAGCGACGCCGTGGCCCGATCGATCGCCGAGCGTCGTGCCGGAAGGGACCGAGGAGTTGCAGAGGCTGCGGAATCTGTTGGAACCGCCGAGTACAAACGTTCCGACGCCGGACGAGCCCGTCGCGCCGCGACCCAAGCCGGCGAACTGAGTCGCTTCTTTCGGTCGGGTTGGTTTTGCGGTAGAATGGATGTCTGTGAATACTGCGAAACGGCGGAAGTGGCATATGACCTCGACACGAACGGGTTTCTGGTTGGCGGCGGTTTTGACATCGGCCAGTTTGGCCGGTTGCGCTCGACCGGCGAACCATGCGGCGGTTGAAGAGAAGCCGGCCGCGGCCGAAGTGCGCGTGGTGCGTCCGGTCGTCGAACCGATCGTCGACTACGAAGACTTCACCGGCCACACCGAAGCCATGATGGGCGTCGAGATTCGCGCCCGCGTGAGCGGCTATCTGGTCAAGGGTTTGAAAAACGGCAACGGGAACAAAGAGGGGACCGAGGTCAAACGCGGCGATCTGTTGTTCGAGATCGATCCTCGCACCTACGAGGCTGACAAAAGCAAGGCCGAGGCGGCGGTGGCGCAAAGTCGCGCCCGGCTCGATCGGTTGGCGAAGGACCGCAAGCGGGCCGAAGAGTTGTTGCCGACCCGTTCGATCAGCCAAGGCGACTACGATCAGATCGTCGGCGATTACAAAGAGGCCGAGGCCGCGGTGAAAACGGCGCAGGCTGCGTTGCGGTTGGCCGAATTGAATCTGGAGTTTACCCAGGTGCGCTCGCCGTGCGACGGGCGGGTGAGCAAGCAGTTGATCGATCCGGGCAACATGGTCCAGGCCGATCAGACGCCGCTGACGACGATCGTGACGTTGGACCCGATCTACGTCTATTTCGACATGGACGAGCGAACGCTGCTGCAATTGCGGCGGATGATTCGGGCGGGCGAGATGAAGTCGGCCCGCAAGGCCAAGCTGCCGATCTTGTTGGCGCTGGCCGACGAGGACGATTTTTCGCGCGAGGGGACGATCGATTTCGCCGACAACCGGGTCGACCCGATGACCGGCACGTTGCGGCTTCGCGCGGTGTTTTCAAACCCGAAGCGAATTTTGTCGCCGGGCATGTTTGCAAGGATTCGCGTGCCGGTGAGTCCGCGGCACGAGGCGATCATGGTGCCCGAGGAAGCGTTGGGCTCGGACCAAGGGCAGCGGTTCGTTTACGTGGTCGATCCGAAGAATCGTGCGGTCAGCCGCTCGGTGCAAATCGGGTCGCTTCACGGCAAGTTGCGGGAGATCAAGAGCGGATTGAGCCGGGACGACCGCGTCGTGGTGGAAGGACTGCAACGAATCAAGTCGGGCGATGAAGTCCGTCCGATCTTGATCGAACCGAAATCCCGCGGGACGTGATTTTCGTCGGGCGGCCGCCATGTTTTCGCGATTCTTCATCGACCGACCGATCTTCGCCACCGTGCTGTCGGTGATCATTACGCTATGCGGCGCGGTCGGCTATCTTCGGCTTCCGCTGACGCAATATCCGCCGGTCACTCCGCCGACGGTCCGCGTGCGATGCACGTATCCCGGCGCCAGCGCCGAGGTGGTGGCCCAAAGCGTCGCGGCCCCCATCGAGCAGCAGGTCAACGGCGTCGAGAACATGATCTACATGGAGTCGCAGTCGGCCAACGACGGCTCCTACAATCTGACGGTGACATTCCGCCAAGGCGTCAATTTGAATCTGGCCCAGGTGTTGGTTCAAAACAAGGTGAACCTGGCGCTGCCGATGTTGCCCGACGTGCTGAAGCGGACGGGCATCGTCACCCGCAAAATGTCGTCCGACACGCTGATGTCGGTCAATCTCTATTCGCCCAACGGCCGTTACGATCAGCTCTACCTGAGCAACTACGCCTTTTTGAAGCTGTACAACGAGATTTTGCGCGTGCCGGGCGTCAGCGACGTCAACATCATGGGCCAGCGCGATTACAGCATGCGGATTTGGCTGGACCCCGACAAACTGGCCGCCCGAGGACTCACGGCCGGCGACGTGGTCAACGCCGTGCGAGAACAGAACACTCAAGTCGCCTCCGGTCAGATCGGGCAATCGCCGATTCGGTCGGGCCAGGAGACGCAGGTGACGATCACCACGCTCGGGCGATTGAACAGGCCGGAACAGTTCGCCAAAATGATTCTGCGCGCGACGCCCGACGGCCGCATCGTGCAGCTCGGCGACGTCGCTCGGGTCGAGATGGGCGCGCGAAGCCAAGACGTCAGTTGCAAGTTGGACGGCTATCCGTCGGCCGGCTTGATGATCGTCCAGTTGCCCGACGCCAACGCGCTCGATGTGGCCGAACGGGTTCGCGCCAAGATGGACGAATTGGCTGAGGATTTTCCGGAAGATCTGACCTACGCCATCCAATTTGACAGCACGCCGTACACGCGCGAGTGCATTCGCGAGGTGTTCGAGTCGTTGCGCGACGCGGTGTTGTTGGTGGCGTTGGTGGTGTTGTTGTTCCTGCAAAATTGGCGATCGGCCGTGATTCCACTGATCGCGGTGCCGGTGGCCATCATCGGGACGTTCGGCGTGCTGGCCGTTTTCGGATTCAGCTTGAACAACCTGACGCTGTTCGGCCTGGTGCTGGCCATCGGCATCGTCGTGGACGACGCGATCGTGGTGGTCGAGGCGGTCGAACACCACATCGAACAAGGGATGGCGCCGCGCGAGGCCACGATCAAGGCGATGAGCCAGGTGTCGGGCCCGGTGATCGCGGTCGGGCTGGTCTTGAGCGCCGTGTTTGTGCCGTGCACGTTCATCGGCGGCATGACCGGGCAGTTTTTTCGGCAGTTCGCGCTGACGATCGCCGCGTCGACGGTCATTTCGACGTTCAATTCGCTGACGCTTAGCCCCGCGTTGGCGGCTGTGTTGTTGCGTCGCCGCGATCGGGAGACGCACGATGCGTTGCCTCGCGTGGCGTTTCCGGCGTTGGGCGGCTGGCTGGCTTATGAGCAAACCGCGTCGGCCGCGTGGTGGATCGTCGTTGCGGCGACGGCGATCGGCGTTTTGCTCGGCTGGCTGATTTCACGCCGGGCGAACGGCTGGTTGCGGTCCGCGTTTCGATGGTTCAATGCCGGGTTCGCGTCGGCCACGAATGTTTACGTCCGAATAGTCGGCGGTTTGTTGCGAGTCGGCATTGTGGTGCTGATCGTTTACGCCGGGCTGTTGGTCACAACCTATCGCTGTTTCGCGTTGGCGCCGAAGGGGTTTATTCCGGCCCAAGACATGGGTTATCTGTACGCCGTGATTCAATTGCCCGACGCGGCCTCGATCGAGCGGACTCGGACGGTCGTGGACCGCGTGCAACGCATCGCGATGGAGACGCCCGGGGTGAAACACACGATGGCCATGTCGGGTTCGTCGTTTGCAATCAATGCGTCGGGCTCCAATTTCGGCATGATTGTCGTGGTGCTCGACGATTTCGACCGGCGTCGTGGGCCGGGGTTGTACGGCACGGAAATCGCCGCGGCCATCGTGGCGCGATCGGTGACCGAAGCGCCGGAGGCGAAAGTGAGCGTGTTGCCGCCGCCGCCGATCCGCGGACTGGGGCGTTCGGGCGGATTCAAGTTCATGGTCGAAGATCGAAAGGACGCCGGGCCGAAGGTGTTGCAGGATCAGGCCGACAATCTGGTGCAAAAGGGCAGTGCGCTGCGCAAGCCGTCGAGCCATACGCCGCTGCTGGTCGGGTTGTTCAGCGTGTTTCGGGCCAATGCGCCGCAGTTGTACGTCAATCTGAACCGCGAGCAGTGCATGGCGATGGACGTCCCGCTGGCCGACGCCTTCAATACGCTTCAGGTGTTTTTGGGCTCGTTGTACATCAACGACTTCAACCTGTTCGGTCAAACCTGGCAGGTTGTGGCCCAGGCCGACGCGAGGTTTCGGAACGATTTGGACGACGTCGGGCGATTGAAGGTGCGCAACCGGCGGGGCGAGATGGTGCCGATCGGCGCGCTGGCCGATGTGCGCGAGGTGAACGGACCGTTCATTCTCACGCGCTATAATATGTATTCCGCCGCGGCCATCAACGGCAACGCAGGCCCGGGGGTCAGCTCGGGACAGGCCATTCAAACGCTGCAGAATCTCGCTGATCGCCAGTTGCCCGAGGGAATGCGCTACGAATGGACCGACATGGCCTACCAGGAAATGCAGGCCGGCAACACGGCGATGTGGATCTTCGCGTTGGCCGTGGTCATGGTGTTTCTGGTGCTGGCCGCGCAGTACGAAAGCTGGTCGCTGCCGCTGGCCGTGATTTTGGTCGTGCCGATGTGCCTGTTGAGTTCGATTGTGGGCGTGCTGGTCGCCAAGTCGGATGTGAACATCTTCACGCAGATCGG
>JBDKTJ010000050.1:0-5456 GCA_039698075.1 Thermoguttaceae bacterium | reverse complement strand
TACGTCGCCGCTGTATCCGACAGACAGTTTTGTCACTGGCGCTACACGGCCCGGGCTTACGAAAAATTCAACAACTACTGGAAAACGCGGTCACCATGGCCGCATAATGTGCAAAAGTCGAACTCAGTTGACGGGAACACTCACGCTCGACGCCCAAGGCAGCAACAATGCGTTCTGGGTTTTCCAGATAGGAAGCGCGCTGACGACGGCAAGCGGCTCGTCGGTTGTGGTGATCAATTTCGGTTCCAATGGCGGCTCCGATGACGGCGTGTTCTGGCAGGTCGGCAGTTCCGCTACGCTCGGCACCAGCACTTCGTTCGAGGGAAATATTCTCGCGCTTGCGAGCATCACCCTCAACACCACTGCAACCATTCTGAACGGCAGAGCCTTGGCGCAAACTGGTGCGGTAACGATGGACACCAACGTGATCAGCAACGTCTGCCCTGTGGGCGGCCCCGGCAACGGTGGCCCTGGCTACAGCGGCGGCCTTAAGTATGATACCAGCGGCCACATCGTGCCCGATAGTGCGACATCGAGCATTATCAGCGGTGTGAAGTTCAACGACCTCAACGGCAACGGGATCAAGCAACCTGGCGACCCAGGACTGTCCGGCTTTACCATCTTCCTCGATGCCAACAATAACGGCGTCCTCAATGCCGGTGAGAAGAGCACCGTTACGGACGCCAACGGCAACTACAGCTTTGCGAACCTCGGCCCGGGAACATACCGCGTCCGTGAGGTCCAGCAGACCGGCTTCACACAGACCACGGCGAATCCCGCCGCGATCACGCTGACCACCGGCCAGATCGTTTCCGGGGTGGAATTCGGCAACTTCCGGATGATTTCCATCAGCGGCAACAAGTTTCAGGACACCAACGGCAATGGCGTCCGCAACTCCGGCGAACGGGGGCTGCAAGGCTTTACCATCTACATTGACGCCAACAATAACCATGTGCTTGATCCGGGGGAGAGGAGCACCACGACGGACGCCAACGGCAACTACAGCTTCGCGAACGTCGGCCCGGGAACGATCCGAGTGCGGGAGGTTGCGAAGTCGGGTTTCGTGCAGATGACAAACGACCCGGCTAGCATCGCCGCGACCAGCGGGACGAATGTCACGGGAGTCCTGTTCGGGAATATGCCCGTGGCCAATCTGGCCACGGTCAGCAAACTTCTGTTCACGGGCCGGAATTTGACCAATCTGCTGAATGGCACTTTCTCGAACCAGGCCAATTTCGTGGCGAACCTCTACGAGACTTCGCTCGGCCGCGCTCCCACGGTCGCAGAATTGACGTACTATCTCCGGCTGCTGCAGGCTGGCTACACTCAACAGCAGGTCACCGCCATGTTTAGGACAAATGTCAGACGGTGAGTCGAGCGGATCGGCAGGAACGGCATTGCCGCGCTCTGACGAAGATTTCGTGCGTGCGACGCCGAATTACCGGCGAAGCTCCACGCCGAAGTTGATCCCTTGCGCCCAGAAATCCGTGTTGTGGAAAGCGAAGGCCGGCCGCGCCTCGCCGACCAACTCGCCTGGCCCGGTCGGGGTCGGCAGTTGCGTCGGGTTGACGCCGACGTCGATCTGGTCGCCCGGCCGCACGACGTTGCTCCAGTACAGCAGGGTGTAGCCCGCGAAGACCCGCAGGTGGTCGGTCACCTGGCGGCCGACGTTGATGCCGATCTCGGGAACCACGCTGAATTGGTCGCGGCTGTAGGCGTCGATGTTCGTCGGCAGGGCCAACAGGCCGCCTTGCTGGCGGACCGGCGCGACGCCTGGATCGGTGAAGTCCGTCGTCCCGCTAATACGAACCTCCTGGTGCGTGTCGCCGAGGGCCACTTTGCCCAACACGTTCACAAACCAACGTCCCCGGCACCATTCCCCGCGGGCGCCGATCTGCCCCCCGTAGAAGCTGTTGCGGGTTCCCCTGCTTGATCCACCACAACAAGAACTCGCTGCTACACCAGAGACGATTTCCGTTGCCGTAGCTGAAAACGTCACTTTGACGCCACGGTGGTGCTGCGTTTTCAGAAATCGCTTCCGGCGAGACCGTGGCAGCGTCCGGTTGCAACACGGTTGATGTTTGGCTCGACGCGGGTTCCAGTAATTGAGGCCCTTGAGACCAAGCTGATCCGACGCTCGCGAACAAGATCGTCACCGCCGCAAGAGATTCCTTTCTCATATCCCCACCCCTTTTCCGAGACTAGATTGGGCGATCAACCCGTTGCTGATGCCCAATGCCCGTTCGCAACGATCGCTGACCTGCGCAATAGAAACCAACAGGCCTGAATTTCACAAGATGTACCGAACGTATCGACCGTATCGAGTTAGAAGCTTGCCCAAGTCGAGCAGCCTGCGAATAAATCGCAGTGTCTCGGCACGGGTGCCGAGAGGCTGGGTAACGTGGTATTGATGGGGGGATGGGGTTTCGGAATTTTCAGCGTTCCTGCCGCGTACCCATTGATCTACCTGGCACGCTTCGGAGCCCGACACCCTTGCGTGGAAGGATTACTTCTTCTTTACGTCTCGGAGAATCGGTGATTCAGCAAGGGTGAAAAGAACGACCTTCTCGCCGGTTATGGTGCTGATATCATGGTGCATGGTCAATACCTTGACGCCAGTGATCTCCTGGACCATCGCCTCCATGAAGGGACGAGACGTCTCGATCAGATGAGTCCGCACTTGCTTCAGCAGATCCCGCCCCTTCTCGGCCGGAAGCGACTTGACTAGATGCTGTTCGGCCGCGGTCAACACGCCCTGAAGGCGGACCACGAGGAGATCGCCAAGCAGGTGGGCGCGAATATCTTTTGGCCCACGGCCCATGTAGTCTTGCTCAAAGCGACTAACGCCTTCACAAATGGCGGCTTCCATTTCTCCCTGCGTCTTCATGGCAAGCTCCGTGGAACCTTCATGTTCTCCTGGTTTTTTCATAGCGACCTTGAAAGTGTATACCTAATGATTGGGGCCAAATTCCGCACTTGGCAACGGAAGATCAGAGCAGCCCCTAAAGCACCATAGATAATAGGTTAGCACAATCGGAGAAAATACAAAAGCCCCTTTGCGTTCCCCGCTCAGCGACGTATGGCTTTATCGGTGGGATGGTCGCAGCGCATCTGCTCGCGGCTTTGCCAATAGATTCGTCGGATGACTAGATAGAGAGCAACCCAGCCGTGCTGGGGGACTCGGTTGTGAGTAAGCCGACGTGGTCGAATAGCCCAGGAACAGTTCGCCGTTGATGGCTCCATCGATCACCAACGGCGCCGTTAGTCCCGAAGCCCGCAAGGCCGCCATGAAGGTCGTTGTCTTCCAGTGACCGTGAGGCACCGCTTCCACAATGCGTTGGCCACGAATTGCCCGACCTCGCGTCCGTGTCAGATTCGTTTTCACCCACGTTTCGTCGATGAAAACAAGTTTTTGGAGGTCGAGCCCGGATTGGATCGCATGCCAGTCGGCTCTTCTCGCGGCGATGTCTGGCCGATCTTGCTCGGCCGCCCGCAAGACTTTTTTAAAGGTGTATTTCAGTGTCAGCAGCGCCGCGGAAAGTGTTTGGATGCTGACTTCGACTTCCGCAGAGGGCGCTAGAGGGTTCTTGGAAGCGATCTAGGAACTGCCGGCAAGCACTCTCAGCCGATCGCTTCGCTGCCGAATTCCCGTTTTGTGTTGTTGATCGGAATAACTCGGGTCTTTTAGCTCTTGCCATATCGAGCAAGGCATGTCCTGGCAGAAGCCGCAATGCTTCAACTGTTTGTCCATGACAACGCAACGGTAGATCGGACAGATGTCGGTGGAGATGTATTGCGTCCACCACACGCGGCCTTCAATGGCCGAGCAACCGGCGCATTGCAGGCTCTTGAAATGCTCGCACAACGCACAATCGTAGCCACAGACCGACAGTATTGCCGGTTTCCAATCAGTCAGCACGCCTGTTTCGTGCGTTTGTTGCCACTCGCGCCACTGGTCGGGCGTGCGGACGCCGCCTTCGATGACCGCGCGGTAGAGATCGACTGATAGGAACATGGGCAGTTCGCCCGCCGCCCGCGCTTCTTTCAACGTGAGAATCGCCATCCGCGATTCCGGCGTCAAGACGGCTTTCATCGGTTGCACGAAGTGTTCGCCTCGCGGCAGCGCGTAATCCTCGGGGGCCGACCACATATCGACCTTCCAGTCGATGCCGGCGTCGTCGCAGTAGTGCAACTGCCAATACAGCGCCTTGTCCGGCGTGTTCAAGGCGTTGACGAACTGGGCCGACGTGACGCGCGGATTCATGGCACACTCGGAAATCACCTGAAACCCGTGCTCAATCTTCAAATCGGGGCAGTAGATTTCCATGTCGATGTCCGGCGCGACAGCCACGTCAATCGCCAGCGCCCCGACGAGCACCGGCCGGCCGAATCGCCGCCATCGGTTCATCAGGTCGAGATCGAGCAGAATCGCCTCGGCCTTTCTTCGCTGCTGTTCTGATCGTTGAAGTACGTCCGTCGATGTCATTGTTGCTCCTTTAAAGGTATTTCTGCATTCCGTCCTATTTTCAAGTAATCCAAGGCTCCCGTTTGAAAGTAGAATTTCCAGTGTCCGGTAGCCAGCTTGGTGTATATCTTACAAACGCGACCTTTCCAATGAGACTCCCCGCCGGTTTTGATGTGACGCCACAGCGTGTCAATATCGACGACGGCAAACGCCGCGTCCAGTTCCTTGGAAAGCTCGATCTTGACCGTCGTGCGGTGATTGTGGATCAAGTCGTGGGTATCGAAGAGGTCTTGCCAGGCTTTTTTCCATTGTTCCCGATGGAATCGTCCCAGAACGAACACCCAGTCGATCGGATCAAAGGCATCGTTGGTGGGCGGCCACGGCCAAACCATGTCGGGGTGAATGATGGACAGGAAGAAGTCCGAATGCTTCGTGTTCCAACCTTCCGTTTCCAGATCGACCAACGCTTGAATGTGATGCCTCGTGATGAATGCCGTTTTGCCTTTCGTGTACGCCACTCGATCACTCGGATAGGCCGTCGCAAGCTGCATCTTGAGCAACTGGTATTCAATCGCAACCGAACGATGCTTGATGAGATAGTCTCTGAACAAAAGCCTGTCCCAATACTCAAAATGGCCTTCAACCATGTGGATATGGTGCGTGCGAACCCCGTCGGCGTTCCGCCGGATGAACCAAGCGTACCACGGTGGAACATCATCGCCCCAGGTAGGCCGCCAAAAGTAGTCGTAGCCCTTCGATTCCAAAATCGGAACAACTCGCTGCTTCACTTCCTCCAGACTTGTCACTTCCACGAGCATGTCCACAATTGGCTTGGCCGCCAAACCAGGCACCGCTGTGCTGCCGGATTGAGCAACCCATTTTCTGTAAAAAGGCGTTTTGTTGAGGCGGTTACTTGGTTTCCATGCTGAGATAGACTTTTCCGGTTTCCCATTCTTCGGTGATTTCGACCAGGACGGCACTGACCAATCGC
>JBDKTJ010000049.1:0-26999 GCA_039698075.1 Thermoguttaceae bacterium | reverse complement strand
CGCGGTTCGACGCTCGCCGACCGTAATGCCAAGCGCCGCGGCGGTCGGTTTGCCGAGTTCGTTCGTCACCGACACCGTCACCCTGGCCTTTTCACCGGGCGCGTACGACGGGTTCAAACCGGTCGTGCAAACGTTCCATCGACCCGACGGAGCACGATACACCAGCCGATCGGCCAGCAGCTTGGGCCCGCCCGCCTCGTAGCTGAAAACGGCCAGCCGCAGAACCCCGCCGATCGCCGACGGCAACGCGATCGACACCGGATTGGCGCCGACCCGACTCACCAACGGCTGCTGACCAACCTGAACGCCGCGACAATCGACTACCGCGACCAACGGCAAACCCGCCCTCCCGGCCCGCACGTTGAACTCCAACGACTGGCCCGCCGCAAACACACTGTTGCCGACGGCCAACGTCGCCGGACGTTCCATCGAAACCGTCGGCAGCGTGGGCTGGTCCGCAACACCGGTCGGAACGGCCACCTTCAGACGATAACTTTTACCGAATTCCGGCGTCATGCTGAACGCCCCCAGCCCGTCGACCGCCGTGCGGATCGTCGCAGCCCGCTTGACTCCGCGTCCCTCGTCGGCCACAATCTCGCCCGACAAACGAAGCGGCCGGCCTCGCGCATCCCGGGCGAGAAAGTAGACGCGGTTTTCCCGACCGGCGATCAGACCGCCGCCCTCGGGCTGAAACACCACGTCGACTTTTTTCGAGGAGGGTTGCGCCGCGGGCTCGGCTTCATTCCCCTCATCGCCGGCCGCGTTTCGAATTGCAAACGGCGACCGCCGCTCCGCAAATTTCCCGTCGGGACTGCGAACCACCAGCGCGTATTGGCCCGCCGACCAACGCGACGGAATCGAAAACGCCCCCGACGCCACGCCGCGTTCGGTCGTCTGCCGATGGACCAACTGCGGCATCCGCCGTCCCTGCGGATCGATGACTTCAAACAACACCGACGTCTCGCGGTCGGCCGTCAACGCAAACCGCGAAAGCGTCAAGCAGCGGTAGCGGATCGTATCGCCCGGCGCGTAGGACGGACGGTCGGTCGCCAAACGCGTCACATAACCGGAAGTCGCGACCGTCAGCGGCAATTCGGCGTTTTCGCGGCTCGCGCCGTGTTGGGCCGTTACCTTCAACGTCACTCGGGCAGGAAGGCTCAAATCGCCGGGAATCAGCACTCGCAAGCGTCCTCGCGAATCGACCGACTCCTTGTACGCCTTTAGGCGATGGCCGTCCGCGTCCGACAGCACAGCCTCGACTTGCGCCGGAAGCGGCTGCCCGTTGACGGCCGTCACGCTCACGAGATATTCCGCCGGCACGCCCGCGTGCAGGGCGTCGGGACCGGTGACGATCAACCGAACGTGTTCGGCCGCGATGGCCAGCAGTTGATTGCGATGATAAAAATAACCTCCGGCCGAAACCAGCACCAACAGCGCGGCGGCCACTCCGACGGTCCAATGGGCGGCTCGCCCAAACGTTCGGGCCGCGGCTGGCTCGCTGCGGATCGGCACGTGCGTCGGCGTGGGCGGGTGAGGCCGGGACATAAGCGATTTTCCTCAAAAAAAGCCGTCAAACGACCCAGCGAAGACATCACGATGACGTTGTGCGGCAGTCGACGACGACGGTATTTTCTCAATCCCCCAAGGATCCGTCAAGCAGCGAAGAGGCAGGGAGCGCGCATCCTTCGGTTTTCTTTCCCCTTTTCCTTTTCTCGCGACGCACGATGCGTCGTCCCATCGCGATGCGTTGCTTCGCGCCGATTGAAGTTTCCACGATCGTGTTGTCGCGCATCTATTTTTGGAAAGACAGGCGACTTTTTTCAATGTGGAACGGCCCTGTTGCATTGAAGTCGGCGACGTTTCGCGGATGAATTCATTGCGGGAAGAAAAATTTTTTCCTCTTTCTCGAAAATTGTACTTGCAAAGATTTCAAAAATGATTACCATCATGAGCAGTTGAGTTTTTCATTGAGGAAAAACCGACGGCACGGATGTAAACGAACAGCGGCTTGCCTCGGTGTCACGTGTGATGCAAAGTCAAGCAGTTCGTTGTCTTGTTTCAGTGGCGAAAAGGTTCGGCGGCCGATCCGGCCCCAGCCCGTCGGATGTCGAGCGTTCGCCCGGATGCTAGTTAGGAGGATGACAGGTGGCCAAGAAGAAGGCAGCCAAGAAGGCCGTGAAGAAGCCGGCCAAGAAAGTCGCCAAGAAGGCAGCCAAGAAGGCTGTGAAGAAGCCGGCCAAGAAGGCCGCGAAGAAGAAGGTAGCCAAGAAGAAGGCTGCGAAGAAGTAGTGTGCCGGGCGGACTTTTCCGCCTGACGCGAAGGACCTGCCCCGCCTGACCGCCCGTTGTGTTTTCCATGGTCGGAAAATCACGCAGCGGCCAAAACTCTCCGGGGTTGGCCAAAACTGCTTCGGATCTTCCATTTCGTTACGACGAGAAAGAAGCGCCCGGCACGGCTGATCGGGCGCTTCTATTTTTTTGCGCGCCTTCCGTCTTGAAGATGCGCCGTTCTCGCAGAAGCGCGTCCGCGCGTTTTTCGAGTTGGAATGCGACTCAGTCGGACGGATACGGCGGCGGCTGGTCGCTCAACTGACACAACGCGTTTCGAGCCGCCCGTTGCTCCGCTTCCTTTTTATTGCGACCCCAGGCCGCTTGATAGCGACGGCCGTTCACCTCGGCGGCGATCTTGAAACACTTGCTGTGGTCGGGCCCCTTCTCGTCGAGCAACTGATACGTCGGCGTCGCGCCGTGCTCCCGTTGAGCCAACTGTTGCAGCAGCGATTTGTAGTTATTGCCCGTCTCGCCCTCCACGGCCGACTCGATCTCCGACGTAATCGACCGGACGATGAATTGTCGAGCCGCGGCGTCGCCGCCGTCCAGATAAATCGCCGCCACCAGCGACTCGAACACGTCGGCCAGCAGCGACGACGGAATGTGCGAATGCGTCGTCATCCCCTTGCCGAGAATCAAAAACTCCTGCATCCCGATCGCTTCGCTCATTCGGGCGCACGTTTGACGGCTGACGACGATCGACTTGATCCGCGTGAGATCGCCTTCGAGATATTCCGGAAACTGCCGATACAGAAGTTCGCAAACCACCGCGCCGAGAATCGCGTCGCCCAAAAATTCCAACCGCTCGTTCGACGCCAGACGGTGTTCGGCGCCCGAAGCATGGGTCAACG
This sequence comes from Thermoguttaceae bacterium, assembly GCA_039698075.1. Lineage (GTDB taxonomy): Bacteria > Planctomycetota > Planctomycetia > Pirellulales > Thermoguttaceae > JAJFVC01. Next base: position 23,817 of record JBDKTJ010000049.1, on the reverse strand, counting down.
CGGACAGCAACAACCCCCGGTCGTGAAATTCGTAACTAATTCGCTGCTGAAGCGTATCGAGAAGCGAGGCCTCCGGTCTCTCAGAGGCGCTTGGACAATCCGACGACATCATGCAGTCCACTACGGCCGAAAAGGAAACAACGACAACCGCACTAATCTTAACCTTAACAATCCCAAGGGGTTTTGTCAACCAAACGGCCGCAAAAACATTCTCACGAGCTCGCTTGCCGGGCGATTTCCGCGACGATCGGCACAAAACGTTCGCCGATCGAACGCACCGTGAATCGCCGCGACGTTGGACCCGTCACCTCGATCCGAACCTCCAGATAGTCCTTCGGCAGACATTCCTGCACGCGATCGGCCCATTCGATCAACACCAACCCGTCGCCGTCGAAATACTCTTCCGGTCCCAGCGCCCAAAACTCATCCGCATCGCGCAGCCGATACGCGTCGATGTGATAGATGGGCCGACGCCCTTGATACTCTTGAATCAACACGAACGTTGGGCTGAGCACCTGCCGGCGTTCGACGCCCGACGCCTCGGCCAACGCTTGGACCAATCGCGTCTTGCCGGCCCCCAACGTACCGCAAAGCGCGACCGTCGCCCCATTCGGCAACGAAGCGGCCAACGCCGCGCCCAGTCGGGCCGTGTCCGATTCTTCGGTTGCGTCAAACGTCCAAATAGATTCGTTCGTCATCCGTCAACTCTCAAATCCCCAAATCCAAAAATACCCACTCAATGTTCCCAGCCGCGAGGCTCAAGCGGACGCCGCCCCTCGTGATCTCGAATCCAGAGGCCCGGCTCGGCGGTGAACTCGCCCAACTCGCTCAGACGAACTCCGGCCAACGGCTGATCGGCCAACATCCGTTCGGCATCGCCCGGCGGCACGGCCAGCAATAGTTCAAAATCCTCGCCGTCGCCCAAGGCATGATCCAACGCGGTCGAACCGTCGTTCTTTCGCTCGGCCAATCGTCGCGCGTCGTCGGACACCGGCACGGCGTCGGCCCAAATCGTCGCTCCGCAACGGCTCTCTTCCAGCACCCGCGACAGATCGAGCGACAACCCGTCGCTCACGTCGATGCCGGCGTGCAACGCATATTGGGCGTGCAACTTGAGCGCCTCGCGCACCCGAGGCTCGAAGTCCAGATGGCGGCCCAAAATACTGCCGCCGAACGAGCCCGTGGCCAACAGCCGGTCGCCGGGCCGAGCGCCGGACCGCCGCAACGGACCTCGCGCCGTGACCCGGCCCAACAGCGTGACGCTGATCGCCAACGGACCGTCCCAGGTGTTCGTGTCGCCGCCGGCGAGGGCCAACTGATAGCGTTCGGCCAGCGGCAAGATGCCCTCATACAGCGCGACGGCCAACTCGGCGGCCCCTTGGCGAGGCAAGACCACGGCGATCACGCCGGCCAACGGTTCGGCGGCCATCGCGGCCAAATCGCTGAGATTGACCGCCAACGCCTTGTGGCCCACCCGACGCGGACCCACCTCGGACAACTCGAAATCAACGTGGTCGGTCAACAGGTCGACCGTCACGGCGCACTGGTCGACGTCGGCCATCTCCAACACGGCGGCGTCGTCCCCGGGCCCCAACCGCAGCCGCGGATGGGCCGGCAATCGTTCGCGCAGCCGGCGGATCAGTTCAAGTTCCATGAGAAAAAGCCTTGAACCAGTATACGCCGAGGGCCAGGTCGGTCAAGCAGTGCGTGCGGCTGCGGTCCGCCGGAATCGTTTCGACCGCAACCGATCAGCGTTGGGCCGTCTTCGTCGTCGAAAGCGGCAGATAGCCGTAGAGCGTTTCGTCGCCGCGAAGAATGAAAAACTTCATCGGACTGAGCGTCGCTAGGTCGGGCCGCTTCAGAATGTACGCGACGTTGTCCATCGAGACGGTTTCCCAAACATGCATGCCCACCAACACGTCGCCCACCGCGATGCTCTGGGCCGAGGCGGGACTGTTCGGACGCACCGCGGTCACCATCAGGCCGCCGCGATATCGGGTCTGATAGTCCCGGCGAAACTCGTCCGCGTCGATCGCCTTCAGCTCCAAACCCAACACGTCCCAGGCCGGCTGATCGGTCGGCTTCAGGACCGTCCGCGCGCCGGCCGGCGAATCGCCCAACGCCAAACTCAACGAAAGCGGCTCGCCGCCGCGACGCACCGTCAATTGAATCCGCTGACCCGGCTTGCGATCGAGCATCGCCCGCTGAAAATCCAGCGAACGCTCGATGGCGATTTCGTCGATCCGCACGATGAGGTCGCCGGGCGCTAAACCGGCCTCGGCGGCGGGACTTTTCGGCTCGACCGCGCCGACCAACAGGCCGTGCCGCGTCGGACTGGCGTCGTTCGACGAGGCCACGCCCACCCAGGCGCGATTCATGTTGCAGCCGGCCAACAGCGACGCCGACACCGCGACGACTTTGTCGGCCGGAATGGCGAAACCGATGCCCTGCGCGCCCGCTCGAACCGCCACGTTGACGCCGATCATGTCGCCGTCGATGTTCAACAGCGGACCGCCCGAATTGCCCGGATTGATGCTCGCGTCCGTTTGAATCAAATCGTCGTAAAACTGGGCGTCGCTGACCTGCACCGCGCGATGCAACGCGCTGACGATGCCGCGAGTCACCGTGTGCTCGTACCCATAGGCGTTGCCCACCGCGATCACCGTTTCGCCGGGCATCAGGTCCGACGAAGTCCCGATCGGAATGACCGGAAGCGGTTTCGGGGCGTCGATCTTGATGACCGCCAGATCCGTCTCCAAATCGCGGGCGACCAGCGCTGCGGAGAATCGCTGACCGTCGGCCAGCGTGACGAAGATTTCCCGAACGCCGTCGACCACATGGTGGTTTGTCACGATGTAGCCGCGGCTGTCGATGACCACGCCGGTTCCCATTCCGTTGACTCGCCGACTGGGGTCCGGCGCGCTGCCGTTTTGCCCAACCTGGGTCATGACGGTCTTCTCGCCGCGAATGTTCACCACGGACGCGCGAACCCGAGCGATCGCCTTGACGATCGGCGTCTCTCGCGACTCCGAGGCCGAAGCCCGTCCGACGGCAAACCAAAGACAACAAAAGCAGCCGAGGCTGAGCCAAATCGCACAACCTCGGAATCGAACGGGACGTGGGGATCGATTGACCATGGGAAGTCTATCGTTGGTGTTGAACAAACGCATCGAAAGTCCTAGGCCGCCCGCAAGTCCGCCATCGCGCGGATTCGCTCCGGCCTGAAATCGAAACATGTTGCGTGCGGGCCGAACCCCGCAGGACGCCTTTGGGATAGATCGGCGCGGCAGAAACGGCGCCTTGATAACCAACGATACCACCCGAACAGTTTGCTACCGTCGCCTAATTTACCTAGTCAACCACACGATCAGGTCTTCTCGGGCCCGATCGATGGTCAGCGACTGGAACGTTCGGCGTTTCGCCATGTTCGGACGAAATAGGAGAATCCGTCGTCGACGCACGACCTTCGGAAGTCGCGGCCACGGACGGCGGCGGTATTTTGGACGTCGGCGCGAAGGGCTGCTCCTCGGACGGTTGGAGGTCCGGCGTGCGGTCGCGAAAAATTCGCGACCCTAAGCGATAGCCCTTCAGCCGGCTTCGCCATGGATGCAATTCGGACGGTTGTGCAGCCGAGCCATCCGTTTTTCCTCCGGTTTCTAGACTCGCCGCCGCGTCTTTTCCTGAATGAAAGTTCAAACGTGCCATACGGTTATATTCGAGCGACCACTGGCTTCCGACCACAAAACCATGGCCCGTCCGATGGAACGCGCAGCCTGAACACGCCGCGCCCAAACCGCCAACCAACGCAACGGCGATCCACATTCTTAAAGGAATGAGCATCGGTTCCTCGACCTTTTTTCGAGGCCAAGGTCTGTTGAACGTTCCGAGCAATTCGACGAAACGGAAAGACGGCCTAACCGAGAAACACGGCAGTACACAGTCCTCCTGTTCCGGGATCGACAAGATGGCCCTGGAAAATTAGGAAAAACCGTTACAGTTTACCTATTCTCACAAGCAAAGAAATCGGAAAGGCAGGCGGATTGCGCGAAGCGCATCTTCTACGTGCTTTACCTTCAAAGTGCGCGGTGACGCCCACGGTTTGCCATTTTTCTTGTGAAATCGCAAGCGGTTGGAACGTTTTTCGGGAAACGACCCACCGTTTTCGCGGAAGAGCATCCGCGCGTTTGTAAGTTGGAATGCGTATTACATTCCGACCTGGTCGAGCGGAATCGCTTCATCGGCCAGCAAGACGGGAATGCCGTCGCAGATGGGATACAACACCGCCCGATCATCGCGCAACATGCCGCCGCCCAAAGGCTGATCGACCAGTCGGCCCGAAACGTTTTTCACCCGTCCGGCGGCAATCGCGCGATTGATTCGGGTAATAAGCTGAGCGTCCGCGGGAACAAGCGGCGTGTGGTGGACCGGACAGACGTAGATCGACAACGGTTCCTGGTTCATGATGCTCAACCGTTTCACACCATCGCGAAGACGCCGACGGTCGGGGCCGCCGCTTTCGTTCTTCGCGCGTCCGGCGGAACGTCAATTCACGGCGGTCGGGGCATGAGTCCGCGAGCGGCGACGGGCGGGCTTCGTGGCGATCCAATCCTTCGTGAGCGTTTCGAACACCTCCGGCGACTCGTAGCGGATCACGTTCTTTCCCTCGGGCATGGGACCGATCAGGCCGCGAAAGACCGGCAGCCCACGCAGGCCCAAGTCCGTGCTGCAATCGTCCACTCCGACCTGCGAATGACGCTTCAGCAGGTCTTCTTGAGAATCGTAATCGCGGATGCGAATTTGGCCGTCGGCGCCGCGTGTCACCACGCGAAACGTGTCTTTGTTCATGGTCGTTGTCTTTTGGCTGGTCGCAACAGGGGGGAAACGCATGACCGGACCAAAGCCCGCTACCGAGCCTTGTCCCGTGTCGGAATATCGGTTGGACGCCGCGAATCGCAAGAAAATATTTTACCGCGTCGACACAGCAGCGGCATCCGCAAGAACCGGCAGAACGCGCACGCCAGCCACCGTCGCTACCACCCGATGCCCGCCCGATCCGATCGAAACGACCGTGGCGATTCTGTCGGGCGGTTGTGACGACCGCACGGGATTTGTCGACTTTTTTCGTTTAACCGGCGCAAAGCACCTTGACGCCGATCAACAGCAACACGATCCCGCCGGCCACCTCCGCCCAGCGTCCCCATCGCGAACCGATCCGACCGCCGAACCGAATGCCGACGGCCGACAACGTCGCGGTGACCACGCCGATCACAACGCTCGGCAGCCACACCGACACCCGCAACATCGCCATGCTGATGCCCACGGCCATAGCGTCCAGACTGGTGGCCACCGACAGCGTCACCAGATTCCATCCGCGCGTGGGATCGATCCCGCGGTTGGTTTCTTTTTCGCTCCACGCCTCGAAAAGCATCTTGCCGCCCACGTAAACCAACAGCACGAACGCCACCCAATGATCGTAGCGACTGATCGAGGCGGCCAACTGCGAACCGGCCAGCCAGCCGAGAATCGGCATCAGAAACTGAAACAATCCGAAATGAAAACCCACCCGAAACACGTGGCGAGGCGTCACCGCGTCCAGCGCAATCCCAGCGGCCACGGACACCGCAAAAGCGTCCATGGCCAGTCCCACCGACATGCCAAGAATTGCCAGCCAGCCGAGTTCCATGGAGAGTGGAGCGTGGAGAGTGGGCAGTGGAGAAAGACATTCCATCGAGTCTCTCCACTCTTTACTCTCCACTTTTTCACTATTTTACTGGCTTTTCCGACGTTCCGCAATCGCCGCCGGGCATTGCGAAATTGCCATCGACGTGCCATGATGGTGGCCATGACCGACGTCTCACGGAACGTTGCCCGACGATTGACGGAAATGGCCCAAGCCAGGCCCGACGCCGTGGCCGTGGCTGAGCCGTTGGTCCATGATCACCAAGGCAGACGCCAATATCGCAGCGTCACGTTCCGCCAGTTGGACCAGGACAGCGACCGCATCGCCCGGGGATTGCATGCGCTCGGCGCAAAACCCGGCACGCGGTTGGCCCTGTTGGTTCGGCCCGGCATCGATTTCATTTCGCTGGTTTTCGGATTGTTCAAATCCGGGGCGGTGACGATTCTGATCGACCCGGGCATGGGCCGTCGCAACCTGGTGCGGTGTCTGGCCGAGGCCGATCCGGAGGGGGTTCTGGCCATTCCCGCGGTCCATGCCGTTCGAGTTCTTCGCCGATCGCTTTTTCCCAACGCCCGATGGAACGTCACGGTAGGCCGGCGTTGGTTCTGGGGCGGTCCGACGCTCGACCAACTCCGCGGCGGTCCCTGGGACGGCAGCCATCTGACCGCCGTGACCGCGGACCAACCGGCGGCCATTATTTTCACCAGCGGCAGCACCGGTTCGCCGAAGGGCGTGCTTTTCACCCATGGCAATTTCGACGCCCAGGCCGAACAAATCCGCGATTTTTTTGACATCCAGCCCGGCGGGGTCGACGTGCCGGCTTTCCCGTTGTTTGGGCTGTTCAACTGTGCGATGGGCACGACGGCGGTCATTCCCGACATGGACCCGTCGCGGCCCGCGTGCGTGAATCCCGAAAACATCCTCGAAGCCGCCCGCGATTGGCAGGCGACTCAATCGTTCGCCTCGCCGGCCGTCTGGGACCGTGTGAGCCGGTATTGCGAAGAGCACGGCAAGACGCTGCCGACGATTCGCCGCGTGTTGTCGTCCGGAGCGCCGGTGTCGGCCGACGTGCTTCGGCGCGTTCGTGCGTGCATCCACCCGGAAGGCGACATGCACACGCCCTACGGAGCCACCGAATCGCTGCCCGTGGCGTCTATTTCCGGCCGCGAAGTGCTCGGCGACGCGACCGAACCCGGCACGGCCCAGCAAACCCGCCAAGGGGCAGGCGTGTGCGTCGGCCGGCGGTTTTCCCAGATCCAATGGAAGGTGATCCGCATCGTCGACGGACCGATCCCGTCGATCGACCAGGCCGACCCCCTGCCCGTCGGCGAGATTGGCGAGTTAATCGTCCGAGGGCCGCAAGTGACCCGGGCCTATGTCACCCGAACGGAGGCAAACCGGCTCGCCAAAATCGTCGACGGGGACGGTTTTTGGCACCGGATCGGCGATTCGGGCTACCTGGACGCCTCGGATCGGTTTTGGTTTTGCGGTCGCGTGGCCCATCGCGTGCAAGCGGCCCAGGGACCGATGTATCCGGTCTGTTGCGAGGCGATTTTCAACGCCCATCCGGCGGTGCGTCGCAGCGCGCTGGTCGGCGTCGGGCTTCCCGGCCATCAGCGTCCGGTGTTGATCGTCGAGCCCGTGGAAGGCCGCATGCCGAAACGTCGCGCGGACCGCCGGCGATTTCTCGACGAGCTTCGCGCGCTCGGGGCCGCAAATCCGCGGACCGCGTCCATCTCTGAATTTTTGTTGCACCGCAGATTTCCGGTGGACATTCGCCACAACGCCAAGATCTTTCGCGAGAAGCTGGCGGTCTGGGCCGCACGCCAAATCGCGCCGCGTTGATCGCAATTTTCCACACGCAAAGAAATGCGCCGCCAAATCATTGACAAGATCGCCGAATCTGATATGATCGGGCCAGCGTCGTTTGAAACATCTTTTGAAATGTCAATTCGCGCCTGACTTCTTGGGTGGTTCTTTCTCCAAACCATGTCTTTTTTCTTCGCGCGATTTTTTTGGGCAGGCCTTCTTTCACCTCGCGATAGCTAACGGGCAAGCTCTGTCCTTTTTGACGGCGCTTCGCTCGTTATTCGAGCCCACGGACAAGGACGTCCGCGGGTTTTTTTGTTGATGGCGACTATCTGAGCAGTCCGAGCGCGCAGCAAAACCATGCCACGGGCGCGGAAAGCAGCAGGGAATCCAAAATGTCCAGCACGCCGCCGAAGCCGGGCAGCCACGTGCTCGAATCCTTGACGCCGACGTCGCGTTTCAGAAGCGACTCGGCCAGATCGCCCAACATGCCGGCCGTGCCGACCAGCAGCCCGAACACGACCCAGCCCCACCAGGCCCCGGTCGTTGAACCTTGTGCGATTTTCGGGCTAAAAAATGTGACGGCAAGCCACGCGCCCAAACAAGAACACGCCAACGCCCCAACGGCGCCTTCAACGGTCTTGCCCGGACTGATGCGCGGGGCCAATTTGTGTTTGCCGAACAGTCGGCCCGTGAAATACGCGCCCGTGTCGCCCATCTTGACCACGAGAATCCACGCCGCCAACGCCCCAAGTCCGTAGCCGCGCAGTTGGATCGCAAAACTGAGCATCAGTCCGACGTACACGACCGCGAACACGCCGGCCGCCAGATTGGCCATGTTGCCGCCGGGCTGCCGATAGCGAAACAACTCGCCAAGAACAACCAGCAACACCGCCGCGCCCAGGGCCAAGAAAACCCCGGCGCCGGTCGCACCGCGGATCATCCATTCTTGAACGGCCCCGTGGGTTTCGACGCTCCGCTCCAAGACGGGTCGAAGCGTCAGCAGCCAACTGCCTAACACGGCCAGCATGTTTCCGCAATAGACCGTCCCTCGCAGCGGGCGCAATTGTGCCAGCGTGGCCAGGTCCAAAACTTCCCGCGTCGCCAACGCGGCGGCCGCAAGCGCCACCGGCAGCAGCCACGCGCCCGGCAGCGAGGCCCGCGCGTCCAGCCAACACAACCCGACCAGCGCGGCGATCAAAAGCGTTCCCAAAAGCAGTCGCCAGCGAAGCATGATGTTCGATCCCCCGTTGAAACGTTCGTCACACCGCATCCGACATCGCCGGAACGACCGAGCGGCTGCTGACGATCGACCACAGCAACTCGGCCACCTCGTCGGCCGCATGGGGTCGGGCCAAACGCCGCATCGCCGCGGCCATGAATCGTCGCAACTCGTCGTTGGCGAGCAAAAAGCACAGGGCGTCGGCCAACTCGTCGTCCAATCGTCCGACCACGGCGCGTTGGTCGATTGTAACGGATCCGCCGCCGACGGTGTAGTACCGGGCGTTGGCCGCTTGATGGTCGTCCGTTGCATGCGGATACGGCACCAACACCGTGGGCGTTCCGGCCGCCGACAATTCGGCCAACGTCGTCCCGCCGGCGCGGCAGATTGCCAAATCGGTCGACGCCAACACCGCCGGCATGTCGCCGAAAAACGGAGCCACCAAGGCCGGCAAATCCAATTTTCGATACAGCGTCCGCGTGGCCTCGAAATCGGCATGGCCCGACTGATGCACGATGCGCCAACCGGTCAACTGCGAACGAACTTTGTGCAACGCCCGAGGCAAATTCTCATTCAACGCCCGAGCCCCGCCGCTGCCGCCGAGAACCAACAACGTAGAGCGTGGAGCGTGGAGCGCAGAGAGATGCTGTTGAACGTTCGGGATTCTCCGCACTGGATTTCCCGTGACGCGGACCGGGCTTTCGGTTTCCAGTCCGACGGTCTCTTCGAACGACGTGCAGACCAGCGCGGCATGTCGGGCCAGCCATCGCGTGGCTTTGCCGGCCACGGCGTTTTGTTCTAACAACACCAGCGGCACACGGCGTCCAACGGCGGCCCTGGCCATCGGCGCGCTTGCGTATCCGCCCAATCCCACGACGGCCGACACACGCTGGTTTCGCAAAAACTGCCCGGCGGCCAGATAGCTCGTCAGATTTTCAACCACGAACGCCACGGCCTCGCGCGGTCCTCGCGGCATCGGTCGGGCGGGCAACGTGAAATAGTCGAATCCGGCCGCCTCGACCAATCTGCGTTCGAACGATTTTCCGGTTCCGCAAAAGGTGATGCGCAGCCCCGGCGCCCGAGCCGTCAAACGTTCGGCCACTGCAAGGCCCGGGAACAAATGTCCCCCGGTGCCGCCGCCGGAAAATACGACATGAAGCCCATTCATCGTTTCACACAGGGGACCGAGGAGAGGGACGAGGGGAGAGGCTCGAAGTCAACTTGTCGGACGACTTCTTCTCGCGTCTCTCTCGGCTCCCCGCCAGGACGCTTCAGCGATGCGACGCCGACCAACGCACACAGCGCGGCGGCGATCCAAAACCTCACGACGATCTTGTTTTCCGACCAGCCGAGCAATTGAAAATGATGATGCAGCGGAGCGCAGCGAAACAGCCGGCGATGACTCCATTTGTAATAGCCCACTTGCAGCAGAACGCTCGCCGCCTCGGCCACGAACACTCCGGCAATAACGACCAACAGCAACTCCTGCCGCGAGATGACGGCCAACACGCCGAGCAGACCGCCCAACGGCAGCGAGCCCGTGTTGCCCATGAACACCTGGGCTGGATGACAATTGAACCACAAAAACCCGAGCAGCGCGCCGATCATCGCGCCGGCCAGGACGGTCATCTCGCCGGCCTGCGGGATGCGCGTGACGCCCAAGTACGCCGCCCAACCGGCATGGCCCGCCGCATACACCAACCCGGTCATCGCCACGGTGGCCGCGATCAGACATCCGCTGGCCAACCCGTCGAGCCCATCGGTCAAATTGACGGCGTTCGACGCGCCGACTATCACCACCATGGCCAGCGGAATGAACCAAAACCCCAGCGAAAACGAAACGTCGACCAGCGGCACGCGCAACATCAATCCGTCGGGCACGCCCGCCTGCTGTTCGTACAACAGCCACGCCGCCGCGCCGGCGATCAGCAACTGCCCCGCCAATTTGCCGCGAACCGAAAGCCCTTTGGCCGCGCTGCGCAGCTTGACCAGATCGTCGACCATGCCCAACAACGTCATGCCGACCAACACGACCAGCGCCGGTGCGAGCAGTCCGTTTCGCCAATCGCCCAACAACAACACGGAGACCAACATCGCCGCGACCAGGAACAATCCGCCCATGGTCGGCGTGGCGTTTTTTTCTTGATGCAGCCGGGCGATTTCCTCCGAATCCGATTTGATCGGTTCACGAAACCGGCGACGAAGCCAACCGATCCATCGAGGACCCAAAAGCACCGCCGCCGCGAAACTGAGCCCGGCCGCCAGCGCCGCGCGCGGAGTGATCTTCTCCCATGCAAGCACGGCAGCGGAACCATTCGACAGATGATGCAAAAGCCAAAGAAGCATGGATCACATGGAGAGGCAGGGTGGAGAGCCGCGGGACTCGACGTCGGCTCGTCTCTCCACGGGCCAAAAAATATCCCTGAGCGCCGGGACGACGCTGTTCGCGCCGCCCCGGCGCTCAGTCGAAGACTTCGTCGTGAAGCGTTCGCCGACGCGACCGACCCAGTGGCCGCATCGTCGGCAAACTGTTGCTCCTACCCAAGGAGGGAGGGGTAAGCGTCAAGTTCCCGCAAACCCGACGCCAGCGACGAAGTCTTTTCAATGGTTCCTTCTGTTTTTTCGCTTTTCCAAAAAGAGAGGGGGAACGACTACGCAACCGCCTCTTGTTCCTTTTCTCCCAAAATCGCCTCGACCAGCCGTTCCATGCACATCTTGCGCGAGCCTTTGATGAGCACGACGTCGCCGGGCGAAATCGTTTTGCAGACATACGGCACCGACTGATCGACGCTTGGGCAAGAGATGGCGTGGCCCTGCGGCATCCCGACGGCGCAGGCGCCCTGGACCACCTGATGAGAAAACTCGCCGCACGCCACGAGCCATTCGGCCCGGCCGAGGTCGACGATCTGCCGGCCCATTTCGTCGTGCAACGAGATGGACTGCTCGCCCAATTCGGCCATGTCGCCGCAAATAACGATCCGCCGGCCCGGCGCGTCGATGTCCCGCAATAATTCCAACGCGGCCCGCATCGCCGTCGGATTCGAGTTGTACGTGTCGTCGATAATCGTCGCGCCGCCGATTTCCCGCACGTCGCAGCGCATCGGCATCGGCCGAAATGCTCGCAGCGAGTCGGCCATTTCTTCGAGTCGGATTCCGAACATCCGGCCCACGGCCAACGCACACAACGCGGCGGTCAAATGATGGCGGCCCCACACCGGCACGCAAAACTCGCAACCGTCGACCGTAAACGTCAAACGGCCGCGCGCGCTTTCGACGTCGGTCGCCCGCAAATCGCAGCGATCGTCGCTTCCGACCCACACGACCGGCGCGGCGCATCGTCCGGCGGCTTCGCGCAGCAGCGGATCGTCGGCCACCACCGCCGCGCCGTCGGTCGGCAACGCGGCCAGCAATTCGGCTTTGGCCCGTGCGATCGCCTGCCGGCTTCCGAATCCGCCGAGGTGGGCGTCGCCGACGCAGGTAATCACGCCGATCTGCGGCCAAGCCAACTCGGCCAACTCGGCGATCTCGCCCGGCGCGCTGGCGCCCATTTCCAGCACCGCGTAGTCATGTTCGGGCTCGATGGCCGTCATGCTCAGCGGCACACCGATGCGATTGTTGAAATTTCCGGGGCTGGCCGTTCCTCGCAACCGCGACTCCAGCACGGCGTCGATCATCTGCCGCGCGGTGGTCTTGCCGGCGCTGCCGGTGACCGCCACCACGGCCGCCATCGATCGGCGACGCCGCCACTGCGCCCAGGTTTCGAGCGACTGCTGGGCGTCGGACACCTGAAGCATCCAACGGCCCTCGGGCCGCGGCGATTCGTCGCTCACCACGGCGCCCGACGCGCCCCGGCGAAACGCCTCGTCGAGAAACATTTCGCCATGATGATTCGGCCCTCGCAGGGCCCAAAACACGTTGCCCGGCTCGATGCGTCGGCTGTCGCTCTGCACCGGTCCCAGCGGCGACGGGTCGGCGGATCCCGGCGCGTCGCTGCAACGCAACCGTCCGCCGATCGCACGATGGAGTTCGCTGAGCGTGGACATGATAAAAATCCGAGGTCAGGGGTCAAAACATCGGAGGTCAAAAAGTCTGAAACAAGGACGCCCGCAATGCCGCAAAAGTTCTCCTGCAACGGCAATGTTTTTTTCGTTCATGGTTCCTGGTAGAGCCACTCTCGGGCCACTTCGCGGTCGTCCAACGGCACCCGCTCGTCGCCGACCAGTTGACACGTTTCGTGCCCTCGGCCGGCGATCAACACGCAATCGCCCGGTCGCGCGGCGCCCAACGCCCGATAAATCGCCAACGTCCGATCGGGAATCACCTCCACAATGCCGGGGCTATGAAAGCCGCCCAAAACATCGTGAAAAATCGCTTGCGGATCTTCGTGACGCGGATTGTCATTGGTCAGCACGATCCGATCGGCGCCCAACTCGACCTCGCGGCCCATGCGCGGACGCTTTTGGCGGTCTCGCTGACCGCCGGCGCCGAATACGCAAATCAACCGACCCGAGGTGACCGCCCGCAACGTCGCCAATACGTGGTGCAATGCGTCGGGCGTGTGGGCGAAATCGACAAACACGCCGAACGGCTGCCCACACTCGATCCGTTCGAGGCGGCCCGGCACATGCCCGACCGACTCCAAACCCGCGGCCACCGTCGTCAAACTGATTCCGTAGGCCAACCCGACCGCGGCGGCTGTCATGCAGTTGTAAATGTGATGCCGACCGATCATCTGCGTGCGAACCGGCACGGTCTCGGCGCCGGCGCAAAGCAGAAACGTCTGCTCGCTCGTGCATTGTTCGAGCGGCACGGCCGTGATTTCGGCGGCCGATTGGATGCCGACCGTCAACGCCGGCCCGTCAAATCGCCGCAAAAACTCGGCCGAACCGGGATCGTCGGCGTTGAACACCGCAAACCCCTCGCCGTTGAGGTGATCGAAAAGTTTTGCTTTCGCCCGACGATAACTCTGCAAATCGGCGTGATAGTCCAAGTGATCTTGCGTCACGTTCGTCAGACACGCTGCGTCGAACGTCGCCCCGGCCACTCGCGATTGATCCAGTGCGTGGCTCGACACCTCCATCACCGCGTGCGAACAACCGTTGCGGACCATTCGAGCCAGAAGCGTCGCCAACCGTTCGGACGGCGGCGTGGTGTGCGTGGCCGGCTCGACCACGCGGCCGTCGAGATATCCCAACGTGCCCAACACCCCGACGTCGTGGCCCGCCGCAGTCAAAACGCCCGCAATCAAACAGCTCGTCGTCGTCTTGCCGTTCGTGCCGGTGACGCCCACCAGTTTCAATTGTCGGCTCGGATTGCCCGCCAATATTTGGCACAACCGGCCATACGCGGCTCGGGCGTCGGCCGCCGCGCACCACGGCACGCTGCAATCGGGCACGGGCCGCTCGCTGAGCACCGCCACGCACCCCCGCGCGACCGCCTCGGCGATGCAGTCATGCCCGTCGCAGTTTTGACCGGCCAATGCCACGAACAATTCGCCGCCATGAACCTGGCGCGAATCGCAAGTGCAACCGCTCAAGGCGACGTCCTCGGCACCGACCCATTCCATTTCGGGCAGCAATCGCCGCAAACTCGCCGATGGTCCCAACTCGGGACACGCTTGCATGATTTAGGCCTCCATGCCTAAACAAACCATTCCGACCAGCGGCGGGATTGTCCGAATTCCAGCCGCTGTGTCAAGGGAAGAATCGAAACGGGGACGAGGGATTGGGGGCGAGGGGCGAAAAATTTTGAGATCATCCTACTCCCCACAAAAACCTCGTCCCCCGTCCCACGCCCCCCATGTTGATCTAGACAAGCCAGCGATATTGGGCGAATATATAGTCATTATGTCATTTAGTGATTTTGACTCGCACAGTCTGGCTCGTTATTTGCACCTAACTCCCCAGCAGGTAGAGAAACTGGCGGAACGGGGTAAACTGCCGGGTCGAAAACTGGCCGCCGGGTGGCGTTTTGCCAGGGCCGACATTCATCATTGGTTTGAAAACCGCATCGGGTTGTCGAACGAGAACGAGTTGTTGCGGGTCGAGGCCGTGCTCGAACAATCGACGCCGCCCGAGAGTCGCCAGGACGTGTCGATCGCCGAACTGCTGCCGTTGGAGGCGATCGCGGCGCCGCTGTTCGCCCGAACCCGCAATTCCGTGATCGACTCGATGGTCGAGTTGGCCGCGCGGACCGGTTGGCTTTGGGACGTGAAAGAGATGTCCAACGCGGTGAAGGCCCGTGAAGATCTCCACTCGACGGCCCTCGAAAACGGCGTGGCGCTGCTGCACCCGCGTCGTCCGATGGCGAAGATTTTGGCCCAACCGTTTCTGGCCTTGGGCTGCACGAGCACCGGCATCCCGTTCGGCGGATCCGATTGCCTGACCGACGTGTTTTTTTTGGTTTGCTCGACGGAAGACGGCGGTCATCTGCGCACGCTGGCCCGACTGAGCCGCATCTTGGCATCGCCCGGCTGTTTGAACGCGCTCCATGAGGCGCAAGATCCGCTGGAAGCGCGACAGGCGATCCTCGACGCGGAGGAACGGCTGCCATGAACGAATCGTGGACCAGGGAACCATCGAATCTCTCTACTCTCTTGATCGGCGACGTGGACCGATCGGAGTTCGCGGGGGCCCGAGCCGCGTTGGAGTTGTGGGGGCCCGTCGAAGTGTGCCCGACGGCGGCCGACGCCGTGGCCGTCCTGCAGCGCGACCAACTCGCGCCCGACCTGATTGTCGCGGCCCAAGCGTTTCCCGATCAAATTTCCCATGCCGCGATCGCCCGACTGCGACGGTTGGCCCCGCTGGCTCGCGTCGTCGGACTGTTGGGCAGTTGGTGTGAAGGCGAGATGCGCACCGGATCGCCCTGGCCCGGCGCGGTGCGCGTCTACGGACATCAATGGGCATCTCGAGCCGGTCGACAACTGCAACGGATGGCTTCCGGGAAGTCTTGCGCCTGGTCGCTTCCGCCGACGGCCACCGAAGAGGAACGGCTGCTGGCCGACGCCGATCCTGCAACGACGCCGACGGATTCTAAAAAGTCTGGCGGGCTGGCAACGACGCCGACGGATTCTAAAAAGTCTGGCGGGCTGGTGTTGATTCACTCGCGTTCGCCGGAGATGGCCGAGTGGCTTTCGACGATGTGTCGAAGCCGAGGTTACGCGACCCTATGGCGGCGCGAACCGGCGTCAACCTATACCGATGGCGTAAGGGCCGCGATTTTTGACGCCGATCGGTTCGGCGATGCGTCGTGCGCGGAACTGAGGCGTCTGGTCGAGTCGGTGCGGCCGTCGCCGGTCGTTGCGCTGATGACGTTTCCTCGCGCGGAAGATCGTCGCCGAGCCATGCAGGCCGGAGCGACCGCGATCGTGTCGAAGCCGTTCGTGCTCGAAGACTTGTTCGAGACGGAGCGAAAAATTTTAGCGCAGGAAGCGGTCGGAACTTGATCGGCCGCGCGCAGATTCGACCTAATCTTTACGCTTCGCCGCTTCACGCAAGTTTTCCGAAGACCATGCGACCGGCGCTGGTTTGCAGCACGCTGGTGACGGCCACCGAGACGGGCTGATTGATGTGGTCGCGGCCGCCCTCGATGACGACCATCGTCCCGTCTTCGAGATATCCGACGCCTTGGCCGGGCTCTTCGCCGGCTTTGACCACGCGGACCTCGATGTGTTCGCCGGGCATAAAAACGGGCTTCAGCGCGTTGGCCAGATCGTTCAAATTGATGACGGCGACGCCCTGCAACTTCGCCACTTTGTTCAGGTTGTAGTCGTTCGTCACCAGCTTGCCTTGCAGATGTTTGGCCAGCGCGACCAGTTTCAAGTCGACCGGCTGACCGGCGAAATCGGGCAGTTCCCGATCGTGGATCACCAACTCGATGCTGGGATTGGTCCGCAAACGATTCAAAATATCGAGGCCGCGACGACCGCGACCGCGACGCAGCCGATCGGCGCTGTCGGCGATGCCCTGCAACTCGGCGATCACGAACTTCGGCATGATGACCTGGCCGTCGAACACGCCGGTCTCGATCACGTCGGCGATTCGGCCGTCGATCACCGCGCTGGTGTCGAGGATGCACGGCTTCAACCCCTTCACCTCTTTGGCAAACTCAACGTAAGGAATGATGAATCGGAAGTCGTTGCGCGTTTGCATCAACAGACTGATGCAGACGTAACACAGGATGACCGCCATCACCAACTGGACGGGGTCGCGCAGTTTCTCGCCGATCTGCGATTCCAGCGGCGTCATGGCCAACCCGAGCACGTAGGTCATGAACAGCCCGACGATCATGCCGAAATAAACGGCCGTGATGGCGTCGAGCCGCTTGTTGCGAAACGCAACGTCGACGCCGATCACTCCCAGGGCGAGGAAAATCAGCCCGCCGAGAATGGCCCAAACCATCCACGGCGACCCTTCCGGAACGATCCCGGCATTGATGAACGAAACGCTCAGCCCGGCGGCCACCAAGACAAAAACGCATCGCAGAATTATAAGTGCCATAATAGTAACTCTACACCAAGATGAGGCGGCTGCGTCCCATCATTCGGAAATGGCGAACGATTGGAAAGAGGCATTATAGTTGATACAATCTGGACGAAACACACCAGTTGTCGGGGGGGGGGGGTGGCCCTTACAAAGTCGGAATAGGAGGCTTGCGGAAACGGTAACGCCCCCCAGAAAAAAATCTTCCGCATCCAACAAAATCCGCCTACTCCCATTTCCCCGATCCACCTTGCCCCCCGACCTCTCTTTTTTCTTTCCGCAATTTTCGGCAGAATAACGGACATGAACACACTCCAAAATACATTGGCCCTGTTGGACGCCGCCACGGCGGCAAACAAACTGTCGTCGCACGCCGCGGCCAACATTCGCATCTGGCTGACCGAGCCCTACTTGGCCGACTACGCCCCGCAAGTGGCCGAACACCTGGAGTCCGGACAGTGGCAGGCCCTTGAAGAAGCCTTCTGGACCACCATCCCTTTCGGCACCGGCGGACGCCGCGGACGCATGTATCCGATCGGCTGCAACGCCATCAACGATCGGACGATCGGCGAGAGCGCCCAAGGGCTGGCCGACTATGTCCGACAACAAACGGCCGACGAGCGTAAAAAGGACTCGCATCGCGTGCTGTCGTGCGTCATCGCCTACGACACGCGCCACCGTTCGCGGCATTTCGCCGAGCTGTGCGCCGAGATCATGGCCGCGGCCGGTTTCAAGGTTTATTTTCACGACGGCTACCGCAGCACGCCGCAGCTTTCGTTCGCCGTGCGCCACCAACACGCGGATTGCGGCATCATGGTCACGGCCAGCCACAATCCGCCGTCCGACAACGCCGTAAAAGTGTATGGGCCCAGCGGCGGCCAATACGTGCCGCCTCACGACCATGACTCGATCGCGGCGATGCAGTCGGTCACATGGATCCGACGCACCCCGTTCGCCGAGGCGATGGCCGCCGGACGGATCGTCTACTGTCAGGAGGAGGTCGACGCGGCGTTTCTCAAAGCCGTGTTGGCCCAAAGCGTTCCCGGCCCTCGCAATCTCAAAATTTTGTATTCTCCGCTGCACGGGGTCGGCACAACCGCCGCGTTTCCGACGCTGGTCGAAGCGGGCTTCCAGGACGTCGAAATTTTCAAGCCGCACGCCGCGCCCGACGGCGATTTCCCGAACGTGCCGAAACACGTCGCCAACCCCGAAAATCCCGCGGTGTTCGACGCGATGATCGACCGGGCCAAGCAGTCCGGCGCCGAGCTGATCCTGGCCACCGATCCCGACTGCGACCGGCTCGGTTGCGCCGTGCGGAAATCGACGGCGTCCGACGCGCCCTGGGTCACGCTGACCGGCAACCAGCTCGGCTCGCTTCTGGCCGATTTTCTGCTCGGCATGCGTCACGCCGCCGGGACGTTGACCCCGCAACATTACGTCGTCAAAACGCTGGTCACGACCGAGCTGATCCGCCGGATCGCCGATCGCTACGGCGCGGCGACGGCCGGCAATCTGCACGTCGGTTTCAAGTGGATCGGCGCGGAGATCGACGCCCGAGGGCCGAAACATTTTGTGTTCGGCGCCGAAGAGTCCTACGGTTTCCTGGCCGGCGACCACGCCCGCGACAAAGACGCCGCGGTCGCCTCGTTGCTGACGGCCGAATTGACCGCCCGGCTGAAGGCCCAAGGCAAAACGCTCTTCCAACGATTGAACGAACTGCTGGTCGAACACGGCTGCTTCACTGAGGAACAGGTCAACGTCCAGATGCCCGGTGAAAAAGGCATGGACGACATGCAGGCGTTGATGAGCAAGTTGCGCACGAACCCGCCCGAGCGACTCGGCGGCCAGCGCGTCGTCCAGGTGCGCGATTATCTCCAACAAAAAACGTCCGACCTGGGCGCCGACGGCCGCTGGACGGAAAAACCGCTGGACGCCCCGCGCGGCGACATGGTGATTTTGCGGCTCGATTCGCCCGGCAATTACGTGGCGATCCGTCCGTCGGGCACGGAGCCGAAGGTGAAGATTTACCTGTTCGCCTACGATTCGCCGCGCGGCGCCGATCGGTTGGAAGAAACCAAGCGGCAGCAGGCCGAGCGACTAAAATCCATCGCCGACGATTTTCGAGCCTATTCCGGCGTCTGACGGGCGACGTCGGCAAGAAAAAAAGTTCCCTCTCCCATTGGGAGAGGGGAGGCATGCGGTTCACTTCTCGGCTCTTATCTCAGGCCGCTTCTTTCGGCAGTTGCTTGACGGCCAGCGACAGGGCCATCCAGGTCCATCCGTGGAACAGCATCTCAAGGCCCACCAACAGGCCGATCACCCACAGCCCGCTTTGCGGAAACTGTCGATAGATGATCATGCCCAGCAGGAACGTGATCAAACCGTTCAGCAAGGCCCAACCCCAACAGGGAAATTGGATGGTCAAGGCCGCGACGATCCGAAACACGCCGACCACGATGCAAAACGCCGCCACGAACAAGGTCATGACGGTCATCGCCTTCAGCGGCTCCTCGGTAATCAGATATCCGACGACCAAGTAGAGGATGCCGACCAAAAGCTGCACCAACATGCCGCTCCATTTTCCGGTCCAAAACGACGCGACAACCGTAGCGATTCCGGCGATCATCAACACGATGCCCAGAATCAACACCGAGGTCACGGTGGTCAGCACGGTCAGGGCGGGAAAGATCACCGCGGCGGCGCCGCACACCGCCAGCAACGCCCCAAACAAGAACAGCCACCACCACTGGCCTCTGAGATGGCCGAACTCCCGATTCAGTTTTTCACAGCAGCAAGATTGTTCCGCGCCCATCGTTCCAACCCTTTCGTGTAAATGACTCAACAATTTCGTCCAACCGCCCTATGAAAATCATAGGTTGCGATTCCGGGCGATTTTTTCGGGGGGGATCGACCGCATGTAACGATTCTGCCGGCTGGGATCCGCCGTCCGTCGGATGCTGATCCATTTCACAAAAAAAGGCCGCGAGGCAGGCATTTTTCCCACCTCGCGGCCGTCGGTTTCAAAACACAAGCCTTCGGATCAGCCGTTGCCTTCGGCGGCGGTTTCGCTCGCCACGGCGCGGTTGACGTTGGCCATTTGCTCGTACAGTTGATACCGAGCGTTGATGTCGCGCTGGCCCAGCGACAACAGCCGAGCCGAATCGTCGGGCTTCGACCGGGCCAACATGGCGAACCGGGCCTCCTTCAAGGCGAAATCTTTGAACTCGCCGACCGGCTTCTTGCTGGCCAACTGGAACGGGTGCGCCTCGTCGCGCGGATCGAAGCTGTAGAGCGGCCAGTAACCGCAGGCCACGGCTTCCTTCTGGATGTTCATGCCCTGCCGCATGTCGATGCCCCAGCCGATGCAGTGCGAGAACGCGATCACGATCGAAGGACCGCGATACGACTCCGCCGCCCGAATGGTCCGGATGGCGTGCATCGGATTGGCGCCCAACGAAATCGAGCCGACAAACACGTCGCCGTAGGACATGGCGATCATGCCCAGGTCCTTCTTGCGTCCGGTCTTGCCGCCGGCGGCGAACTTGGCCACGGCCCCGCGGAACGTCGACTTCGACGCCTGGCCGCCCGTGTTCGAGTACACCTCGGTGTCCAACACCAAAATGTTGATGTCGCGGCCCGAGGCCAACACGTGGTCCAGTCCGCCGAACCCGATGTCGTAGGCCCAACCGTCGCCGCCGAAGCTCCAGACGCTCTTGCGGATCAGGTAGTCGGACGAGGCCAGCAGGCTCTTCGCCTCGGGCGTGCCGATCGCGGTGAGCCGTTTGTTCAAGTCCGCCACGCGAGCCCGCTGCGAGGCCAGCTCTTCTTCGGTCTCCTGCTTATTGGAAAGCAGAGCGCCGACCAACTCGTCGCCCAACTGCGACGAAATCCGCTTGAGCAAGTCCTGAGCGAATTCGACTTGCTGGTCGACCGCCAATCGGAAGCCCATGCCGAACTCGGCGCAGTCCTCGAACAACGAATTGGACCAGGCCGGGCCTTGGCCGCCGCGATTCGTCGTGTACGGCGTGCACGGCAGATTGCCGCCGTAGATCGACGAGCAGCCGGTCGCGTTGGCGATCAGCATCCGGTCGCCGAAGAACTGCGTGATCAGCTTCACGTAGGGCGTCTCACCGCAGCCGGCGCACGCGCCCGAGAACTCAAACAACGGCAGCAACATCTGCGAACCCTTGATCGTGTCGGCCTTGACCTTCGAGCGATCCACGTCGGGCAGATTGTGGAAGTACTCGAAATTGGCCCGCTCCACGTCCAAGTGATCGAGCTTCGGCTCCATGTCGATCGCCTTGTGCTTCACCTTTTCCTTGTCCTTCGCCGGGCAAGTCTCGACGCATAGGCCGCAGCCGGTGCAATCGTCCGGATACACCTGGACGACGAACTTCCAGCCGGGGAACTCCTTGCCTTTGAAGTCCGCCGACTTGAAGCCGGCCGGAGCCTGCTTGGCCGTCGCTGGATCGAACGCCTTCACGCGAATCGACGCGTGCGGGCAGACCAGCGAGCACTGGCCGCATTGAATGCAAATCTTCGGATCCCAGATCGGAATGTCCTGGGCGATGCTCCGTTTTTCGTATTGCGTCGTGCCGGTCGGGAACGTGCCGTCGCACGGCAGCGCACCGACGGTGATGTCGTCGCCGCGATTGGCGATCATCATGCCCAGCACGTCCTTCACGAACGCCGGGGCGTTGGCCGGAACCGCCGGAACCATGTGCAACTTCGACGTGACCTGGTTCGGATACTTCACTTCATGCAGCGAGGCGAGCGCGCCGTCCACCGCCGCGTAGTTTTTATTGACGACCTTCTCGCCGCCCTTCTTGCCGTAGGTCTTCTTGATGGCCGCCTTGATCGCCACGATCGCCTCGTCGCCCGGAATCACGTTGGCCAGCTTGAAGAAGCACGTCTGCATGATCGTGTTGATCCGCACGCCCATCTCGGCCTTGTGCGCCACGTCGTAAGCGTCCACGACGTAGAACTTCAGCTTCTTGTCGATAATCTGCTTCTGCACTTCGGCCGGCAGATGATCCCAAACCTCGTTGGGGCCGTAGACGCTGTTCAACAGGAACGTCGCGCCGGGGTCGGCCATCGACAGCATGTCGATCCGCTCCAAAAATTGGAACTGATGGCACGCCACGAAGTTGGCCCGATGCACCAGGTACGAACCGCGGATCGGCCGGGGGCTGAACCGCACGTGCGACGCCGTGACCGAGCCCGCCTTGCGCGAGTCGTACACGAAATAGCCCTGAGCGTGCAGCGGCGTGTTTTCGCCGACGATCTTGACCGAGTTGCGATTGGCGCTCACCGTGCCGTCGCTTCCCAGTCCGAAGAACATCGCCCGAACGACGTCGTCCTTCTCCGTGGTGAACTTCGGATCGTAGTCGAGGCTCAACCGGCTCACGTCGTCCACAATGCCGATGGTGAACTGACGCCGCGGCTCCGACTTCTTCAACTCGTCGAACACCGCCGCCACCATCGCGGGCGTGAACTCCTTCGACGACAGACCGTAACGACCGCCGATCACCTTCGGCATCGCGCCGGTCCAGCCCTCGGCCAGCGACGTGATCACGTCCTGGTACATCGGCTCGCCGGCGGCGCCGGGCTCTTTCGTCCGATCCATCACCGCGATCCGCTTGACCGACTTCGGCAACGCCGCCACCAGTGCGGCCGAGTCCCACGGGCGGAACAACCGAACCTTCAGCACGCCGACCTTCTGGCCTTCCTCGATCAGCTTCTCGACCGTCTCTTCGACCACGCCGATGCCCGAGCCCATGATCACGATCACGCGATCCGCGTCCGGCGAACCGGCATAGTCGAACAGGTGATATTGGCGTCCGACCAGCTTGGCGAACTTGTCCATGTGCTTCTGCACGATGCCGGCGCACTTGGCGTAGAACGGATTGCACGCCTCCCGGGCCTGGAAAAACACGTCGGGGTTTTGGGCCGTGCCACGCAGCTTCGGCCGCTCGGGCGACAACGCCCGTTGGCGATGCGCCGCCACCAGATCCATGTCGATCATCGCGCGGCAATCGTCCTCGGTCAACTGCTCGATCTTGTTGACTTCGTGCGAAATGCGGAACCCATCATAAAAATGCACGAACGGCACCCGGGCCTCCAACGTCGCGCTGTGGGCGATCAGGGCCATGTCTTGCGACTCTTGCACCGACGCGGACGAAAGCATCGCCCAGCCCGTCGAGCGGCACGCCATCACGTCGCCGTGGTCGCCGAAAATCGACAACGCATGGGTCGCCACGGTCCGGGCCGTCACGTGAAACACCGTCGAGGTCAACTCGCCGGCGATCTTGAACATGTTGGGAATCATCAGCAACAAGCCTTGCGAAGCCGTGAACGTGGTCGTCAGGGCTCCGGCTTGCAACGAACCGTGCACCGCACCGGCGGCGCCCGCCTCACTTTGCATCTCACACACATGAGGCACCGTGCCGAAAATATTCTTGCGGCCGGCGGCAGCCCACGCGTCGGGCAGTTCGCCCAAGCCCGAAGAGGGCGTGATCGGATAGATCGCCATCACTTCATTGCAAAGATGTGCGATATTGGCCGTCGCTTCATTGCCGTCGACGGTGACGAAGCGTCTTTGTTCCACGGTCGTCTCCTCTGCTGAA
>JBDKTJ010000048.1:0-4626 GCA_039698075.1 Thermoguttaceae bacterium | reverse complement strand
AGCGCTAGGCTAAACTTGCGAAAACTCAATTTCATTGTGTAACCCTCCAAAAACTGCTAAAAAAACATCTACGCGGAAAACTCCGCAACGAGAGCCTCTTACCGTCTCCTTTCTTTGATTAATGGTTCTCGGTTGATCTTTGGACAACCATGTCGCCGGACGGATCGCCGGCTGCTGCCAGCAGCGAGAACATCACAAACCAATTTCTGTGTTTCATAAACAAGTCTCCCCGGGGTAGAAAAGTATCAAAGACCGTATGGAAGAACAACATTGTCGTGCCCGAACAATTACATCATTTGACTCTAATCGCGGGACGAATTATAATCAAGGAAGATTTCGGCCTTTTGTTATAGGAAACCGCTCAAAATGCCGCCCAAGAACCCAGCCACGCACGCCCCGGAACGACGCCGGATCGCTCTGTTGATCGAAAGTTCGCTGGGAAGCGGCCGGGAAATGTTACGCGGATTCGCCGAATACGTCCGACAGACCAGTCACTGGTCGATCTATTACGAGCCGAGCCACAGCCATTCCCAAAGCGTGCTGCCGGAATGGCTCGACAATTGGCACGGCGACGGCATTATCGCCCGCGTCCGAAATCGGAACGTCGCCAAAAAGCTCATCAAAATGGGCATACCCGTCGTCGATGTGCTCGGCAATGTCCACGACACAGGCATTCCCGTCGTCGGGGTCGATAATCGCGCGATTGCAAGGGCTGCGGCCGGCCATCTGCTGGAACATGGTTTTCGCGCGTTCGCCTATTGCGGCGTCCTCGGCCCATCATGGTCGCAAACGCGACGCGACGTTTTTAAGGAGACCGTCACGCGGTCGGGCTACACGTCGTACCATTATTTACTGCCGCGACTTGGCGGCAAAGCGTGGATTTCCGAGACCGAGCGGGAACGATTGACGCAATGGATCGCCAGCCTGCCGAAGCCCATCGGCATCATGGCCGCCAACGATTGGGCGGGCCAAAAAGTATTGGAGGCCTGCCGGCGCGCCGTCGCGATGGTGCCCGAAGAAGTCGCTGTCGTCGGTGTTGATAATGACGCAGCGTTTTGCGAAATCTGCGATCCGATGCTATCGAGCGTCGTCGCCCGGCATGATCGCGTCGGCTTTTACGCGGCCGAGCTGCTCGACCAATTGATGCAAGGCAAGCCAGCACCCACGGAGCCGTTGACCGTGGGGCAGCCGAGCGTTGTGGTGCGTCGTTCGACCGATGTGCAAACCATTGCCGACCGCGACATCGCCGAGGCCGTTCGTTATATTCGCGAACACGCCTACGGCGAAATCAGCGTGGAAGACGTCGCCGCGCACGTGGCTCTTTCGTACAGCACGTTGAAGCGTCGGTTTCAGCAAGTGTTGTCGCGTACGATACACGACGAAATCAAGCGAGTGCGCATGGCGCGCACCCGCGAACTGCTGACGGAAACTTCAATGACCCTGGCACAGATTGCCCAATTAACCGGCCTGCGACATCAAGAGTATCTCGGCGTGGTGTTCAAGGCGGAAATGGGCGTGACGCCCAGTCAGTTTCGCGAAGAAAACCAATCACCGCACGTTGGTTAAGGCCGCGGAAACACAGTGTGCCGCAGGTGAAACATCCGCTCGAATCGAGATATACCGGCACGTCGGTCGCCAAACCGGCAGGCAACTTGCCGACAAGCTCCTCGGCATCAAGAGCGAACAAGGGGCTGATCTCGACCGGGGTGTCGTCGGCAACCGTCACGCCAGCCTGCCGCAGCCAACCGCGATACGACGCCATGAGCTGCGTCCGAAGGCGTTAAGCAAATCGAAACGTCTTCACGTCTTCTTCAATCGCCGGAATTGCTTCCGCTGGACGCAGCGGAATAAGTTCCCCGCAAAATGTGCGGAAAAACGGTTGAACGGGCACGTTGTTGCTGGTAGAATGAGCAGCTAAAATCCTCCCACCGCGATAACGCGTTAAGCACGCCGGTCGCAACACGTTTCATTCCATTATGGTTCCGGATGAGTCGGACTGCCCACCCACCCTTTCCATCACTCGAGGAGTCAAAACTGTGAAACGCTCCGTTTGCTGTGTGCTTGCGTTTCTCGTCGTCTGTTCTGCTGCGTGGGCCCATGAATTGACATTGGTCACCGAGGGCAAGTCCGATTATGTCATCGTTGTGCCAGCTCGGCCGACCGCCCCGCAAACCACGGCCGCACGGGAGTTGCAGGAGCACTTGGCTAAAGTGACCGGCGCAACGTTGAAGATTGTTGCCGAAGACAAGGTGTCTCCAGAGACGCCGCAGATTGTTGTTGGCCCATCGGATCGCATGAAGCAACTCTTGCCGACGCTCGACGTCAATTCCCTGGGGTACGATGGGATCGTGATCAAGACGGTTGGCAAGAACCTGGTTCTCGCCGGCCGACCGCCGCGTGGGACACTTTACGCTGTTTACACGTTTTTGGAGGACGTCGTGGGGTGTCGTTGGTGGACATCGACGGAGAGCTTTTTTCCGAAGAAGCCGACGCTTGCCATCGCGGCTTTGGACATTAATTATTCGCCGAAGCTTCGCTATCGTGAGGCATTTTACACCGACGCTAAGGAGGGCGTTTTTGCGACCAGAAGCAAGTGCAACGGTTATTTCGATCGCGTCTCGCCCGAATATGGCGGTCACTACAACTTCGCCGGATTCGTTCACTACAACTTCGCCGGATTCGTTCATACGTTTTATCCTCTCTTGCCGCCGAAAAAGTACTTTGCCGCGCATCCGGAATGGTACAGCGAGATCGGCGGGAAACGTACGACGGAACGCGCTCAGTTGTGCCTGACCAACGAGGCGATGCGCAAGGAGTTCGTTCGCAACGCCCTGGCGCGGTTGCGAAAGACGCCAGACGCGGGCTTTATCTCGATCAGCCAGAACGACTGGGCTGGACGCTGTGAATGCGCCAAGTGCAAGGCGGTCGAGGAAGAAGAGGGAGCTCCGTCGGGATTGCTCCTGCGGTTTGTCAACGCGGTAGCCGAGGATATCGGGAAGGAGTTTCCCAACGTGCTCGTGGAGACCCTGGCTTACCAATACACGCGTAAGCCGCCCAAGCTGGCGCGGCCTCGTTCGAACGTAGTCGTGCGGCTCTGCTCGATCGAGTGTTCTTTCGTGCAACCGCTCGAAGGGCCGCAGAACGAGAAATTTTGCCGGGATATTGTCGGTTGGAGCAAGATCGCGCCAAAGCTGTTCATTTGGGACTATGTGGCCAATTTTTCCAATTATCTCATTCCCCACCCGAACTATCGGGTGTTGGCGCCCAACATTCGCTTCTTCGTCAACCACAATACGATTGGCCTGTTCGAGCAGGGCGACTGCGGCAGTTCGATCGGCGACTTCGTCCGTTTGCGGGCATGGTTGATCGCGCATCTGATGTGGAATCCCAACCTCGACGAAAAAGCCCTCATTCGCGAATTTATGCAGGGATACTACGGCGCTGCAGCGCCGCACCTGTTGGCATATCTCGATGTGATTGGCGATGCCGGTGAACGATCCGGCAAGCATCTCCGTTGCTACCTGGAAGATACGGACGGCTGGCTCACGCTGGCGGATTTGAACAAGGCAACCGTGTTGTTCGAGAAGGCGCAGGCCGCCGTCGCCGACGATCCGGTGATCTCCGCACGCGTGCGTCGGGAGCGTTTGCCTTTGGACCACACGTGGCTTACTCGCTATAACAGTTTGAAACGTAGCAGCAAGCTACAAGGGACGGCTTTTTTAGGTCCGAAAGATCCAGTCGCCGCCTGCGAGGAGTTCATCACGTTGGCCGAGAAGCTCAATGTGGGCCGATACCGCGAGGGGAAGCCATTCGCCGAACGTGCAGAATCGCTGCGGCGACGTTTTGGCCCTGCCGCTCCGGCGCCAAAGCTCTGCTCGAAGCTGCCGGAGAACGACTGGGTTGATCTGCAAGACAACGAGTTCCGGCTTCACAAACCGGGCGTATGCGCGAAAATAGTTGACGATCCCAAGGCCTCCGACGGCAAGGCCGCCCGGATGCCAGGTGACCATCGTCAATGGGCGGTCTCCTTCGTCATTTCCGACGACTCAGCAACGAGCGGTCCTTGGCACTGCTATGTCGTCGCACGTTCGGAAGCGAAGGTCAAGAACGGGCCGGCTCTGGAGATCGGGATTTACGATCCGAAGACACGCAAAAAAGTCGGTTATCGACGCCTCAGCGTCGGCGAGTCGGCCGGCGCCGACTACCGCGTCTTCGACTTGGGCTCGCACGTGCTAAACGACCAGATGTACTTCTGGGTTGCTCCGCCGAAGCGTCCCGGCGAAGTCGATGCCGTTTACATTGACCGGATATTTTTGATCCGCGACAAACAGGGCTCGGCAACCAAACCGTAATGTTTTGGTCTTTGGAAAAATGAAAATTGCAAAGCCCCGTCGGAAAGCTTCGGCGGGGCTTTTTCTTATATGCGGGGTATTTCGGCGAGAAAAAAAGCGAGAGGAAATCCAGTCCGAGAATCCGCAGTCACGATGCGACAATCAACTCCACGTGTAAGCAAGCCGTGGGCTGCAAAAGACAACGCCTATTGCCACAATTTTGTAGCTGTAGACGCCTTTTTTATTGCGTCGCTGCGCGGGCGTCAGTGACGCCCGCTTAACGTCCTAGAGGGGG
>JBDKTJ010000047.1:0-10600 GCA_039698075.1 Thermoguttaceae bacterium | reverse complement strand
ACTTCCGGCTCCACTCGGTGCCGCCGGGACGATCTTCCAATACGACGCCGATTTCCGTCAACGTCTTGCGGATATGGTCGGCCGTGGCAAAATCTTTTTTCTTGCGGGCCTCGGCTCGCAACTCGATGATGAGTGTCATCAACTTGTCGGCCAAATCGTCGCTGGCGGCCGGGGCGGTTTCTTGCGATGGCTTGCGAAACAGTCCCAACGTCGCGGCCAGCTCTCGCAACACCGTCGCGCCGCGGCGCAACGCATCGAGTTTTTCGGGCGATCGTTGGGCCGGGTCTTCCAGTTTCTCGTCGTCGACGAATTTATTTAGCACGCGGACCAGATCGAACAATACGGCGATGCCTCCGCCGGTGTTGAAGTCGTCGTCCATCGTTTCGAGGAATCGACCTCGCAGCTCGCCGACCGTTTTCAGCAACGGATCGCTCGAGACCGCTTCGACGGTCGCGGCCCGGGTGGTCGGTGCGGCAAGCGAATAAAAGCTGCCGCCTAGGACTCGCTCGAAACGCTTGAAAAACCGGTAAAACGTGTCCATCCCGGTTTCGACTTCGTGCAACCGCTCCTCGCTGTAGTCGATCGGGCGGCGATAGTGGGTCGACAGGACGAAGAACCGAATCGTCTCGCCTGAAAACTTCTTGAGCATGTCGCGGAACGGCGCCGAGCCCTTCGACTTGCTGATCTTGCCGACCTCTTGCGCGGCCAGATCGCCCTCGGCGGGCCGGGTGCTGCGTCCGCCGACCTTGCCCACCTCGCTGCTGGCCTGCATCAGACCGTTGTGCATCCAATACTTGGCCATGGGCTTGCCGTCATGGCAGCATTCGCTCTGCGCGATTTCATTTTCATGGTGCGGGAACATCAGATCGAGCCCGCCGCCGTGGATGTCGAATGTCTCGCCCAACAGTTTGCGGCTCATCGCCGAACACTCGATGTGCCAGCCGGGCCGACCGGGTCCCCACGGACTGGGCCACGACGGCTCGCCGGGTTTGGCCGACTTCCACAGCGCGAAATCGGCGCTCGACCGCTTGCGATCGGCCATGCCGCCGCCCTCGCCTTGCATGGCCTCCACGCCGCGATGGCTCAGTTTGCCGTAGTCGGGACATCGGGCCACGTCGAAATACACGTCGCCCTGAGCCTCATAGGCAAACCCCTTGTCGACCAGGGTTTTGGTGAAGGCGATGATCTCGGGCATCGTCTCCGTGCAACGCGGGAACTGGTCGATCACGTCGACGCCCAGGGCCGCGATGTTGTTCATGTAGTCGGTCGTCATCTCGGTCGCCAACTGCGTCATCGGCACGCCGCGGCGATTCGACTCGGCGATCAGCTTGTCGTCCACGTCGGTGATGTTCACCACCCAGGTGACTTGATAGCCGCAGTAGGTCAGGTAGCGTTTGACGGCGTCGAAAATCACCGGGCCAACCATGTGTCCGATGTGACTGGGCTTGTAGACCGTCGGACCGCAAAGGTACATGCCGACCTTGCCGGGCCGGACCGATTCGAAAGGCTCTTTGGTTCGAGAAAGGGTGTTGTAGACGCGAAGCATAGGAAGGGATTGGGGATTAGGGAATTAGGGATTAGACAGCACGCTGCAAAGCATGGCCTAATCCCTTGTTTCTAACAACGCGACACATTGGGCGGCGATGGCTTCTTCGCGACCGATCAGACCGATGCCTTCGCCGGTTTTGGCTTGCAGTCCGACGCGTTCGGGCTCGATGTCCAAAAGATCGGCGATGCGCTGACGAATGACCTGACGATGGGCCAACAGCTTCGGCCGCTGAGCAAATACGATACAGTCGATGTTGACGATTCGCCAGCCCAGTTTGGCGACGGTTTCCATCGCGCCGACGAGCATCTCAGCCGAGTCGCGGCCGCGGTTTTCCGGATCGGTGTCCGGATACATCTGGCCTACATCACCCCACGCGGCGGCGCCCAACAGCGCATCAATGACGGCATGCAGCAACGCATCCGCGTCGCTATGCCCGACGGACTCCCGATCGTGGGGGATATCGACTCCGCCAAGCCGAAGCGGACCGCCTGGCTGCAACCGATGCGTGTCGTGACCGATTCCAACACGTATCTCGTTCGTGATTCGGGGTTCCTTTATCCTGTGGCCACCCTCCCGGAAAACGGTGGGGATTATACCGAAACCCGCCGCATCGGAAAAGAGGAACCCGAAAATCCGGACAACAAGGTGGTTGCCAACGGATGGAGGGACGGACTTTAGCGAGGCGGTCCGCCGCCCCCTCTTCCGCCACCACCGCCTCCGCCAAAGGGCGGCAGCCCACGCTCCTGTCGGCGTTGTTGCAGCATTTGGAAGTACGTCCGCGATTCGGCGCTGCCCGAATTGAGACGCTGCACGCGTCGGGCGACTTGCGCTTGCGAATCCAGATTGCGCGGCGCGTTGTTGCGAGCCTGGTTGGGGCGGTTTTGCGTGTTTTGCTGTGGCCGATTCGCTTCGCGTTCCTTGCGGCGTTTCTCCATGTCGTCGATCACCTTATCAAGCGCGGCCGTTCGCTGGTCAGGCGGCAACGCAAAAAAGTCGTGCGCCCGTTTTTCCGCCTCCCGCTGCATTCGCTCGCGTCCCTGCTCTTGCACTTGATGTCGCTGTTCCGGCGTCAGATCGTGCATCTGCTGCCGCATTTCCTGCCACATTTGCTGTCGTTTTTCAGGCGGCGCATTGGCGATTTTCTGGAACTGCTGATGAATGGCCTCCACCGCCGGATCCGTACCGCTGCGATGCGACGACCACGCCCACGCCACGGTGGCCATCAAAAAAAACGCCAACAGAATCCATCGCCAACGCTTGCTTTTGGTCGGCTGGGGCTTTTTTTTATCCATGGTTCGTCCTCACATGGTTCAGAGACAATCGGCATGGCCGTCCATAAAAAGAATGCTTCGCATGCTGCCCTTGCTGTCGTGCTGGAAACCGGCAAAATCGCCCTCTTCCGTCGGAGCAAGCGGCGTATAGGACGTGCCGCCGTTGTGAAACGCCTCAAAATCGAACACCAACATGATCGTTCCGCTGGCCCGCTCGTTGCCGCGGCGGCTGCGAGTCACCTCTTGATAGCTTTTACCGATCGGCGGGCTGTGCGAGAAATCGAGCAGTTGACTGGCGTTGTATTCGTAGCTGATTCCGTCCGCCACGCAGTAACTGTCGCCTCGCCCATCGCTGTTCGGTCGGCTCGAAGGCACATCGTCCGGACAAACCATCGACCACAACGTCAAAATATTGCTCTGGTTCGACGATGTTCCAGTGGTGGAAGTCCCTGTGGTAGACGTCCCGGTCGTCGACACCGCATTGCCGGCCTCCATATACGGCGCCAACGCCTGAGCGATGCTCGGTTTGCTGGAATCCAGACTGGGTTCCTCGGCCGCCACGGGAAAACGAGCGCCATCGCCGTAGATCGAACGACGATGCTCGAAGGCGATCCCGATATTGTGCAAATTCGAAAGGCACTGCGAACGTCTCGCCGCCTCTCGGGCCGATTGCACGGCCGGCAGCAACAACGCAATCAAAATGCTCATGATCGTAATGACCACCAGCAACTCCACCAGCGTGAAACCAGCGACGACGCGACAAAAACAAAAGCGGGATGAAACGGCGGATGGGACATTTAGGCGACGATCAGAATGGGCGGCCGCATTCCGACCGACTCGCCGCCCAAACGCGAGTTCACGGGTCGAGCCAAAATGCGGCTCCAACGGCAGTGCGTTCGACATGATCAAAACCCTCAAGCCACAACCTTTCCGAGGTATACGCTCGACGCGTTCACCCACCGGCAAGACATGCTTTTTTTGCAAAACGGACGCGCACCGTCCGGCACACGGGGCACAGCCTTATGTCCCAAGAGGTGATAAACACCGGAAACAGGATAGGGTTCCGGTCTTTTTCCAAAAGAAAAGAACGCCGACACTAACTCTGCGGGCTGGCTTTTGGCCCTTCGATATGGTGGCGTTTGGCGATTTCGTCGCGCAGCCGAGCGGCCCGCTCGTACTCTTCGGCCGCCACGGCATCGGCCAATTGCTCGGCCAACGTCTTTCCAACCCGATATTCTTCGCGCAACGATTCCTTCATGGCGGCCAATTGGCTGATGAGCTCGTCATGGTCGAATTGCTCTTCGACGCCGAACTTGACGAACACCTTTCGGATCTCCTCCAGGCCTTGATTGATCGTCTCGATGGCGGCCTCGGCGTTGGTTTCTTCGACGGCTAGCAAAGCCGCCGCCTGGGTCCGGTGGAAGAGCGTCAGCGGACGGTAGTGCTCGTGCGACATCGTCCATTGTTGATTGGGCGAATGCTCGGCGGCGAAGTCCATCAGAGCCAAAATGTAGTCGGCGTCGGTCACGGCCCGGGCAAATTGCCGCAGGGCCAAAAAACAGATCCGGCGATGATAAAATTGCACTAATTCACGGTCGATCTCGACGCAGTGCTCCAGGCTAAGCACGAACTCCCCCTCTTCCAACCGGGCAAGCTCCTGGAGCCATTCGAGACAGGTGCTGGCGCCGCCGGGGTGCTCGCCGTCCGGTCGGCCCGTCACCTCCATCTGCAACAGGCCCATCTCGATCCTCATCTGGAGCACTTCCCGATCTTCGCGGACGCGGACCAGACGCGCGGCAATCACCCCCGGTTTGAAGGGCCACGATTGCAGCACCTGGTCAATGTCGAAATGTTCTTCGTGTTCTTCCGCCATATCCATATTTTACTGTATTCCCCCACACCAAGACAGGTGATGAAAACAAAATGGGCCGCAAGACACTTGTGTTAATATGGGTGCTGCTGGTTGTTTGGGGCGTCTCGTCCGGGCATTGCCGCCCCTTCAACGCGATTTCTTGTCCAGACCGGCTTATCTTATCAATTTTCTTGGCCGATCTAGCGTAAGTTGGCTTGTCACACTAAACTTTGTCGATCGCGCGCGACTTTTCCGATTACGTAGACTATTCCGGTGTTATTGGACACAAGGAGTTGTGCAGTGCCACGTTCCTGGACGTACCTGGTCGGTTGCCTTGGGTGTCTGTTGCTGTGGTTCAACGTCGTCCGCGCCGCGGACACGGCTGAAAAGTCCTCGGTCAAGCTGGAAGTTGCCACCGAAAAGAGCAAAACGAGCGAGAAGGCCGCCGTCAAGGTGGAGCCGAGCGTCAAACGGCACATAAGCCGTCCGAGCGAGACGCTGCTGCCTGATACGACGCAGGGATTCCTCGCCATCTCGAACGTCGACTTGCTCAGCGAGCGATGGAACAAGACGCAGTTGGGCCACTTGATGGCCGATCCGGTGATGAAGCCGTTCAGCGCGGACATCCGTCGCCAGATCGAGGATCGTTGGTCGAGCATCCACGAGCGTTTGGGAATCACGTTGGAGGACATGAAGGGCGTGCCGGGCGGCGACGTGGCGATTGCGTTGATCTCGCCCGCCCCGGGCAAGGCGGCCCTGGTGATCTTGGCCGACGTTTTTGGAAAGCGTTCGCAGGCGGAGGAGATGCTGAAAAAAGTCACGGCGACTCAACTGCAACGCGGCGCCAAACGCAGCGAGTTGAAGCACGGCGACGTCACGGTGGTTCAGTTTGATTTGCCCCAACGCGAGGAAGAAACCGTCGCGGTGCAAAGCACCCTTCGCGGCACCGAAAAATCGGAAGCCGGAAAGTCCAAAACCAGCGAGAAGAGCGAGAAGTCGGATGACGCTCAAGAGGCCTCGCCGCGTCGGGCTTTCTATTGCCTGACGGGCGATCTGCTGATCGTGGCCGACAATGTCGATGTGCTGTCGGGCATCGTCGATCGGGCCGTCGACGGCAAGCTCGAAGGAAGTCTGGCCGCTCAAAAGGCGTTTCAAACGGTGGCCAAACGATGCCTCGCCGATTATGGCGACACCGTGCCGCAGATCCGTTGGTTCATTCATCCGTTGGGCTACGCCGAAGCCGCTCGGGCCGCCTCACCGGCCGATCGTCGCCGCAAGGGCAAGAGCATTTTGGAAATCATGCGCAACCAAGGGCTCGGCGCGCTGCAAGGGATCGGCGGCTATCTGGACTTTGCCGCCGAGGGCTACGAGATGATCCATCGTACGGCGGTTTATGCGCCACCCCCGTACAAAAAGTCGATGAAGATGTTGGTGTTGCCCAACCAAATCGATTTTGCGCCCCAACCGTGGGTGCCCCGCGATATCGCCACCTACACGACCTTCTACTTTGACATCCTCAACGCCTTCGACAACTTCGGCGCCTTGTTTGATGAGTTTGTCGCTCAGGGCGAAGAAGGCACCTGGAAAAACGACGTGCTGCCCGGCCTGAAGGACGATCCCAACGGGCCGCAGATCGATCTTCGCAAAGATCTGATCGGACAGTTGGGCCAACGCGTGAGCATCTTGACGGATTATCAGTTGCCGATCACGACCACCAGTGAGCGGCTGCTGTTCGCCGTTGAAGCGAAAAACCCGAAGGCCGTGGCCCGGGCCTTCGAAAAACTGATGAAGAACGACCCGACGGCCAAACGCCGCGAGGTCAACGGACAGGTGATTTGGGAGATCGTCGAAGATGAATCGCCGGCGTTGGACGCCCCGATGGTTACGTTCGACAATGTGCCGGCCGTCGCGCCCGCCCATCCGGTCAAGAAACACAAAAAGAGCAAAGACGACGACGAAGAAGAAGACAAGGAGCAGCGATTGTTGCCGCATGCGGCCTTCACGGTTTGGCAGGGCAATCTGTTGATCGCTTCCCACATCGACTTCCTGCTGAAGGTGATCGCGCCGGCCAAGAAACCGGAGCAACTGCGGCAAGACGTCGACTATCTGTTGGTCGACGAGGAGATCGCACGGCAGGAGCCGAAGGCGAAATGTCTCCGCACGTTTTCTCGCACGGACGAAGAGTATCGGCCCACCTACGAGTTGATCCGCCAAAACAAGATGCCCGAAAGCGAGGGCCTCATGGCCAAGCTGCTCAACGGCCTGTTTGGCGAAGGCAAGAAGGGCGAAGTCCGCACGCAGCGGATCGACGGTCGCCAGTTGCCCGACTACCAAGTCGTGCGACGCTACTTGAATCCGGCCGGATTCCAAGTCACCAGCGAACCCGACGGCTGGTTCCTCAAAGGCTTCACGCTGACCAAGGACGACGAGGAATAACCCGTCCGCGGAGCCCGCTCGACCGTTACTCACCACGCGTACGGATGCGGATGAGGCGGTCCCCAACAGGGCGGCGGTGTCTCGACAATCACGGCCGGCGGCGGCGATTGGCGGATCACCACGGTCCCCTGGACTTGCCGCACCGGCGTGGATTGCATCGTGCTGATCACCCGGGCGCTGACCCCGGACTGTTGCAACTGAATCAGATCGGAAGTCCGCAGCGGCGCCGCGGCGCCGTTGCGATGGATGTGCGTGATGATCAACTCTTCATGGACGTGAGCCGCGCTCATGGCGATCACATCGGCGACCGTCACCGCGCCGGGCGCAACCTGCCGCCCCATTTGCTGCGCGATCAACTCGCGGTTCTTCGCCTCGGCGTCATCCATGGCGCTGCCGACCGCCGCTCCGCCCAACGCGCCGGCCGCTGCGCCGATCGCCGCGCCGGCCACGGGATTCCCATTGGCGCCGCCAATGACCGCCCCCGTGCCCGCCCCGAACAAGCTGCCGAACAACGCCCCTCGCTCGGTGTGGTTCTCAGGCTGACAACCAGCCGACAGCAAGAGCGTCGAAGCAAGACCGGCCCAACAGAATGACAAAGCAATTCGTGTCACGGCGTTTTTCTCGCAAGGTGTTGACGGGAGGTCGAAGCGAATCGTCCGCAGGCGACGGACGTAAATCCACCCAACGGGCTTGGATTATTGAAAACGAATTGACCTGAGTCAAGATAAGACAGCGATTGTAGGCAAACTAGGCTGTTTGTGGATTATCCAATTTCGTCTTTCGCTGTTTTCCGTCGGCGTATATATTTGGGCCTCGCGTTGGCCAAAAAAATCGCATGAGGAGTGGGTCGCCATGAAAGGATCGTACTGGATGGGCGCAGGGTTCCTGATTTTGGCGGTTTCGTTGGGTTGCAAGCACACGAGCCGGCCCGATTGGTTCCATCCGGGCTCCGAGCAAGTCCAGCAAAACAGGGCGTTGCGTTACGATCCTTATCCGGACGCCGAGATGGGGCCCGCCATCACCGGTGTTCGTCCGCGGGAATACGACAAACCGCCAGCCGAGCCCTCGCGAGCCAGGTGGGAGTTGGGACAATGGGACGCAAAGCAGTAAAATGGTAGGACGGTTCGACTCGCGTCAACGTCTTTCGGAAAGATAAGTAAAATGCCGGACTCGCGTGAACGTCTGCAAAAAGTGTTGGCCGCCGCGGGGCTTGGCAGTCGCCGACAATGCGAAGAACTGATCACGGCCGGACGAGTCGAGATCGATCGTCGCGTGGTCACCGAACTGGGCACCCGGGTTGATCCCAACGTGCAGCAGATTCGGGTCGACGGCGTCGCTTTGACCCGTCCAAAGCTGGTGTATTATGCGGTCAACAAACCGGAAGGCGTGCTTTGCACGAACCGCGATCCGTCGGGCCGGCCTCGCGTGGTCGATCTGGTGCCCGAGCGAGGCGCCCGGCTGTTCACCATTGGGCGGCTCGATCTGCACAGCGACGGGCTCATCCTGGTCACCAACGACGGCGAATTGGCAAACCGGCTGACGCATCCGCGCTACGGCGTTAGCAAAACGTATCGCGTGGTCGTGGCTGGTCACCCCGCCCGCGACGTGCTGGACCGTCTGACCCAAGGCGTCCATCTGGCCGAAGGCGTGGCCCGGGCCGAACGGGTCGTCGTCAAGTCGCAACACAAAGACAGCGCGGTTTTGGAGATGGTGTTGCGTGAGGGCAAAAATCGTGAAATTCGCCGCATTCTGGCGCGCGTGGGCCACAAGGTCGAGCGGCTGACCCGGATCGCCGTCGGGCCCGTGCGTTTGGCGTCGCTGCCGTCCGGTCAGTGGCGTCGTCTCACCCACGAAGAAGTCGTCGCACTGCGTCGCCAGGGATCCGCGGGTGCGTGACAATTTCGACTGGCGCGATCTGTGGGGGTTAGGCAAACTGCTTAGATCGATGTATTTCGGTTCGC
The DNA here is from genome assembly GCA_039698075.1 of Thermoguttaceae bacterium. Lineage (GTDB taxonomy): Bacteria > Planctomycetota > Planctomycetia > Pirellulales > Thermoguttaceae > JAJFVC01. The sequence continues at coordinate 1,531 of JBDKTJ010000047.1, read as the reverse complement.
AGTCCCAAGCAAGGAGCGTCGCATGAGCCAGTCGCCACGAGTGCCGCCTGAAGAGTTTGTGGAATCGATGAAGGACGAACTCGAACGGTATGCGAAAGAGGTTATGGAGGCCGTCAATCAAGCCGCCGACGGCGAGTGGATCGCCGGAAGCGAGGAACGTGTTCGCGATCTTTCCGCGGAGATGCGACAGCGGATCTTTGAGCGAGCGATGCAGAAGCGGGTCAATGCGGCGGAAGCCGCTTTTCTCCCCTCCGCACAATCCGCTGACGGGCAAGCGGTTGGCGAATAAGGGCCGGCAGTCGCATCGCGTTCTTACCATCAACGGCGAGATCAACGTCGTGCGACGCTGGTGGCACGGCCCGCAACTCGGCAGCGTCGCGCCAGCCGACGCGATTCTCGATCGCGACGGCGTCACGATCACGCCCGGCGTTGTGGAGATGGCTTGTCGCGAGAACTTGTCGGCGACAAGTTTTGTTCGAGCGGCGGCCGCTTTGGAGCGTACGGCCCAAGTGAAGCTCAGCGGTGAGCGGTTGCGGCAAGTGGTGGAAGCGGCTGGGCGTCGCGTGTTGAAAGCCCAGCAAGAGGACGCCATCGCCGTGACGTGGCACGCGGAAGATTGCGTCGTGCCGAACGACACGGCAGGCGAGAAAACCCGCGTTTATACGGGCTGCGACGGCGTGATGGTGCCGATCATCACCGACGCCGAGAAGATCAAACGCCGCGATAAGGTCAAAGCCAAGCGTCGTCGTCGCGGCAAGAAGTGCAAGCCCTTGCCGCCGCGCCGCCGCGGGTCGGACCTGTCCTGGAAGGAGTTCAAGGTCGCTTTCTTTTACAGCGAGGAGGCGAAGCGTCAGCACGTGGCTTTCACGCATGGCAATCACATCGCGGCCGGAAAGCTGTTGCGTCGCGAAGCGGACAGGCTGCGGTTCCAGAAGGCCGACGAGCGCGTGGGCTTGGTGGACGGGGCGACGTGGATTCGCGAGCAGATGCAGTTGCACTTCGCCGAGTTGGACGCCCTGGGCTTGGACTTCTATCACCTCAGCGAAAACGTTCATCGCGCGCGTCGCAAGGTGTTTGGCGAGGAATCGCCCGAAGGCAAAACATGGGCGGACGAACTGATGCACGTGTTCAAGCACGAAGGCTGCGCGGCGGCCTGGGAGCGACTCCTGCCGTGGCGAATGGACATGCGCGGCAAGGTGAAGCGCAAGGCTGCGGATCGGTTGTTGCACTTCATCTCGGCGCGGAGGAACATGATCCGCTATCTTTTCCAAGCGGCATCGCGGACCATCGGCCACGCCCAAAGAGTGGGACGATCGCGAGTTGCCCTCGCCGCATGTTCGCGTGGCGTTTGCGGCAATCGAAAACAGCGAACGCTTTGGCTCGCGTTGGGGACAGTGGGCTGGACGACTCGGCATTGAGGATACGACGACGATCACCATGCTGGCCGACGGAGCCGGTTGGATTTGGCAACAAGCCGCCATGCACTTTCCCGGTGCCGCCGGAATGTTGGACGTTTACCATGCGTTGGAGC
>JBDKTJ010000046.1:0-11528 GCA_039698075.1 Thermoguttaceae bacterium | reverse complement strand
AGCCGCCTTCCAGCACCTCCGTTCAGCCTTCCGGCACTATTCCGCCGTATGCGGTACCGTCACGCTTTTCTCCTGCTTGCCATCGGACCTTCGCAACGCAATAAGCGTGCCGAACAGGATTGGTTCCTGACACCTTTTCCCTCACCTTTTCCCTGACCACCTTTTCCCTGACACCTTTTTCCCCCCCTCTTGACACCTTTTCTCACCCCAAGAGAAGCCCTACGCCGCTTGTCGCCGCCGTCGCCAAGCGTAGGCGAGAAAACTGGCCGCACCGACGCCGAGGAGGACGAAGGTGGAAGGTTCGGGGACGACCCCTACCCGTAGGGCACGCCGGTCCGTATTACTGAATATCCAGAGTCTACCGTCCTCCCACTTAGCACGGGAACCGAGGTCGCCTTGGTCGTTTTCATACCATGTCTGTACGGTTCCGACGACATCTGGCGTGGAGGCTCGGATCCAATACCTTGTTCCGGCGGTCAACATGGGCCCGTCGAGATCCGCCACGTGTAACACGCTTCCATAGTCGTTGCCGAGTTGATCGACGAAAGTCTGTTGCCATATTGCCGTGCCGGGGCTCCCCGACTGGTCGGTCAACAGCGTCAGCGTCACCTCGTTCAAACCGAATTGGTGCCACATGGCTGTCCAAACTTCATTGAACTTCCCGTTACTGCTGGGAATGAAGTCTCCAGCCAATGGGTTCTCGGGATCACAGCCTTCAAATCTTCCCAAAAAGTCGCCGCAATATGCGTAAGAGTCGCCAGGACCAAAATTGTTGAACACAATGGTGCTTGCGGCCGCAGGCGCAAACGCCGTCAGCACGATGACACCCAAGATGAGTGTGATCCTTAGAATGGTTGCTGTGCGGCAAGCTGCCAACGCTGTTACGAAGAACCCATTTCGCACTATCAACCCTCTCATCTCACTACCTCCCTTAACGTTGCGGGGCGACTTCGCGCCCTGGGATGAGAAAACCAACACAGCAGAGAATCCCTGCTGCCGAAAATTTTGGAACAGATTCCCCGCGGGAGAATCCTCGCGAGAATGCACCCGGAAAGAAGAAGCCGACTGACTGTTTGCAGGTCGGCTATTGTCCAGGTGCTGCGCTGCCCCCAAGGCGGCTAAAGGTGAAGATGGTAATAAGTTTAACACACCCCAGCATTTTGGTAAAGAGTAAGAAAAGAGTAAGAAAAGGTGTCAGGAACCGTTATTGACACTCGCGAGGATGATTCGTAGAATCCGGGCATGGGACGAGCGTTAAGAGTTGTCGCCGGGGGATTCGCGTACCATGTGCTTAACCGCGCCAACGCGCGGATGAGGATATTTGACAAGCTGGAGGATTACGAAGCGTTCGAGCGAATCCTTGTCGACGCCGTGCGGCGTTTCAAGATGCGTTTGTTGTCGTATTGCGTGATGCCGAATCATTGGCATTTGGTGGTTTGGCCACGTGAGGCTGGAGACCTTTCGGCGTTCGTCGGGTGGTTGACATTGACGCACACGCAACGCTGGCATGCGCATCGGCATTCGGTAGGGTCCGGTCATGTGTACCAGGGGCGATTCAAGTCGTTTTTGATCGAGTCGGACGAGTACCTTTGGACAGTCTGTCGCTATGTGGAGCGGAACGCCTTGCGTGCTGCGTTGTGCGAACGAGCCGAGAAGTGGCGATGGTCGAGTCTTTGGCGGCGCGAGTTTGGAGACGCGGAATGTCAGGCAGTGCTATCGAAGCGGCCCATCGACGTGCCGAAGAACTGGGCAAGCCGGGTGAATCGGGCGGAAAGCCAAAGCGAGTTGGAAGCGTTGCGGCGTTGCGTGAATCGTGGGCAGCCGTTTGGAAGCGAGGATTGGGTGGAGCGAATGACAAAACGGTTCGGCCTCGACTTGGCCTTCCGCCCTCGTGGCCGTCCCCGCAACGAAGCCGACAACAATGGTTCCTGACACCTTTTCTCATCACCTTTTCTCATCCGATTTATTCGTAGGGTCTGTTGCGGGGCAGACCATAGAGTGGGCCGAGAACGCCGAAGCCCATACGCACGAATTTACGGATTTGTCGCTCCGAAGGAGCCGCCATTTCCCCAGCCCAGGGCCGCCGCGCTCGTTGTATCACAACACATCTTTGGATAACCGAGAAATGAACGGTTGACGCCCATTCATGGGCGTTGTCCGCCGCAGGCGGTATTAGGCCCGGCGTTTACGCCGGGTTTTAGGGGTCATGCAAAAAGATACGCGAGTCATGCCTGTTCACAGGCATCCTGCTTTGCCATCAAGCAGGACGCCCGTGAACGGGCGTGACACACGCGGTAGAAAAATGGGGTGTTTTTGTGGCCACCGTCAACCCGTGCTAAAGCACGGGCCTAACACCGCCTTCGGCGGGCAAGGGGCGCGAACGCCCCTAACAAATGTTCCGTTCGCCTGTCTTGTGTGTAACAGCGACGACAACGCCCTGGGCTGGATGATCCGCAGGGAAATTAAAAGGGGATAGTCGCATATATTAGACAGACTGTAATGTGCAGGTTGTCTAGTGAATGTTTTTGCGAGGTCGGCCACGACGACGGAGAGTCGATTGCAAAACCAAGTCGACTGACCGGTTGATCGAGGGATGCGTGAACTTCTTCGGGCTGGACCGATGGCTGTAAGCCGGCAGCACCACTTTGACGACGATCCACGCCGTCACCAACACCGTCCTTGGTGACTTGCACGTCCTGCTCTCATACACCACTGCAAAACCTAGAGCAGATTCACGATAGGTCTAGCGGGCGCCATGGCCACGCTTGCATGGCCATGGTGCGGTTTTTCTCGGGGTGCCATGCCCACGACAAGCGTGGGCATGGCACCCAACACGCTACAGCGAAAGTGAAACCGCACTAATGTTCAGCGTTTTCTACAGAGCAGATGCGTCCGCGTTTCATACGCTTGCTCCCGCTTTTGTCCGCCGTTACGGTTTGCCCGAGTTCTTGTTGGAATCGGGTTCGTAAGCAAGGGTTTTTTTCGTCAAGGATGCGAATCCGAGCTTATAACCTTTTGCTGCGCGAGACTTGCCGGCGCACTGAAAGCGAATCGTGTGTTTTCCGGCGTCGAGTTTCTGGCGACCAAGAGCGAAATCCTGCGACGCGACCCTTTGGCCGCCGAGATCGCATTTCGCCACCTCTTGACCGTCCAACAAGATGCGATAGACGCCGTAGTCTGGAGCGCGCATGAACTTGCAGGAAAGATCGAGCGTCTGGGGCTTGTCGACCTCAAATTCCAGCTCCATCCAAGCCTTATCGTCTTTTGCGTGGAAGAGGAGCTGTTTGTTGTCCACCACGCCATGCTCCCCGGCCACCGCTTGAGTCGCCACCGGACCGTCGGAGTGCTTCGCCGAATCGACCGCCGTCCAGCCCTTAAGAACCATTTCTTCATGGAACGGCAGCCGATCACAGCCTTTCGGCAACGCCGGCCACGGCTTATGCGGCTCGGTTTGATACCAAAAGGCCACGCTCGACATCAAATCGTCGCGTTCAACGAATCTGAGAAGCTCTCCGTCCGGCAAATTTCGCGATCCCTTGTGTTCGATTTCGACGCGTAGGGATCGGGCGAAAGCCACCGGATCTGGAACATGAAAACGATACGCACTGGAACTGCAACCGGTTTTGAAGCCCTCAAAAAGCGAAACGCCGTAATAGGGGCCGTCGAACACTTGGAACCCCCACGCGTTGCAGAAATAGTCCTCGGTGCCGGTGCCGCGCAACTGCGGCTCTTTCGCGCCATCGATGAAGAAGAAATCGTCGCCTTCGCCGTACCAACCCGGCGACGTCAGACACACGCTTTGGACCGTGCCTATGTAGTGCCCGCGTCCGACAATGTCGGCCAGCAGATAATTCTCTCCCTTTTTGCAGGGATACTCTTGACGATACATGGCGTGGAAATAGGCCGCGTCGTCCGCGATCGAGGGATGCTTTTGCCAATCGACGTAATAGTAAAACGATCGGCACGGCACATCGCTGTCGTTCGTCACGGTGATTTTCGCCGACTTGCGAAACGGCATCGGCCAGTAGCAGTTTCGCGCCTTGCCGCCGGAGCTGTCTCGGATGGGCAGCGACATCAGCGGTTGATCGACCCCGTTGCCGACGCCAAAGAAATCGCCGATCGGGCACTCGACGCTCGGGCGCGACTCGCCGTCCCAATAAATGCGAAGCGTGAGCAATCGCGGATAGTACGTCGTGCGGTGCGAAATCGTGCACCATAGGTGCGAGATCATGCCCGGTCCGTCGAGATCGCCAAGCGTCAGCGTTTCGCCAGGCTCTATCCGACGAGAGTCGTGATTGCCGTTGCGCCAGTCTTCGTCCGACGACGAGGACCTGCGCGATTCAAACGTCTTCAAACGCTCCAACCCATCCAAAGGGTTTCCATTAGGCGATTGAGCCAACGCCGTGCCGGCCACAAGCGGCAACAAGGACGCGAGCAACAAAGAACCGAAACCGATCGATCGAATCATGGTGGACGTCCTATTCTGAGTTACGTTGTTGTTTGCAAATCGGCTACACGTCCGCGGCATGGCGTGACCGACAAAAAAGCTTCAAAACACCTGCTCATGCTCGGGGAGGCAAAAAGGGATCATTACTGATATTGGCCGTTTTGACAAGGTGGGACAAGGAATTGAAAATAGTTTTTCTCCCTTTTCTTCCCGTTTTCTGTCCGAAAATCAGTCATGTTCCTCTTTTCTCTTCCCATCCCCAAGCACCGAATCAATCACAACTCCGGCGAGACGTCCACGAGCCTTTCTGCCGTCATCGAAGCTTGCTTTGATCGCAGGATGCAGCCAAACGGTGAGGACGATCACATACGCATTTCGCTTTGGGTCAACGATGAGCAGTTGTCCCGTGTGGCCACTGTGGTAAAAGGAGCCAGGCGACACGTTGTTGGGCAACGGGAAAACCTTCTCGTCCATGGTTTGCCAAACGATAGACCCGCCGGTGAACTCGTCGTAGATCGCGGTCGAGAACAGGCATTTTCCGCCGTACTCGCCTTTCTGTAGCCAAAGCGTCGCCAATTTTGCAAGGTCCTGGGCGGTGCTGAAAACGCCTGCATTGCCTACAGGACGGCCGATCCGCTGGGCATTCAGATCCGAAACGATTCCCAAGGGCGCCGTCGTCGTCACGCACCGCGATCGAAGATTGGCCGGCACTGGGCTGAAACACGTATCCGTCATTCCCAGCGGAACAAAAATGTTCTCTTTGCAGAAATCGCCAAATTCCGTTTGGTTGATGGAGGCGATCATTTCTCCGAGGCGAATCATGCCCAGACAAGAATATTTCCATCGAGAACCGACCGCCCATTGGTTGTCGCGCATTAGGATTTGCTTGACCAATTCTTCGCCTTGATACTTCGCGTGCAATGTTTTAGTATTATCAAGCCCCGACCGGTGCATCGCCATGTTGCGGATCGTGACCGCGTCGGCTCCCTTGCCCGTCATACCGGGCAGGTATTTCTGCATGGGGTCGTCAAGCGATATTTCAGGATGGCGGTGCAAGGTAATTGCCAAGGCGGTCGCCACCGTCGTCACCTTGGTGACGCTGGCAATGTCGAACAAGCAATCCGTGGTCATCGGCTTCCCGACATCCCGCTGACCGTACGCTTTGCAAAACAGAATCTTCCCCGGTTGGCCGACGACGACGACGGCTCCGAGAAACATTCCTTGGTCAATCTCTTTTTTCGCGCAAGCGTCAACGGCGTCATTCGCCAGAACTGCCGACGCAAGCAGGCCCGCGCACGCCAGGGCGACTGCGACCGTCTTGAAGGTGATGAGTTTCATGGGTTATTTGCCTTTACCTGGGTGCAAAAGGGGATCATTACTGATATTGGCCGTTTCGACAAGGTGGGATCATGTATGCGCAGGCGGAACGGGGGCCATACTATTTTTCGGGTCTTATTTTCTGCAGCCTCGCCCTTTGACTCTCTGCGTGGTTCAGAACCTTACGCGGTTGGCCGAAAAATCCACCCAAAACAAATAGCTCGCCCGCGGAATGGCGTCGTGAATGCTGCGCGCCAGATCGATCGGCGGATTGGGCAGCTTTTTCCACCATGCGCGGTCCTCTTCGTAGCCGAATTGATAGCCGATCGCCGAGCCTGCGAAAAAGTCGGCCCAGCTCTTGAACTCACGCACGCAGGCGGCCGACGAATGGAATTGCTGGCTGTCGTCGAGAAACCACAGCCTCGGGTGGCGATAGTGCGGCGACATGTGGTCTTCGCTGAAGTGTTTGATGAAGAAGGTGTATTTCGGGTTGAGGGCGATCGCGGCTTTCAGCCAGGCCTCGGCCTCGGCGTCCGTGATCGCGCGGCCTTCCTTCTGCGACGAACCCTTCGTGAAAAACCACTCGGCGTCCACGCCAAGACCGATTACACATGGATGGCGGCCGAATTGACGATGGACGATTTGCAGGCATCGCACCATGTCGGCCCGGCCCGGCTCGACCTGTAAAATCGCCCGGACGCCCTGACGATCGTATTCCGCCAGCGCGTTGTCGTGGTTCATCGCGTCGTCGCCGTTGAACTGCATTCCGTCGACGGATCCGGAATCGCCCGAGGGTCGACTGAACTCGAACTCCGTGGAGTCGTCGTCCTGATAGGTCGACACGATTTCGATGATCGTCGGCACGGCGTTGGGAAAATGCGCGGCGAACTGTTTTGCCCGGGCGGCCCACCACGCGTGATCGTTGTTTTTCGCCTCCAATCCATAGCTGCTTCGTCGAAGGCCCACATGCAGCAGTCCGTCGGACGGTTGCAACGTCGGCGATGATTTTTGAACGTCGGATTGCGGCGCAGCCAAAACCCTTTCGTTCAAAGCAGCGACTGTCGCCGCACCCAAGACCACCAGAAACGCAACCGTCGCACAGAGGTTTCGACGATTCATGGAAAGATTTCCTTCTTGGAATAATTTGGGTGGTGCGTGACAAGCACACACCCTACGGTTCTGATGAATTGCGGCGGCACTATTTAGCCGCCCTCGCTTGCGAACCGGCGTCGCACTCGACCGAATGCACGTTCTTTTTTCCGCTGACGCATGCCTCAAAGGACACGAAAAGTCGTAGAGGCTTGTTTTGACGCTCCGCCGCTTTCGGGACGCTGATCCGCCAGACCACCACTTCGCCGGGAGGAAGTTTTACGAATCCCGAGGGGTAGCTCGAGTCGCCGCAATCGTAATGAATGCTGCTCAGCCGCCCCGCTTGGACATCATAGGCGATGGGCGATTTTGAGATCTCGACCGATTTTGCGCCCGTATTCATGACCAAAATATGGCATGGCCATTCGTTGTCGGCGGTTGTTTTGTTGTGCCAGAGGACCGCTTGGGCCTCGAAAACGTCCGGCTTTTCCACGGCCACCGCAACCGACGCCATGGACCACGCCAACGACAGAATCGCCGCCGCTTGCCATCGTCCGGTTGATTGGGCGAAGGCGCCGCTGAGCCGCTTTGCGAGGGACACGACCGGCAGACGACGACCTGCATGAACGTGCCACGGCGCCTGTGTTCGATCGACGACCGTCTCGCCGTACGTTACCGTCCGAGCCAGACAACGAGGCTTCATCGAATAGGCTCCTGTCGGTGTCGCAACTCGTCGCGTGCCATGTGCCATCCCTTTGCTTCAGCGGCCGAAGTCGCCGTTGGCGGCGCATTCCGCCGGGTCAACTGCCCAGCGCGTCGCGGTTCTTCTTGGCTTGCATTAACAGCCGAGTCAGTTCAGCCTGATCGTCGTCGCGCAGCGCGGCGTGCAACGCGGCCAGCTTGGCTCCGTATTGTTCCAACGCTTGCAGGGCGTTTTGACGGTTCATCGCCAAAATCTGTCGCCAAAGCTCCGGATCGCCCGCCGCCACGCGGGTCGTGTCCAACAGCCCGCTGCCGACCAGCCGAAAATAGCGTTCTGGCACGGTCGCCGCCAGCGCCGCCGCCGCCATGTGCGGCAAATGGCTCGTCACGGCCATCGCCTGATCGTGCTCCTCGGGCGTCATTTGGATGACGACCGAGCCGAGCGATTGCCAAAACCTCTCCAAAAAATCAAAGTCTTCGGCCCGGGTGTTTTTGGTGGGCGTCAAAATGGCCACCCGTCCCTCGAACAAGTCGGCCGAGGCATTTTGAGCGCCGGTCTTTTCGCTGCCGGCCAGCGGATGGCTGCCCAAGAATCGCGCGCCGTGGGCCAGACCCGTGTCGAGCGCCGCGACGATCGGCTGTTTCGCGCTGCCGACGTCCGTAATGACCGTCCTCGCGGAACCGTGCCGCGCCGTTTGACGAACGAACTCGACGATTCGCTCGACCGGCGTGCACACGACCACCAACTCGGCCTCGGCGACCCCCTTGGCCAGATCGACGGTCGTGTGGGTGACGGCCTCCATGCGGCGCGCCGTCCGCAGACTGGTCTGGCTCCGTCCGACGCCGATCACGTTTTTCGCCAGGTTTTTTTTGCGCAGCGCCATGCCGATCGAACCGCCGATCAGCCCGACACCGACAATAGCAACCGTATCCCAAGTTTTCATGGCGCGTCGCTCGAAAAACAAAGGTCCTTCCGTCGGGGGAAGAGCGAGCCCATGATTATATCAGGTCGGCCTGCAAGATGAAGGGTGCGGCAAGGAAAACTTGACGTCGCGGCGGACCCGCCCTATGATGGGCTTCCACGTAGACGAACGTTCTGTTTTTCCGGTCCTTCCCCCGCCCCGCACAAACTCGAAGGATTTTCCCTGTGAAAAAAATCTTGCTGGCCTTGACGGTCTCCGGATTGGTTCTTTCTCAGGTCGCAGCGGCCCAGTCGCCGGCGTCGCTACGCGAGGACATCGAATGGTGTCGCATCTGGATCGAGTGTGCTGCGAAACACGATCTGCCTCGCGTGCTGTTGATCGGCGACTCGATTTGCGTCGGCTATCAAGAGACGGTCAGCCAAGAGCTGGCCGGCAAAGCTCACGTGGCGATGTGCGCCAGCTCGTCGGCCCTGGGCGATCCCCTCTTGCTCGACCAGATCAAACTGCTGTTGACCAACTACCCGGTCGACGTCATCCATTTCAACGTCGGCCTGCACGGTTGGTACTATTCCGAAGAGGATTATCGCAAGGAGTTGCCAAAACTTCTTGAGGTCCTGCGGAAGAACGCGCCGAACGCCAAGCTAATTTGGGCCACGAGCACGCCGATGCGGCCCGATCCGAAAAACACCGGGAAAAACAAACGAATTGAACGTCGCAATCAGGCCGCCGCCGCCGTGATGGCGGGCCAAGACGTCACGGTAGACGATTTGTTCGGTCTGGTGCAAAAAATGGCCAAAGACGCCGCGTCCCAGGCCGACTCGAAGAAACAGCCGGGCCCGTGGCGGGACGACGGCATCCACTATCTGCCCGAGGCCCGCACCCTTCAAGGCAAACAGGTCGCCAAGTCCGTTTTAGAGGTTCTTGGCCAATCGCGATGAGCAACGTTTTTCAGTATCCGCACGTCGTCACCCAAGACGAAATCGACGAACAAGGCCACGCGAACAACGTCGTCTATGTCGGCTGGATGCAGGATGCCGCGGTGGCCCATTCCGCCACGCTCGGCTGGACCGCCCAGCGCTATCTTTCGATGGGCAAGGGCTGGGTCGCCCGATCGCACAAGATCGAATACCTGCGTCCGGCCTACGCCGGCGACGAGATCGTCGTCGAGACGCGCGTGGTCGACATGAAAAAAGTCACCTCGAAGCGGCTGTATCGCATCGTGCGCCGCCACGACGGCGAGCTGCTGGCCACGGCCGAGACGCATTGGGCCTTTGTCAACTACACGACCGGACGCCCGACGCGCATCCCCGAAGAAATCATCCACGGCTATCCGCTGGGCGACGACTAGTGCGTGTCGCACCAACGTGTCGCGTTGCCGGCGGCGCGATTCGACGGTTCCGAAAGCGGATCGGCACGTTGTAGGTTCGTGAAATGCACCCTAATGGGGCGGTGGACCGGGCGGACGCATGGACGGCAGGCCCAGTTCGGCGCGTCGCGCCTCCATCGCCTCCATCAACGCCCCCATCCGCGTCCGGTCTTGCGGCGAGTGACGATCGAGCATCTCGTTATGACGCATCGACCGCTGTTCGGCCGACATGTTCAAACCGCCGGGCGGCCCGCCGGGCCCACGATCGTTTTTGGGCCGGTTCGCCTCCATCTCCTTATGGCGTTTTTCCATCTCGGCAATTTCTTTATCAAGAAAGTCCTTTCGTTTGTCTTTGGACAGCGCGAAGAACTCGTCGAGCTTTTTCTTCATCCGCTGCTCCATCTCGCGGTGCATCGGCTCCATCACCTGCCGTCGCTGCTCGGGCGTCAGTTGATCCATGGCCTTGTGCAACTCGTCCATTTTTTCGTGCGACGGCGGCGGTCCTTTCCCCGGCGGACCCGGCGGGCCCAGTTCCTTTATTTTTTCACGCAGGTTCGCCACGGCGGGGTCTTCGCCGCTTCGAGCCCACCAAACGACGCCGACGATCACCAACAGCGAAATCACGACGATCGCAACGGTCTTCTTGCGCTTCATAGAAAAATCCAGTCTGTGGATCCGTCAATAATCCACATGCCCATCCGCATATAAAATGTTTCGTTCGCCCAACGTGCCCTTCGGCGCGTGCACGGCCTCGAAGTCATACGACACGCTCACCTCGGCCGAGGGTTTTCCGTCCAAAAACTCGATCTGCGTTTTCATCACTAGCGGTTCTCGGATCACGCCCGGAAGCGCCCGGCGGCGCTCCCAATCGTAACTTAGCTCTTCCTTCTCGAAATACGATCCGTCGGCGCCGTCGATATACGACACGTCGTCCGGGCATTGGAACACCAGATGGTTCTCTTCGATGTACGGCCCCAGCACTTCGCGCAGCGTCGGTTTGTCGGGCGTGGTGGTCTTCATCTGCGCGGCGTCGGGATACCGTCCGTTGACGCCTTGAGCGTCGAGATACATCGTCATGGCCAGACCGATCTGCTTCAGATGGTTGGCGCATTGCAGCCGCCGCGCCGCCTCGCGCGAGGCTTGCACCGCCGGCAACAACAGCGAGACCAAGACGCCGAGGATCGTGATCACCACCAACAACTCGACCAGCGTAAAGCCGTCGGGGGATTGCGGACGGCCGGTCCGGACGCTCAGCGTTCCAACGGCTGTGGCGTGACACTGCAAAATTTGCACACCCTCCCCCTCGTCCGGTGCGTTTCCTGCACAGACTGCCGAAAACCGCCCGGACAGGCACCCTAGTCCAACGCGACGAAAATTCGTGAAAAAAGGCCCACAAAGGCCCGGTTGCCTGTCGCGGCCCTGTTGTGGTTTCTTTTTCGGAGATGCAACTTCGATACCAAGAACCAAAGTTTCTTGCCATTTTTGTCCCTAAAACCCGTAACCGCCGCCCCGTTCCGCGTGTATACAGAGACGAGGCCAACCCATTACAATAAATCCTTGAACAAGAACAAGAGGTGTGTTATGCGAAAAACACTGACGCTGGCGATCATCGCCCTGCTGGGCCTGACGGCAACCGTTTGGGCCGAACCGCTCGACCAGCACTGCGTGTCGGCCGACGCGAAAT
>JBDKTJ010000045.1:0-64435 GCA_039698075.1 Thermoguttaceae bacterium | reverse complement strand
ACAGCCCTACCGAGGTGGCAATGGCCGGCGCGGTCCACCCCTTCATCGCAAGAATGATGATTCGCAATCGCTTGGACCGCGTCGCGCCCCGCTCCTTCCGCTCAAGCTGCTGGAGCTGCCCGAGCATGTCCTGATGCCGAACATACATGACGACCTCCTGAAATTGGGTCGCCACAGTATGATGGGTAACCTGCGATGGCGCAATAGGATGCGCGCAGGAGCAATGTGGAATTGGTATTACGCACCTATACAAACGATCAGGTGGAGGCGGCGGGAATCGAACCCGCGTCCCGCGACATTTCCATGAAGGCTTCTACGTGTGTAGTCGGATCATTTACGCCTTCGCCGTCCAAACCCCTAACCGACGAGGTGAAAGGACGGCTAGCCGGCAGCGGTTTTTAATCCCGGGCGTGGCCAGCATCGACCCGAGACGATCCGGAATTGTGGCCGGCAGTCGGACCTCTCCGGCAAAGGTCCTCAGCCGGGGCAACCTATCTCTAGGCGGCCATTGCAAAGCTAGGCTTGGCAATTAAAATTTTTGGTCGGCTTTTAACGTGGCCCACTGACCAACCACGACACGCCACCTTCACTTCACACTGCCCGGTCGAATCCAGTTCGCCCCCGGCTCTTCTTTCACGCTGCATCCATTATACCCCGCCGCACGTCCCTCGACTAGCGTCGGTTTTCGGCCATTTTTCGCGGCCCGGCCTTACACGCTGAACCGAATCAGCAAAATGTCGTCGTCCTTGACCACGTAGTCCTTCGGTTCCTGCCGCAAAAGATGCTGGGCCTTCACTTCACGCTCGCTGCCCAGCCGAATCAGGTCGTGGACGGTCATCACTTCCGCGCGGATGAACCCCCGGGCCAGATCGGTGTGGATGCAGCCTGCCGCGTCCAACGCCGTGCCGTCGCGCGGCATCAGCCAGGTGCGCACCTCGGGCTCGCCGGCCGTGAAAAACGTCGTCTGCCCGGACGTGGTCAGCAACGTGCGGACCAACTGATCGCGGTCGGTCAGCACCAAGCCCATCTCGGCCACAAACGCCGCACGGTCCTCGGCCGACATCTTGGCCAACTCCAACTCCAATCCGGCGGGCACGGCCACCACCGGCGTCTCCGGTTTCGACAGCGACGCGAACCGCTCGGGCTTCGATTCGTCGTCCGCCGTGTTGACGATCACCAAGCGAGGCTTCTCGGTGAACAGGCGGAACGCCCGGGTCACCTTGCGCTGATCCTCGGTCATCTGCGATTCGCGCAGCGGATGGCCGGCTTCGAGCGACGTCAACACGAGCTTCAACGTCGCGTGTTCGTGTTCAAACTGTTGATGTTCCGTCCGAGGCAGCGGCTTTTTGAGTTGCTCTTCGACCCGCTCGATCCGATTGGTCAGGATCTCCATGTCGGCCAGCATCAAGTCTTCGTCGAACGAGCGAAGCTCGGCCATGGGGTCGGCGTTGCTGAACGCCGGCACGACGAACACCAGACATCCGGCCTCGCGGAGCATGCCCATCCGGGCAGCATTGCCTTCGTGCGTGCGGCTGAGGCCCGGCGTATCCACCAACTCGATGGCGGCGTGGGTCACTTTTTTCGGATGATAGAGCTGACAGAGCGGCTCGAATCGGGCGTCCGGAATCGGGGCCATCGCGCTTTGGCCCGTGTGTGCGGCGGCCGGATCGGGCGCGACGCCCGTCAACCAATGAAACAACGTGCTCTTGCCCGAGCCCTGATAGCCGACCAAACCGATTTTCATGACAATTTCCTACGAGTCTGATTCGTCTTCGCGTCGCCGAGAAATTCTACCCCAAATGTGGTAGAGTATCAACAGCGCGAAGGCGCCGACCGAGGCGGCCAACAGCCCGAGAACGCTGATCGGTTGCAGCGACCGATCCGGATACAGCCAACTGAGGCCCAAAAGCCCGAGCGTGCTGCCCAAAATGCCCATCACGACGACCTGAAACGGTCCGACCGAGCGTCGCAGCGGGAGCAACACGGTGGCCAGCAGTCCGGCCACGGTCCCGAATCCCACCCAGATCAACACGACGTTGACCCAATGTTGCACGGCGGGAGAAAAGGCAAGCTCGGACATGCTAAGAAGCAAAATGGAGGACTACCGCGGCGCCGACCAACCTGGAAAAATAAAAAATCCTTGCGTTGCTGATGTCCTCGCCAAGGTCGAACGTCGGCGCGTTCACCTCGGGACACCAGCAACGCAAGGCGCCGTCCCCCCCGCAACGCCGTAAAACCCGTTATTCGGATCCTCGGCGTTCGGCATAAATCGATCGCGACTAACGTTTCGTCGCTTGTGACGCTTGATCCTGGTTATACGCCTTCATGGCGGCGGCTTCTCTCGCCAGTTTGAATTCCGGTCCCGGCGGATAATACTGCACGTCGTCCTTCATATAATACGGGCTGGGCAACGTCTGGCCGCCGGTCTCGATCTGGCAGCCCGTCAACCCCACGCTCGCCAACAGGCCCAGGCCGAGCAACAAAGTCTGCAGAAGACGCTGGTTCAAAAAGCCCTTCATGGGCCACCTCCGTCCATCCTAAAACACCTATCTTACCCAACCCATCGACCCTACGCTGCACATAGAGCCCTTTCATCCGGCATAATCGTTGCAGTCGTTATCGTCCTACGAACGGCTGGGACTTTATTGATCTTCCGGAAATTCTTCCCACAGCCCCCGATTCGCCATAGCGTTCCCAGGCGTAAACGCCTGGGCTAGAGAAAAATCTTCGTCGAGCGTAAACGCATGGGCTAGAGAAGACTTGTCAAAAGTCTTGTGAAATCGCGAGCGATTGGAACGTTCCAAGGGAAACGACCAACCGTCTTCGCGGAAGAGATTCGCGCATTTCCAAAATTGGAACGCGTATCAGTCGCGGGCGATCGGGTCTTTGATTTCGATCGTGAGCACTTCGATCAGCAGATCCGTCTCCGTTTCCTTTTCTTTTTCGTCCTTCAACGCCTCACCGCCCGTGTCGGACTTGGTCACGAACACGTCGATCGACCGGCGGCGATTCGCTTTCGCGTCCGTCCGCTGACCGTCGAGCCATGTGGCCCGATCCATGGTTCGAGCGTCGTTGGTTCGGGCCTGCGCCTGTCGGCCGTAGAAGGCGATCGCCTTTTTGGGCTTATTCACTTCCTCGATGCGGAGGTAGTGGACGTCCAACAGGTCGTCGGCGGCGGCTTTTTCGGACCCTTTTAGATCCGGAGGCGGCCAGTGAAAATCGTAGACGGCCGTTACTCGGGCGTTGTCGCCCAGGACGAAATCGGGCAGCGGATCGGGTTTCGCGGCCACTGGTATTCGACCGGATTCGACCGCCGCTTTGACCTGGGCCGACGCCGTTTCCGCCAACCGCCTGCGCCATGCGGAAACCAGCTTGGCCGACGCGTCCCACCAATCTTGTTCCGCCTGGGCCTGTCGGGCGCTCCGCGCGCTGGCCGCCGTTGATTGTCGGGCGGGACTCGGTTGTCGACCTCGAGCATTGCTGTTGCCGCCGCGACGGTCTTTGCGCGGGCCCATTTTCAAAAGGACCACCAGAGCGGGATCGGCGACGACGCGGTCGAACAGGCCGAGCGCGTCCAACGTCTTCGGACCGTCGCTCCAGTTCTTTCGCAAGAGCCGGAGCAGCATCGCCCGGGTGGAATCGCGGGGCACCGTGGCGGCCAGCGTCACGAGACTCGGCTGTTTCTCGAACGATCGCGATTCGCCCAACTGCGACTCGATCCTCGCCAGCAGCGGCCCGGACCACAACAACTCGGCCAACGCCGCCGGTTTGAACGCGGCTTGCGCGCCGGACTCGTGCTGCGAAGCGTCGCCAACCCCCAACCGATCGGCCAACGCCGCGGCGCTCAGATCGGTCAACTGTTGCTCCAACTTCGCTTTGACTTCACGAATCGCGCCCGCCTTCTCATAAATCACGACTTGGGCGGCGCAATTGAGCGGGTCGGGCAAAAGCAGAAAATCACGGACGGGGTCGCCGGCCGGAACCCACGCGAGCCGTTCGGCCAGCGTTTCGGCCAACCGCAATCGGGCCGCGTTGGACACCGTGGGCTTGAGCAGTTCAAACGCCCTCGCCCGCAACTGCTTGGCCGGCCAGTTGCCCGACCGATCGGCCGGACGAAGCGCGTCAGGCGCCAACACGGCCTCGAGCAGCACGGCCTCGGTTTTTTCGTTGGGATGGGCCGCCAATGCCTTTAACACCGTTTCGACCGTCGAATCGTCCGGGCTCGACAACGTTTGTCGAAGCAACGCACAGGCCGAGTCGGTGCCGTTTTCGCCCAGGGCCGTCAGAACCGCTTCGGAAAGTCGCGCCGGATCGATCGGCGACGACGGCGGCGACTCGCGGGACGCATCCGTAGCGGACGCAGGGACCGGCGGTTTCAGCAAATCGGCCAGCGTGGCCACCACCGACGGATCGCCGCGGCTTCGCGTCCCCAACACGACGACCGCCTGCAACAGCTTGGAATCGTTTTCACGGCGGGCTCGAACAAAGTCGGCCGGCGTCCATTTGGATAAATCGTCGGACAATCCCGCAGGCGGCTGTTGCACCAAAGTCGGCGATGCGGAAACGGCCGGATTCGTGGCCGACGACGTAGAAACGGCCGCTTTGGAGGCCGACGACGATGGCGACGTCGCAGCAGCCGGTTTCGACGCCGACGACGATGGAACGGCTGGCGTTTTGGGCGTCGGACTCTGGGCCACCGGGGCAGGCGAGGGCGAGGAGCGATGAAACCAACCCACGCGCCAGCCGATCACCAAGACAATCACAGCCAACGACAGCCCACCGGCCAGCATCAATTGGACCGCATTCGGATTTTTGCGGAGCCACCGCTGAAACGCGCTTCGCGACGAATCGATCGGCAGTTCCTCGCACTCTTCGCCGCCGGCGTCGTCCGACCATGGCGAGTGTTGGGGAGGATCTTGTGAATCCTTCGAAAAACGAGGATCTTGACCGCGAGGGTTCCGGTTCATCGGCATGGAAGCATCTCCACAGGGCAGCAGAGCCGCCAACCAATACGAGCCGCCGCTCGGTTGGCTCCGATTCGCTCCCGTTGCTCGTTGAACTTTGCAAAAAAGTTCACGATCTTTCGGGCTAGTAATACAGAAGAGGCCGCGATCGCAAAACTTAGTATGCCATAAATCGGTGGAAAACGCCACCAGGGCCTATCACCAAGGAGGGGGTTTCCCACGCATCGGCCACACGTTGGGCGTTGAAAACATCACCTCGGGGAACATAGAATGGAGGAATCCATCCCGAGCAAATCGGCCGGGTCTTTCACGACCGGCAAACCCCGAGCCGCGGGATCGTGTTCGGGCTCGGCTCGGAACCCATTCCACGGGTCAAAAAATGTCTTCACCAAGAACTCGGATGCGTCATCGAACCGGTCAAGAACGCGGCGTTTTGTTTTGCGGCCTTTTGGGGGCGGTGATGCTGGCGACGCTCCCGATCGCTCGGGTTTCGGCCGACGACCGTTCGGACGGGTTGCCGTTGTGGACCTTTGCATGGATCACCGACATACACCTGGACGCGACGCGATTGAACTACACGGCCAAGGCGTTTCGTTACGTGGACGAGGTTTTGAAGCCGCACCTGGTTCTGATCACCGGGGACAACAATGCGCAGCCCGAGCCGCCGTCGAACCCCCAAAAGCCCGAACCGTTGGGCCTGCGCCGCCAGCGATTTTTGAAGGCCTTTCTTCAGAAGAATCTCAAAACGCCCTACGCCGTCATCCCGGGCGACGACTGGCCGCAGGATTTCGACCAGATGTTCGGTCCGAAGCAGTATAGTTTCGATTGCGGCGGATTGCACTTTGTCATGCTGGCTCCCGACCGTTACTTCCACGGCAAGCGTTACGAGGGCCTTTCGGTGTTCGAGCCCTCGACGTTGGAGTGGCTCGCCAAGGATTTGGAGCGGCACGCCGATCAGCCGACCCTCGTGGCCATCCACGAGCCCATCTGCCCGCCGACGTTTTTGGACGCCCCCAAGCTCCGAACCATGCTCGACCAACGTCCCAACGTGTTCCTGGTGTTGCAGGGCCACATGCACGTCGACATGGAGCAGCGCCGCCACGGAACCGAATATCTGGTTGGCCCGTCGTTGGGCAAACCGCCGACCCTGGCTATGAAATGGGTCAACGTCTACTCCGATCATCTCGTCGTGCGAACCATCGCCTATCAGAAGAAAGACGACCAGTTCCACATGCTTTCGCAGCGTCAAAAGATCGACGTGCCTCTGTCGCTGCGATCGCGGCTGGTGGCGCCGAAGCCGGGCCGATTCACGATGGACCATTACGACGCCGTGCCGGCCCATCCGCTGGTCGAAGACCCCACGCTCGCCAATCGCGCCGGCGAATTGATGAAGAACGCCGCGGGCTTTTTGTTCTTCTCGAAATAGCGTCGGCCCGTCACGGCGCGCCGGCCGACGATTTACCCATCCGGCGAACGTCAAGCACCTGGTGTTGCCCTTTGGGGCTGGCGAAGGCGTCGTCGTCTAAGTATTTTTTCAGCCGGGCGACTTTCTGGGCGGCCGTCGGTTCGCCCAACACGTTGGCGCCCGGCGCATAGCCCCACAAGACTTGCGTGCCGCTGCGGGTGGTCAACACAAACTGAGGCTCCGTGCCCGCCGAACCGGCAGCCGGCGCGGCCGCCATCGGGGCGATCCGGTGCAGTTTCATCGCGTCCCAAAGCAGCTCCAACGCGGCGGCGATCTCGGACCCGCCCACCACGCGAACGTCGTTCCAACGCTGGCCCAGCGCCGCGGTCGGCTTGCGTTCCAAACCCGTCAGATGCGGATACCGCGTGGTCGCCTCGACCGACGTGAAATCCTCGCTGGGCAACAACACGCCGTCCGAATCGACCGCCCAAACGCCCTTCGGCTCCTCGGCCACCTCGACCATGCACGCCGGCCGGCGATACACAAGCGACACGCGGACCAGCGCCGGATACTGCTTGGTGACGGACGTCACCCGGGCCACCCACGGATGCCGGCTGAACGCCTGATAGATCCGCTCGGTCAGGCGGTCGTCCATCAAAGAGAGCGGCCCGTCGATCGCCGGGTCGCGGAACACTTCCCGCTGCAACTCGCCGCGTTTGCGGTGGATCCAATCGGGCAACGGGGTGATTTCGACTTGCTCCGGCCCGACCTGACGATCCGGCGACTGAAGGATTTGCGGTCCGAACCGCTGCCATCCCCACCACCAGCCGCCGCCCAGCGCCGCCAGCGTCAGCGTCCAAAGCAACACCGACCGACCGTCCCGCACCAACCAGGCAAGGAAATCGGAGATCGCCGACGAACCTTTTTTCTTGACCGAACCCATGACAAAACCACGAGCAAAGGGGAAAAGACGCAGAGCGGAAGGCGGATGGTTTGTTGCCCTCCGTCTTCACGATTTCGGCGTTGTTCTACCAAACTTCCAACTCCAACTCCAATTCCACGTCCATGCGATCGCGGACCTGACTGCGAATCATTTCGATGAGCCGCAACACGTCTTGAGCCGTGCACTCGGGCTCGGCGATGATGAAGTTCGCATGGCGATCGCTCACCACCGCGCCGCCGATGCGAGTGCCCTTCAGGCCGGCGTCGTCGATCAATTCGCCGGCGGTTTTTTGACCGCGTGGATTTTTGAACACGCAACCGGCGCACTGATGGCCCATCGGCTGCGACGCCTTTTTGACGATCCACTGCTTTTGCATGCGTTGGGCCAGCTCGTGCGGATTGTCTTCCTCCAATTCGCATCGGGCCTCCAAAATCACCAGGTCGTCGAGGCTGCTCTGGCGATATCCGAACGACAACTCGTCGCCGGCCCGCTGATGCGTCTCGCCGTTGGCCGCGATCACCGTGGCCTCGAACAGCCATTGTCCGATGTTGCCGCCGCGGGCGCCGGCGTTTCCGTGCAGCGCGCCGCCGATCGTGCCGGGAATTCCCACCAGCATCTCAAGACCGGCCAATCCGCGATGGACCGACGTGGTCACGGCGCGGCCCAACAGACCGCCGCCGCCGACGGTGAGCGATCGGCCGTCCATACGGATTTCGCAAAACGCCGGGGCCGACAAATGGACGACCATGCCCGGCACGCCCTCGTCGCGCACCAGCAAATTCGACCCCTGGCCCAACAGCCGGATCGACACTTCGTCCTCGTGGCATCGTTTGATCAACGTGATGAGTTGGTCGGGCGTTTCCGGCTCGGCGAAATACTCCGCCGGCCCGCCCAACTGAAACCAGGTGTGCATCGCCAGCGGCTCGTTGCGCCGCACCACGTTTTCCAATCCATCCAAAAAACTCATGACGATTTTCCCTCGACGCAGGTTTGCACGACCGGGCGGCTTTCCACCGCGAAATCGCAAGCGGCCGGACGACTCCTCACTTCACTCACCACTTGCCACGCTCCACTTCTTCCCGCTCCTAGCGTAACCAGTACGTCGTCGGCGACAAGCCCGGTTTCGAGCGTTTTGAGGATTTCTTGGTCTCGATGCCCAGGAAGCACCCTCACCCCCAACTCAGCCGTTCGACGGGCCAGATCGGCCGCCGTAACTTCCCCCGAACGAGGGGAACCCTCGCGCGCCCGAAATATCTCGGTCACCAACACTCGATCGGCATTTTGCAGGCTCGCGGCCAGTTCGTCCAGCAGCCGGGCCGTGCGTGAGGCCTGATGCGGCTGAAAGACGCACCACACCCGGCGGCCGGGAAACATCCGGCGAACGGAGGCCAACGCCGCCGCGACCTGCGTCGGATGATGGGCGTAGTCGTCCACCCAGGTTGCACGCCCCCAGGCGCCGCGGACTTCCAATCGACGGTGCAGACCGGCAAAATCGGTCAACCCCGCGGCGATCTGTTTGGGCGTCGCGCCGCAGTTCGACGCCAACGCGGCGGCGGCCAGCGCGTTCAGGACATTGTGCCGCCCCGGCGTCCGCAACGACGTCCGACAAAACGGCCGCCCGCCATGCTGAATCTCAAATTGAAAACACCCCCGACGATCCGTCAGTTCGCAGGCCGACCAATCCGCCTCGGGCTCCAACCCAAACGATTCCATGGGACAAGAAAGCCCCTCGATCGCCCGGCGCGTCGAACGGCAATCGCGACGAACCAGCAGAAAGCCGTCCGCGGGAATCGACGCGGCGAACCGTCGAAAGGCGTTTTCCAATTCCTCCAGCGAATCGTAGCAATCGAAATGGTCGGGCTCGACGCCCAAGATCGCCGCGCGCCGCGGTCGAAGATTCAAAAAATTGGCCCGATACTCGCACGCCTCGACTACCATCAGCCCGGCATTTCTCACCCCCTGCCCTTCGCCTGACGCAATCGCAGACGCAAGACGTCCCGCCCGGCCGCCCGACGTTTGGCCCAAGGGCGTGGCGCCGCAAAACACGGCCGGATCCATCCCCGCATGGATCAACACGTGGGCGGTCATGGCCGTGGTGGTCGATTTGCCGTGCGTGCCGGCCACGGCCACCGTGTCCGCAGCGGCGCTAAACCGGCCAAGCGCCTGAAAATAGCTCAGCGACGAGATGCCCAACTGCGCGGCGCGACGCCGTTCGGGATTGTCCGCCGGCACGGCGTCGCTATGGACGACCAGGTCGAGGTCCGACGAAATCCACCGGGCGTCGTGACCTTGGAACAACCGCACGCCGGCGTCGGCCAGCGACGCGACGTCGTCCAGGCAGCAGTCCGATCCTTGCACGCGCCATCCGCATTGGACCAGCGCGTCAGCCAGCGATCGCATTCCGCTGCCGGCCGCGCCGATCAAATGGACGCACCGCGGTTGATTGAAAACGTTCGAGCGATCCATCCCTTCGATTCCCTTACGCAAGCGACCTCGATACGTTATACTAAAAAATGAAGAAATGCACACGAGGTGAGAGGGAAAACGCATGTCGCGGCGTCGGTTTTTTTTAGGCTGCGTCCTGTTGGCGGCGGCGATCTTCGGTTGCGGCGGTCCGTCGCGTCCGGCTCGCTCGTTTCAGGAGCAGATCGCGCTGGCCGAAAAAGAGCCCGACGCCGAACGCCGCGCGTTGCGGCTGATCCGCATCGGCTACCAACAAAGCAAGGCGCTCGACACGGACGGAGCGGAATCGACGTTTTGGCTGGCGACGAAACAGTGCCGCTCGATCGACGACGCGGCGGCTCGGGCCGGCGTTTGGGCCCTGCTGGCCGAAGCCCAGGCCGCGCTGAACCACCCGGAGGCCACGCGCCGAGCCATCGCGTCCGCCCAATCGGCCGCCGATGAGGCCAACGCCCCCGAACAAAAAGTCCGGGCGTTCAGCCGCGTGGGCCAAGCGCAGGCCGCGACGGGCCAAAGCGATGCGGCCGACGCCACATTGCAGTCCGCCGAACGGTTGGCCGCCGAGATCCGCGATCCCTTGGGCCACGCAACCGCGATGGGTTCGCTGGCCCTCGCCTTTCACCATCTGGATCGACGCGACCAGCGGGATCGGGTGTTCGGGGCGGCCATCCAGGCGGCCGGACAAGTCGCTGATCCCAAACAGCGAGGCCTGGCCCAGGCCGAATTGGCGGCCGTCCAAGCCGACATGGACGAGAAGGACGCCGCCGCGGAGACGTTTTCCCTCGCCCTGCAATCGATCGACGCGATCGAGGCGCCGTTCTTTCGCGCCTACGCCATGAGCGAGTTGGCCCAGAAGATTGCCGAAGCCGGTTTGCCGACCCTCGCCCGGAAAACGCTCGATCGGGCGGAAAAGACGGCCGAAAAAATCCCCGAACGCGACCTGCAATCGCAGGCTCTGCAAAAAATCCGTTCGCTGATGAACAAGCTGCCGCGGGGGAGTGCGCCGTGACGGACGTTTGGGACGACGACGGCTCCGACCGCTCCGCGCAGCTCGGTCAAGAGAGCATTCTGCGGCTCTTGGTGCGATTCTCCGCACCGGCCATCGTCGGCATGATGGCCCAGGCCATGTACAACCTGATCGACCGGGTGTTCATCGGTTGGGCGCTCGGCGGCGACGGCATCGCGGGCATCGCCGTGGCGTTTCCGTTCATGCTCGTCGTCCTCGCGTTCAGCATGTTGATCGGCTTTGGCGCGACGTCCCAAATTTCGATCCGCTTGGGCCAGCGCCGCAAGGCCGACGCCGAGCGGATCTTGGGCAACGCCACGACGATGCTCGTGGCGGTCTCGCTGGCGATCACCGCGTCGGGGCTGTTGTTTCTCGATCCCGTGCTGAATCTGCTGGGCGCAAGCGAGACCGTGCTGCCCTTGGCCCGCGACTATTTGCACGTCATCGTGCTGGGCACGGTTTTTCAAATGGTCGGCTTCGGGCTGAACACGGCCATTCGCGGCGAGGGCAATCCGCGCGTGGCCATGCTGTCGATGCTGATCAGCGTCGTGTTGAACGTGATTTTAGCGCCGATTTTCGTTTTCGGGTTTCACGGAGGCATGCGCGGCGCGGCCTTGGCCACGGTCGTGTCGCAAGCCGTGTCGGCCGTGTGGGTCGTCGCATATTTTTTCGGCGGCAAAAGCGTGCTGCGCATCCACTGGCGCACTCTGCGTCCGAGCTGGCCGGTGTGCGTCGGCATCTGTGCGATCGGTTCGCCGCCGTTCGCCATGCAATTGACGGCCAGCCTGCTGCAATGCCTTTTGAACCGCCAACTGCACGTTTACGGAGGCGATGCGGCCGTCGCCGCGATGGGCATCATTTACGCCCTGCTGATGTTGGTCGCCATGCCGATTTTCGGCATCAACCAGGGCGCGCAGCCGATCATCGGCTACAACTATGGGGCGTGCCGCTACGACCGGGTCCGCCAAACGCTCCTGACCGCCATTCTGGCCGCCACAACGCTGACCGTGCTGGGTTTCTCGACGGCGATGCTGTTCCCGGTCCCTTTGATTCGGCTGTTCGCCCCGCACGACCCTGCGTTGATCGACGTCGGCGCCCACGCCATTCGGATCGCCGTGTCGATGTTTCCGATCGTGGGCTTCCAGATCGTCAGCGCCGCATATTTTCAAGCGGTCGGCAAGCCGAAAGAGGCCCTCTTTCTTTCGCTTTCCCGGCAATTGCTGATCCTCGTGCCCGCGCTGCTTCTGTTGCCGAGGCTTTTCGGGCTGCAGGGCGTCTGGGCGGCCATGCCGACGTCCGATTTGGCGGCGTCCGTGTTGACCGGCCTCTGCCTGGCGCCGGAATTGCGACATCTCGGCCAAGGACCCGGCGCTTGAGCTCCGCCTACCGCGACTGGAGCAAGATGCCTTGTTGCGAGGCCCGCAAAATCAACCCGCGTTTGAAGTATTGAAACTGATGGTGCGGCTTTCTTCGGGCCCAGAGAAACGTGCTTTGCACCAGACTGCCGGGCAACTCGCCTTGCCGAACTGCAAGAAGCACTTTGTCGATGAATCCGTCTTCTTCGGTCGTGGCCGTGTGCAACGCGACCCTCATCGTGTCGGCGTCCAACGCGGCCGCGGTGGCCCCTCGCAGCCCGACAGCCGCCAACAGCGCCGCACAAATCACCAACAAGACCAGGAACGACCATCGAGTTCGGTTCATGGAAGACGGCCTCCGGACAAGAGCAACCTCAAGAGAAGAACGCATCGGCGACCGGTAAAAATCGCCAACGCTCGAGCGGTCTTGTAGCGAAATCGCCGGCGTCGGACAAGAGCAATCCCGAATGTCCAACGCCCGGGAGACCTCCGATCGACGACGTTAGTGCTTGCCGTTCCTGAACTTACGTCAACCTTGCGATTTCACCATTTTCGTCGCCGCGAAAATTCGATTACAATGATTTTTGAACTGATCCAAAGCGTCACTCCCAAGAGCAACCCACCATGACCGCCGGATGCCATGTCCGCCGCACAAAAATCCAACGCGAAGCCGAAGGATATTTGGAGCTTGGCATGGCGACACACGCGCTGGCGGCGCTCGACCGACTTCCTGACGATTCGCACGACGGCCGCGCGTTTTATTTGCGCGGAGAAAGCCTTCGCTCGCTGGAACGTTACACCGAGGCGATCGCGCCGCTGCAACAGGCGGCCCGGGCCATGCCCGACGATCTGCACGTCTGCATCGCCTTGGGCTGGTGCTACAAACGCACCGGACGGCTCGATCTGGCCATCGACGCGCTCCAACAAGCCTTGATCGTCCGACCGCAGGACGCCCTGTTGCGATACAATCTCGCTTGCTACTTGAGTCTGGCCGGCAAGAAACGCGGGGCCTTGCGAAATCTCTCGAAGGCGCTGGCGATCGATCCCGACTATCGGCAACGAATCGAATCGGAGCCCGACTTCGACCCGTTGCGGAACGATCCCGATTTTCAGGCCGTTTGCGGCGGCGTCCAAAGCGATTGAATGGCCGCGATCTGGTCGTCGTCGATCGGCGTCGCCTCGCCGGCCGCCGGCGGATCGGGCACGAGCCGCCCCGAAACGGCCGCCAACAAATCCGTCAGCCCGTCGCCGCGCAACGCGCTCACGCGAAGACCCGGCGGACGATCGTCGAGCGACGTCGCCAAGTCGTATTTGTTGTAGACCACCAGCGCCTCGGGCCAGTGATCGACCAACGCTTGGTCCTCCGCCGACCAGGGCGCGCTCAGATCGAACACCAGCAAGATCAGATCCGCTTGCGCGAGACGTTCGCAGGCCAGCGCGACGCCCGCCCGCTCCGTCGCGTCGCCGCCGGCGCGCAGCCCGGCCGTATCGCACCATTCGACCGGCCAACCGTCGACGGCCATCACGACCGTCACGGCGTCGCGCGTCGTGCCGGGGGTCGGGTGAACGATCGCCCGCTCAAAACCGGCCAGCGCGTTGATCAGACTGCTTTTGCCGGCGTTGACCGGCCCGGCCTCGACCACCCGCCATGGTCGCGTCAAGTGGCGGCCGAGCGCCGCGCGGGCCAGCAGCGCGTCGATCCGCCGTCGGGCCGCTTCGATTCGTCCGCCGGCCATCTCCGAGCGAATGGCCTCGCATTCTCGCTCCAGCGCCCCGTGCATTTGATCCAACAAAATCGAGGCGGTCCGCAACGTGGGCGCGTCGGCCAGCGCGATCGCCACGGACGACGCTTGCTCTCGCCACGCGACGCGCTGCGCGCCGGCGTCGGCCAGCGACCGTTCGATCATCGCCACGGCGGCCGACCCGCCATGACCGTGCAATTCGACGGCGCCGTCCGCGCAGCGCCGCACGAGGATCTCTTCGCCCTGCGGATCGCCAAAATGTCCCAAGAGCGGCCGATCCGTCGGTTGATCGGCGAGACGGCGGCCGTTGCGGGCGTAAAAACGCCCATCGACCGCGACGACGGCGTCGGGCCCTTCGATCCGCAATGTGGCCACCGCGCCGCGACCCGGCGGCGTCCGTTGAATGATTTTGAGCATCCTTTCAGCGTATCGTTTTGGAGACCGGCGTTCAACCGTTGCGGCTTGCCAGCTCGGCGGGCTCGTGCTACGCTGCTACGGCATGGGATATCTGATCGGAACCGATGAAGCGGGTTTTGGACCGAACCTCGGACCGCTGGTCATTTCGGCCACCGTGTGGCAATCGCCCGACGGCGTCGGCGGCGAGGAACTTTTCGACCGGCTCCAACGCGTCGTCGCGTCGAACCGCCGCGAGCCCGGCGTGTGGATGGGCGATTCCAAAAAGCTCTATGCGTCGGGCAAAGGCCTGCAACATCTCGAACGGGGGCTTTGGGCGGCCTTGGGTTTGTTGGACGCTTGCCCCAAGACATGGCGCGCGCTTTGGCAAACGCTCTCGCCCGATGCGATTGACGCCATGGCTTCGATCCCGTGGTATCGCGATTACGACGAGTCGACGCCGATCGACGACCGCACGGACGACATGCCGGCGGTGGTCGAAACGCTGCGCCGCGGAATGAGCGCGGCCGGCGTGCGGCTGATGTCGATGCGAAGCCGAGTGGTTTTCGAGCCGGAGTTCAACCGCGTGGTCGAGCAAAACGAGTCGAAAGGCGCGGCGCTGTCGCACGAAACCTTGCGGCTGATCGTTCAGGCCGTCGACGCGCTGCCCTCGGACCGCGTCTCGGTCGTTTGCGACAAACATGGCGGACGGAATCGCTACGCCCCGCTGCTGGCCGAATATTTTCCCGACCGTTTCATCGAGATTCACGGTGAATCGCGCAAGCGGAGCGTTTATCGGTTCGGACCGCCGGAACGCCGAATCGAGTTTTGTTTTCGCGCCAAGGCCGAGGCATGCCTGCCCGTGGCGTTGGCCTCGATGGCTTCAAAGTATCTGCGCGAGGCGGCCATGCGGGCCTTGAACGATTTTTGGCGACGCCGCGTCCCGGGGTTGCAGCCCACGGCCGGATATCCCGAAGACGCGAAACGTTTTCGACAAGATGTGGCGGAAGCAAAAAAAAATCTCCCAATCGAAGAACGCGACTGGTGGAGAGTCAAATAAAAGGCCTGTGCAAAATCGCAAGCGATTCATCCTCTCTAGCCCCTAGCCTCTAATCCCTAGCCCCTTCTTATGGACCTTTACATTCTTCGACACGCCTGGGCCGTTGATCGTGACTCGTTGGACGACGCCTTGCGACCGCTGAGCGACGACGGTCGAAAGCGATTCGCGGAAATGGCGCGACGACTGGTGGCCGGCGGCGCCGCGCCCGAGCTGATCGCCACGAGTCCCTTGACCCGATGCGTCGAGACCGCGAACCTGTTGGCCGATGCGGCCGGCGGCGTCGACATCGTCGAGCTGGACAGTCTGCGATCGGGCGGCGATGCAAAAGCCCTGTGGCAGTGGACCGTGCGGGAGTCGCGGGAATTCAAGCAAATCGCGTGGGTTGGCCACGCCCCCGACGTGGAGCTATGGACCGCCGCGTTGATCGGCGACGCCGGCGGGACGATTCGACTGGCCAAAGGCGCGGCGGCGGCCATCCGCTTCGACGACCCGCCAAAACTCGGCGAAGGCCAACTGCAATGGCTCGCCACGGCCAAGCTGCTGGGCGTTTGAAAAACACCGGAAATTGGCGATATTCCGCGGCTTCGTCGCGTCCCCATTGTCGGGGGTGGTCGACAAGCGTAGACTAATAAGGAGTAGTTTTTTTGTAGAAAAGGATCGGAGCGACGCGATGGCGTGGGATTATAGCGAGAAGACCAAGCAACTCTTCATGGACGCCGTGCATGGCAAGCCCGGGACGCATTTGGGCGAAGTGGACAACCCGGACGGGCTGGGCGAACACGGCTCATTGTCCTGCGGCGACGCCATCCGATTCACGTTCCGCGTCGAGCGGCACCCGACCGACCCCACCAAGGACGTCATCACCGAGGCCCGCTATTTGACGTTCGGCTGCACGTCAGCCATCGCGGCGTCCGAAGCGCTGTGCGCGATCATCGAGCAGGGCCATTTCACGCCGATCGAAGCGCTCAAAATCACCAACCAGGACATCGTCAAATATCTTGAGGGCCTGCCGCGTCAGAAGATCCACTGCTCGGTCATGGGCGCCGAAGCCCTCGAAGCGGCCGTGTTCAATTGGGCCCAGCGACGCGGCGTCGATCTGAAAAGCCTCGGCATCGACTTGCACGCCGACGAAAAAGCCGACGGCCGGATCGTCTGCAAGTGTTTTTCGCTGAGCGAGCCGTACATCCGGCGGAAGATCAAGGAATTGAACTTGCACACGATCGCCGAGATCACCGGCGCGATCAAGGCCGGCGGGGCGTGCATGTCGTGCCACCACGTGCCCGGCGGATTGCAGGACCTGCTGGACGAAACGTGGGGCACGAAACCGTCGTCGCCGAAACCGGCCGTGCGGCTGCCCGTACTCGGCGCGGCGCCGGTCGAAGCGGTCGAGCCCAGCGGGCCGGCCGAGCCGCCGATGTCGACGTATCAGTTCGACAAGAAGATCGAAAACGCCTTCGAGCAGTACGTGCGGCCCATGCTGCGTCAGGACGGCGGCGACGTAGAGATCGTGGACATCAAGGGCACGTTGGTCTACTGCCGTCTGACCGGCGCGTGCCAAGGCTGTCAAAACGCCAGCCAAACATTGCGGATGCTGGTCGAGCGAACGTTGAAGGAAATGGTGGACGAACGGATTCGGGTCATTGACGTGTGAGGTTTTTTTCGTGAACGTAGTCTATGTCGACAACAACGCCACCACGCCGGTGGCTCCGGAAGTCGTCGCGGCGATGTCGCCGTTCTTGACGACCGAATATTTCAACGCCAGTTCGATGTACGAACCGGCCAAGAAGGTCGCCCACGCCATCGCGGACGCCCGGCAGACGACCGCCCGATTCTTCGGCCTTTCCGACCCCGGCGAGATCGAGTTCACCAGTTGCGCCTCGGAAAGCGACAACGCGGCGATTTTCGGCGTGGTTCGGGCGAATCCCAATCGCCGGCACGTCATCACCACGGCGGTCGAGCATCCGGCCGTGTTGGAGGTGTGCCGCGAGCTGGCCCGCATGGACTATGACGTCACTTTTTTGGGCGTCGATCGCCAAGGCAACCTCGACCTGGGCGAGTTCATCCGCGCCTTACGGCCCGACACGCTGTTGGTGAGCATCATGCACGCCAACAACGAAACCGGTGTGGTGTTCCCGATCGAGCAGCTTTCGCGGCTGACCAAGGAGACGGATCCCGCGATCATTTTTCACACCGACGCAACGCAATCGGTCGGCAAGATCCCGATCGACCTGCGCCGCGATTTTCCGAACATCGATCTGCTGTCGTTCTCCGGCCACAAAATTCACGCCCCGAAAGGCGTCGGCGCGTTGTATCTCAAGCGAGGCGTCCGCTGCCGTCCGTATCTGATCGGCGGCCATCAAGAGTCCGGGCGTCGGGCGGGCACGGAAAACGTCCCGTACATCGTCGGACTGGCCAAATCGCTCGAGCTGGCCGCCGACGGGTTTGACGACGAGAACACGCGCGTCCGCGGCATGCGAGATCGGCTCGAACGCGAGATCGAGCGGCGCGTGCCGTATATCGAGGTGAACGGCCGCGGCGCTCCTCGGCTGCCCAACACGTTGAACGTCTCGTGCCACTGCGTCGAGGGCGAGTCGCTGTTGTTCCAGATGAACGAGTACGGCATCTGCGCGTCGAGCGGCTCGGCCTGCACGTCAGGCTCGCTGGAGCCTTCGCACGTGTTGCGGGCGATGCGGGTGCCGGAGGCCGCCGTGCAGGGTTCGATCCGTTTCAGCTTCAGCCGCTACAATACCGAGGCCGACGTGGATCGCATCATCGAGGTGTTTCCCGAAATGGTCGCCAACGTACGGCGTCTGTCGCCCTATTGGGATCAGGTCGCTGGCGCGCCGCGCGGGGTCTGAGTTGGGGTCGCCTGCCGTCGGCCACGTCGCTATAATAGGACGTTCCCAATGGGATGGATCAATCTTTTGCCATGGCAGGTTCCTATGAGCTCGGTTGAAACCGCTTCCGAACGTGCGCCGCAACGTCCTGCGGCGTTTGGACTTACGGCTGAAACACTTTACGACAAGTGCATCGCTTTAGCCAGAAATCTCTGGTGGAGCTGGCACGCCGAAGTGATCAATTTGTTCCGCGATCTGGACCCGATCCGCTGGCGCCAGTTGGACCATAATCCAATCGCCCTGCTGTCGGAGTTCACCCCTGAACGGCTGGAGATGCGAGCCTCCGAGTTGGTGCTCTACAGCCGCATCAACCAGGCCTTTCGCCGTCTGAAGGAATATATGGCGGAAACGCCCCCTTGGAGCCGCACCCATTCCGGCGTGTTGGGCTCGATGCCGGTCGCCTATTTCTCGTTGGAGTTCGGCGTCCATGAATCCGTCCCGGTCTATTCCGGCGGCTTGGGCGTGTTGTCGGGCGACCACATCAAAAGCGCCAGCGGGCTGGGCGTGCCGCTGGTGGCCGTCGGACTGTTTTACGACCAGGGCTATTTCAAACAACACCTCGACATCAACGGCTGGCAAAACGAAGAATACCTCGACACGAAAGTCGAAAACCTGCCGATGGAGCCCGCCTTGGGCGCCGACGGCAAACCCATCACCATCCGGATCGACACCCGAACCGGCAAGCTGCTAGCCAAAGTGTGGCTGATGCGCGTCGGACGGGTGCGGCTGTATTTGTTGGATTGCGACGTGCCGGGCAACAGCCCCGAAGACCGCGAATTGACCGCCCGGCTCTACGGCGGCGACAATCGCACGCGGGTGCGTCAGGAACTGGTGGCGGGCGTGGGCGGCATTCGCGCCTTGCGGGCCCTGGGCATCACGCCCGGCGTCTATCACCTGAACGAAGGCCACAGCGCGTTCGCCACGCTCGAGGCCATTCGGATGCGCATGAAGGACGACGGACTCAGCTTCGACGCCGCGCTGCGCCAGGTGGCCCAGCACACCGTCTTCACCACGCACACGCCCGTGCCCGCCGGTCACGACCGGTTCGATCGCAATCTGATCGAAGAACATCTCGGACCGCTGCGCGACGAATTGGGCATCTCGACCGAACAGTTGATGGGCCTCGGGCGCGTCGAGCCGCAAAACGAGCACGAAACGTTCTGCATGACCGTGCTGGGCCTGAAGCTGTCGCGCAAAGCCAACGCGGTGAGCAGCCTGCACGGGCACGTCACTCGGCGGATGTGGGCTCATCTGTGGCCGTGGCGCGTCGAGGAAGAAATCCCCATCGGACATATCACCAACGGCGTCCACATCGAAAGCTGGCTGGCCTGGCAGATGCAGCAGCTTTACGACCGCTACTTCCCGGCCAACTGGATGCGACGGATGGGCGAGCCCGACGTGTGGCAGACCATTTTTGAAATCGACCCCGGCGAGCTTTGGGAAACGCACTACGCGCTGAAAAATCTGCTGCTGGCGTTCGTGCGCCGCCGCGTCAGCCGACAGTGCCGACGTCGCGGCGAGAGCGACGAGGCGGTCGAGGCGGCCCGAAACATTTTGGACCCCAACATTCTGACGCTCGGTTTCGCCCGGCGTTTCGCCACGTACAAGCGGGCGGCGATGATCCTCGGCGACATCGACCGTCTGGCGGCGATGGTGAACGACCCGCAGCGGCCGCTCCAGATCATCTTCGCCGGCAAGGCCCATCCGGCCGACGAGCCCGGCAAACAGTTGATCCAGCGCATCGCCAACCTGCGGCACGACCCGCGGTTCGCCAACCGCATCGCCTTCGTCGAAGATTACGACATCAACGTGTGCCGGCATCTGATCCAGGGCGTCGACGTGTGGATGAACAATCCGCGGCGTCCGCTGGAGGCCTCGGGCACGAGCGGCCAAAAGGCCGTGCTCAACGGCGCGTTGAATCTTTCGATCCTCGACGGCTGGTGGGCGGAAGCCTACGACGGCGCCAACGGGTTCGCCATCGGCAAGGGCGCTTCCCACGTCGACGACCGCGTGACCGACGCCCGCGACTCCGCCGATCTGTATCGCACGTTGTGCGAGGAAGTGATCCCGCTGTATTACGACCGCGACGTCGACGGCCTGCCTCGCAATTGGATCAAGCGGATGATGAACTCGATCAGTTCGCTGGCGTGGCGGTTCAGCGCCGACCGGATGGTGGCCGACTACGTGCGTCACGCCTATTTGCCGGCCGCCGGCGGACTCAGTTGCGACATGAGCGTGAAATAACCATCATGAACGTCTTCGTCCTGATCGGCCATCAACGGCCCGGCAGTTTTTGTCACGCCATCGCCGACGCGGCGGTCGAGCAGTTGCACGCGCTCGGACATGACGTGATTTTTCACGACCTTTACGCCGAGCGGTTCGATCCGATTCTGCCGGATTCGGAAATTCCGCGCGGCAGTTCGCTCGATCCGATCGTCGCGCAGCATTGCCGCGAAGTCACCGCGGCGGACGCCTATCTGATCGTGCATCCGAACTGGTGGGCGATGCCGCCGGCCATTTTGAAGGGCTGGATCGACCGCGTCTGGCGGCAGGGCGTCATCTATCGGTTCGGGCCCGCCGGGGTCGAATCGCTGGTGGCCGGCCGCAAAGCCGTCGTGTTCACCACGTCGAACACGCCTCGCGAGGATGAGTTGCGCATGTTCGGCGACCCCTTGGAAAATCGCTGGAAAGCGTGCGTCTTCAACTTCGTCGGCATCCACGATTTCGTCCGCCGCAACTTTGAGTCGATCATTATGAGCACGCCCGAACAGCGACAGGCGTGGCTCCAGGAGGTCCGCACGATCGTCCGCGAACGTTTTTCTTGACGCCGCGCAGGTCCGACCAACCGTCCCAAGAAACGAAAGGTCTAAAAAATCTTGGCCGAACCGATCATCAGCGTTTCTGGATTGCGGGGAGTGGTGGGCGAAACGTTGACGCCGCCGGTGGCGATGCGCTACGCCGCGGCTTTTTCGGCCAGTCTGCCGCCTGGCGACGTTTTGATCGGACGCGACAGCCGTCCGTCGGGCCGGATGCTCTCGCTGGCCGTGCAGTCGGCCATGCAGGCCCTGGGCCGCACGACGATCGACGCCGGCATCGTGGCCACGCCGACCGTGGGCGTGCTTTTGCGAAAATACGGCGCCGCGGGCGGCATCCAAATCACCGCGAGCCACAATCCGCCGCCCTACAACGGGCTCAAACTATTTTCGTCCGATGGCCGCGTGATTCCCGCCGGACCGGGCCGCGACGTGCTCGACCGCTATCGCAACGGCTCGCCCACATGGCAACCGCAAGAGCGCGTCGGCGGCGGCCAGCGATGCGACGAAACCATCACGACCCATTTGCTGGCCGTGCTGGCCACGGTCGACGCCGAACGGATTCGCCGTTGCCGGTTCCGCGTGGTGTTGGACAGCAACCACGGCGCGGGCGGCATCTTGGGCCGACGACTGCTGCACGAGTTGGCCTGTCGATTCACGATTCTGGGCGAGGAGCCCGACGGACAGTTCGCTCATCCCGCCGAGCCGACCGCCGAAAATCTCGCCGGCGTGCTGACGGCCGTGACCGACGCGGGCGCCGACGTCGGATTCTGCCAAGACCCGGACGCCGACCGACTGGCAGTGATCGACCGCTCCGGACGCTACGTCGGCGAAGAATACACGCTGGCCATGTGCGTCGATCACGTGCTGCGGGAGCGCAAGGGCCCGATCGCGGCCAACTGCGCCAGCAGCCGGATGGCCGAAGACATCGCCCAACGCTACGGCGTGCCGTTTTTCCGCTCGGCCGTGGGCGAAGCGAACGTGGTTGACGCCATGTTGGCCCATCAAGCCGTTTTCGGCGGCGAAGGCAACGGCGGCCCAATCGATCCGCGCGTCGGCTACGTGCGCGACAGTTTCGTCGGCATGGCGTTGCTGTTGGACGCGATGGCTGCCCGCGAGATGCCGATCGGCGCGTTGGCCGACGAGTTGCCGCGCTACGAAATCGTCAAAACGAAGGTGTCGCTGCCGCCTGAAAAGCTGCCCGCGTCGCTCGACGCGCTGGAACGGCGCTTTACGGACGCCAAAACCGACCGGCTCGACGGCCTGCGGATGGATTGGCCGGACCGATGGCTGTTGGTGCGCGGCAGCAACACCGAGCCGATCGTCCGGGCGATCGCCGAGGCCCCGACCCGCGAAGAAGCCGCCGCGTTGTGCCGCTCGGCCGCCGAGACGTTGACCACGGTTTGATGGGTGGAACCGGCGGCGGTCAGACCCACCAGTTCATCGCTTCCAGTACGACGAAGACGGCGAACATGAAGCCGAGAATCCAGACGGCCACGCGGCCCGCGTGAAGCAGGATCGGCTGCATCCGTTCGTGCCGGGTGGCGGCGTACACCAGGCTGATCGCCGCGACGGCGGGCAGGATGTACCAGAAGTCGGCGTGCCAGAGGTTTGCGACGGCCAGCGGCAATTCATGCATGAGATCGGTCCTCATCGTCTTTCTTGCCCGTCGGCGCGGATGCGACCGGACCGGCCCAGGCGTCGTAAATCGCCAGCACGTTCAACAGCCCGGCGATCATGGTGAAGAAGCCGGCCAGCTCGAAATAGTGGTCCATGTGGTAGAGGTCGTTCGGCGTCGGCTGGTCGGCGTTGGGATCGCCGTCGGGCAGCGGGGCCTCGGGCAGTCGCGGCGGCGCCATCAATCCGTTCCACCACACCTTGCGATGGTTGGCCATCCGATTGGCCTGGATCAGGGCGGGCAAGGCCGGCGCGCCGACGCCGATCTGGCATAGATAGGCCAAGCGATGATCGCCGTCGCGCCAGGAGAAATAGACCGCACGACCCCATCCGATCGTGCCGGGTCCGTCGAGGCATTTGTCGCGGCTGCTGCTGAGATAGAGCCCCAGCAGAAACAGGCCCATGATGCAGCAGAAATACAAAACGGCCTTCGCCCGGCGTCCTTGATACCAATGCCCCAGCCCGGGCAACAACCACGCCAAGAAAGCGGCCAACGCCGGCTCTTTCAGGTCAACGGTCTGCGAATCGTCCATGACGAAAGTTCCACATCTTGATTCAGGCCCGCATCGGCAGCGGCGCCAGCCACTGCTCGAACAGCGAGGCGATGGTCTGGACCCGAACGCCGGGATCCCATTGGCATTGGGCGATTACACCGCCGCCGCCGAAATCCAACGCACGGCGGACGGCCAACACCGAATCGCGGAACTGCTCGGGCGAGCCGGGGGTGTGCAGCAGGTGAGGGTCCATGCCGCCCCAAAACGTCACCCGGCCGCGATACCGCTTGGCCAACCGCTCGACGTCCATCAAATGCAACTGCCAATGAATCGCGTCGATCCCCAGTTTGACCAAATCGCCGCTAATGTCAAGGATGTTGCCGGCCGATCGGAAGAAAACGAACTTATCTTTCGCGTGGAGAATGTCGCAATAATCGCGATACAGGGGTCGGAAAATCTCCCGCCACATCTCCGCGGCGACCAACAGCCCGTCCGACGCGCCCCAGTCGTCGCGGAACATCACTCCGTCGACGTCCGTGGCGGCCCACAGTTCGAGCTCCTTGCACGCCGTCTCGTGCAACGTGGCCAACAGCGCCCGGGTGTCCTTCGAACCGCGCGCCAGATCGACCAGCGCCGCTTCCGGGCCCCGCAACGCCCGAAGCCGATCGAACGGCCGGACCTCGGACCACGCCAGCACGAACCGATGGGTGGCCTGGCAACTTTTGTTCACTTTGGCGAATCGGGCCCGATCCAACAGATCCGCGGGCGGCTGAAACGCGGCCGATCGACCGGCTTCGGCCAGCGGCGACGATTTCAACTCCGGCGTCGCATCCGGCGTCGCGGCGCGCCAAACGCAACCCCAGGCGTCGGTGAAGTCGCCCGACTTGTCGTGTTTTGCGGGCTTTTTAACGTGCGGCGGCGAAATCTCCGGCTGCACCAGATCGCTTGGATAGCGAATATTGATTTCGGCCAACTCCTCGGCGTGAATCGAGCCTTCGGTCGGAAGCCAGAGGTCTCGTGGAACGCGAGGAACGGATTCGTGATTGAGAGTTTTTATGACCAGTTCGCGCGACGTCATCGGAAAATGCCGGGTTGCAAGTCTTGATCGAATCGGAACACGACCGCGACCGGGGGGGCCGCCGGTTTTGGAAAATTACATCACGCTACACGCGACGTCAACGGGTCGGCCAAGAATTCTTTGACTCCCCCCATTTGGCGAACTATAGTTACCTAGAACGCTTCGTCGGAGGAGTTGCCCCCATGAACTTATTTTCCAAGCGGAAAGACCTCCGGGCTCAAAATTTCCTGCTGAAACTGGTCAACAACCACTGCCAAGGGCGAGCTGCCCTGCTGGACGACGTTCGGACGGACAGCCGGGTCAATCTGACGCTGGTCGTCTGGATCGTGCCGATCGAAAACGGCCAACTCCAATTCAAACAAGCGTTTACGGCGGTGACGAAGGAGTTTTCCTGCACCGGCGCGGCCGTAGTGCTCGATCGGCAGCGGGGGCTGGACCAAGCGATCCTGGGATTCTTCTTCGAGGGCGAGATGGTCTTCCTCCGCGCGCAGGCCAAGCATCTCAACCCGATGGGCGGCGGTTTCTTCCAACTCGGCTTTCAGGTGCTCGAACTTGTTTCGACCGGCGACTATCCCGAACTGGCGTCGATCGGGCTGCAGTGAACAGGGTCAGTCTTTTTCGATATCCGGCGTCTCGATGTCGGCCTGCGAATGCAGCCGTTCAGTGGAGCCCGGAGTGGCCATCACCTTGTAGACGCACCACGCCAGCAGCAACATGGCGCCGCCGACCCCGATCGTCATCGCGATCCAACCGCCGCACGTCATGGAATGACCTCCGGATTAACCCGATCCGCCGCCTTCCACCGTTTGGCGGATTGGCCGATCAAAATCGCAAAGAAGACGCCCATCAAAACGATAAAGCCCAGGGAGAATCGCACCACTTGGCTCGACTGAATTTCCGCCCATCGCGTCGCCGTCTCGGTGTTGAAAAATTCCTTGTAACACCAGCAACAAAAGATCGTCAGCAGATAGACGGGCGAGACGTACTTGATGATGAACTTGAAGATTCGCGGGATGCGGATTTCCGCGCCGCGATTGAGTTCGTCAAAACCGCGATCGACCCCCATCCCGAACGTGAACAAGAACACTTCAATCGTAGCCAGGACGAAAATCGCGAACGTGCCGATCCAAAAATCGAAGGTGTCCATCGCCTTCAGGTCTTTTGAGAAGAAGACCACGAACGCCGATCCCACGGCCGTGATAAACCCAAGCATCGCCACCGAAGCCTTGCGCTTCAGCCCCAATCCTTCCTCCAACAGTGCAATGGCCGGCTGCAACATCGAAAGCGAACTAGTCAACGCGGCCAAGAACAACAACAAAAAGAACAGGAACCCGAAAAACGGCCCGGCAACCATCTGGTTGAACACGTTCGGCAACGCGACGAAGCCCATGCCGAACGTGCCGGGCGGATTCTGGACGAAGCCGTATCCCAAGAACACGAACGCCGCGGGAATCGTGATCATGCCGCCAAGAACCACCTCGCAAAACTCGTTGCCGGCCGCCGCCGTCAAACTCGACAACGCGATGTCGTCATCCCGGCGCAAATAGCTGGCGTACGTCGCCATGATCCCCTGTCCAACCGACAGCGAGAAGAAAATCTGTCCGGCCGCGGCCAACCACACCTCCGGTTTCGCGAGGCTTTCCCAAAGCGAGGCCTTCGCCGTACTCGGATTCCAAATGCAGCCCAGCCCGTTGAGCAGATTCTGGTCCGGCTTCGCAGCGTCCGGCGTGCCAAGCGTCAACACCCGGCCCAGAACGATCATCGCGCAAACCACCAGAAGCGGCATCGCCCAGGTGCAACACCATTCGATGCCCTTGGTCAGTCCCCGATAGATCAGCACAAAATTAATGCAAAAGCACAGAGCCAGAAAGAAGACAGCCGAGCCGAGAATGCCCTCGCCCTCGATCATCAGGGCGTCACCGTTGCCGGTGATGCCGACGAAATCGCCGAAAAACTTTTGATACGCCGCCGGAGCCGTTCCGAAATCCATCTGGCCGACCAGATAACGAACCGCGTAGGCCAAGCACCACGCCTCAACGTAGACGTAGTACATATAGATGCCCACGGGCACGACCAGCGACAGCACGCCCAGATAAGGCGAGAAGCGGTTGGGCCAGACGGCCCGAAAAATGCCCGGCGACGAATTGAACCCTCGCGAGCCGCCGAAGCGGCCCATCGACCATTCCACCCACGCAATCGGCAACCCCAGCAACAAGAAGGCGATGAAATAGGGGATCATGAAGGCGCCGCCGCCATATTGGGCGGCTTGGCCCGGAAAACGCAGGAAGTTGCCCAACCCGACCGCGCTGCCCATCACAGCCATGATGATGCCAACTCGCGAGCCCCACACCTCTCGGGAACCATCTGCCTGGGCCATGGTGTCTTACTCGTCTGGATTGGCCGAGAATGCAAAACCTTGCGAGTGGTCACTCGGATTTTTGGGCCGCTCGCCCCCACAACATCGAACACCAGCGTCGCAGCGCGTCGACGATGATCAAGCCGCTCAGCACAAGCATCGCCGCCGCAATAACGCACGTGAGCCGGACGGAAAACAACTTCGCGCCGATTTCCTTCAATGTCGCGGCGGCCGCGCTCGGATCGGCCAACTGTTCGACCAACAGCGACGCCTCTTGCCGCCACGATTGGATGCTCTCGATGCCAGCCGTAAAAACCGTCACCACCACGAACGCCAGCGGAATCGCCGTGCACAGGGCGTACGCCCGCTTCGGCGCGTTTTGAAGCAGATACGTCGTACCGATGGCCAGCGCGATGACCGCCAGCAGTTGGTTGGCGATGCCCATCATGCGCCACAACCGGTCGATGTTGCCCGTGTACAGCAAATAGCCCCACAAAAAGCACACCAACACGCTCATCGACACGTTCAAAACCCACTTGAGCCAGCCCGGCTGCCGCTCGGCCAGCCGCTGAGGCATCAACTGCGTCACGGTGTCCTGAAACACGAACCGCGCCACGCGCGTGCCGGTTTCCAACAGCGTTAAGATAAAAAGCGCCTCGAACATCACGACGAACCGGTACCAGTAGGCGATCAAATGCTGCATGCCGGGCAGGCTGGAAAAGATCTTGGCCATGCCGACGGCCAACGTGACCGCGCCGGCCGTGCGTCCGCCCAGCCGCTCGCCTTCGGTGCAAATCTCCCGCTCGAATGTGTCGAACTGCTTGGGAACGAACATCTTTTCGTATTTTTCCAGCGGCAGCTTCTCGCGCATCATCCGCGTCATTTGCGGATAGCGCGCCTGATCGGTGTTGATCTTGAAATAGTCGCCGGGCTCCAACGCACAGGCCGCCACCAACGCCGTGATCGACACGAACCCCTCCAACAACATTCCGCCGTAGCCGATCGGCCGAATGTCCGACTCGCGGTCGATCATTTTCGGCGTGGTGCCCGAGGCGATCAACGCATGGAACCCCGACAACGCCCCGCACATGATCACGATGCACACGAACGGCCACACCGTGCCGCCGACGACCGGACCGCCGCCATGGATGAACGGCGTCACGGCGGGCATGTTCAACATGGGCTGGGCCGCGAACAACCCCACGCCAATCAACGCGATCACGCCGATCTTCATGTACGAACTCAAATAATCGCGTGGGCACAACAACACCCACACCGGCAGAATCGAGGCGATCGCCGCGTAGGTCGGCAGCAAGATCGACAACGTCGATTCGCTCAATTTCAGATACGGACCGAAGGCCGACTCGGCGAACGGCTTGCCCATCACCACGCCGACCAACACCAGCGTAACGCCGATCATCGACGCCTCGGCGATACGGCCCGGACGAATCACGTTCATCCAAAACCCGGTGATCAGCGCGGCGGGAATCGTAATGATGATCGTAAACAATCCCCAGGGACTCTCGCCCAACGCCTTGACGACCACCATGCCCACGCCCGCCAACGTGGCGATGATGATGAACAACGTAGCCAGCGTCGTGGTGATGCCCGACAGCGGGCCGAGCAGATTGCGGGCGATTTTCGGCAGCGACAAACCGTCTTGCCGAACGGAGGCCAGCAGGATGACGAAATCATGAACGCCGCCGGCGACGCAGGCCCCGATCACGATCCAACAAAACCCGGGAAAATACCCCCACTGAGAGGCCAGCACCGGACCAATCAAAGGTCCTGGACCGGCAATCGCGGCGAAATGCACGCCGAACAGCACCAGACGCCGCGTCGGGCTGTAGTCGACGTCATCGCGAAGCCGATGGGCCGGCGTGATTCGGGCGTCGTTCAGCACCGCCACCTTCGCCGCCAAGAACGCCCCGTAAAACCGATAAGCGACCAGAAACGCCGCCAACGCCGTAATCACCAGCCACAGAGAGTTCACGAGTTGTCACCTCCCAATCCCCTCTATCATACGGATTTTTTTGTAATCCGCAACTATGGCGAACCACGAGGTCATCGGCCGGCTTCGCTTGAAAGAGTCGGGGGCCAATGACTTCCCGGAAGATGCACGACTTTTACAACCTCGCGCAGTCGCGCAAAACATGCCACCATTCCGGCCGAGAATTAGGAGAATCCGACGTGCCGCCGATCACTGCGGCAAGAAGTTTTGAATGACCGTCTCTTCGCGGACTTGACGGCTATCGGGCTCGAACACCCGAATCTTGACCTGAATGCCCCGCAACGGAATCGGATAGGGAGGAATGCCGTGGCCAGACAGCGCCTTTTCGTCGTCATCATCGACAATGCCGTTGCCATCGTTGTCAAACCCGTCGCTTCCGTTGGGATTTTCGTGGCTGGTCGAGTAGGTGTCGTAGACCCGCGATGTGGCGCTGGTCGCCAACAATCCAGAATTGGACTTGCCCAAACCGCTAAGTGCCGTTGCCAAGCTGTTATTATAGCCGAGGTCCACGTAGGCTCCCGTATTATTGGCGCCCGCCGTCGGGTCCCATGCTTTGACGTCAAAACCAATGACATTGGTGAGGATCACATCGTCGGCAACGCGGGTTCCGGTGCCTCCCGTCAAGGCGTAGTCGGTCAACCAATTCTTGCCGCCGTCGTTGGACCAAAAATCGAGCGTGCCGGATGTCGCCGTAGAACTCGTTGATTGATTGACCGCCCAGGCGGTTCCGGAGCTGCTGGATCCTGAACACTCATTGAGCGTTGGGAGCGTGGGGAAATAAAGTGAACCTGTGGGGGTCGCCTTCCAGGAGAAATAGGCGTTGTTTGTCGGAGGAAAATTGGTTGGATGCGCATACCGATTCTCGCGTGCCGTCAAATTGCCCAATGTGTTAGGAACAACGTTGGTGCCATCCCAATGCACCGAAATGTCGTTCCGTGTGTAAAAGCCTGCCGCAGTATTGGAAACCGTAAGGCTCGGCTGGACCAAGAGCACTCGCCGATGGAGCGTTCGGCCCCGCAAAAACCACGCCACCTCGGCCACTTCGGATGAAACGGACTCGGTTTGAGTCGTCACCGTATTGTAGTGCTTCCCGACAAACGGCCGCCCGACGCTGCGCGTCGTGAACATCAAAATGTCATCGAAATCGCCAACCGTTTTGTCGTCATGATCCGACAGCGACGTGTCGATCGTATTTTGAGCAACACTGCTGGGCAACTGCATGTTGGACGTCACCCCAAGCGGCGGCCTTCCCACCGGGCCTTCAATATACTCAAAATAGCCCTCGTTGTTTTCGGGCTTTCGGGGCGGGCTCATCGTCACGGTCACGCCGGCCAAGTCTTGTTGCAGACGCGCGGCGGCCAGACGCAACCGATCGGCCGACTCCAGAAGCGCTCGAGAATCCGTGATGCCGCGGCCCACGTCGCCAAACATCCGCACGACCGCGCCGAGCAGCAACAGCGACAGCACCGTCGCCATCAGAATTTCAACCAACGTGTAGCCAACCGAGAAGGGCCGTTTCATGTGACCTCTTTCCTGTCCCTCGCCACCGCAGACCAACCATCCGAGGGGATCGGATTCGATAAAAGCAGGCCCCGCCCAATTTTGACCCGCTTGCCTCTCCCTCCATTCCAATCCAAAACCCGTCAAAAGTCA
Organism: Thermoguttaceae bacterium; assembly: GCA_039698075.1. Classification (GTDB taxonomy): domain Bacteria; phylum Planctomycetota; class Planctomycetia; order Pirellulales; family Thermoguttaceae; genus JAJFVC01. The sequence goes on along the minus strand of JBDKTJ010000045.1, from coordinate 34,128 downwards.
ACAGAATTCGCGATCTGGAAGATACCGCAACGGGGTGACAATCAGGGACCGCGAGCAACAAAGACCGACAAACAGGTCGCCAAAGCGAACGTCATCACGGCAACAGCCCCGAAAAAAGGGGACCGCAAATGCACGCGGATGAACGCGGATTTTTTTGTCGTTTTTCAGAAGTGCCTTACCGAATGGCGGCGGATTGGCAACGCCACGCCGAGTCTTCTCTATTTTGGCCACAAGACCCTGCTGCGACTGATTTCATCTTCGTTTTGTGCGACGCAACACGATCGTCTTGCCATCCGCGTCCATCCGCGTGCCTCTGCGGTTCCTTAATGTCTACGTCACCGCGTGGCGGTGCTGCGAGCGGCCTGCAACGGGGCCTCTCCGCCGCCATCGTGGTAAACGCCCACCTTGTCGACGCCGTTGCCGGTCCAATCGCCCACGACCGGACGGTCGCCGGCTTGACCCAACTCGAACACCTTGTCCGTGGCGTCAATTTGATGGTTGTTGTTCGTGTCGAGAATGAACTTGCCGTTGCGGAAGACGCCGAGCTTCGAGACGCCGTCGCCGGTCCAATCGCCCACGACGGGAAGGTCGCCTTCTTGGCCGAAATCGACGGTCAAGTCGCCGTCGCTCCAGCGACCGTCGCCGTCCATGTCCAAAAACCATCGGCCGCCGCGGAAGACGCCGACGGTGTAAATGCCGTCGCCGTTCCAATCGCCAGTGACGGCGCGATCGCCCTTCGTGCCGTATTCGAACACGTGGTCGATCACGTCGGTTCGCGACGACCCGGTGTCGCCCTTCTTCATGATGCGACGATCGACCGCCGCGTCGGCCGGATCGGGCGGGACGTTTTTCGGACGGCCGATGGTCGGCGGATTCTGAGCGTCCGGCAGGCCCGGCTCCGCCAAAATCGCCTTGATGTCGCCGACCCACGCCTGACCGTAGATGCCGATGTCCGTCTTGCCGTCGCCGTTCCAGTCGCCGCTGACCGGTTGATCGCCGGCCTTGCCGAGTTTGGCCCAAAGGTCCACGTTGTCCCAAACGCCGTCGCCGTCGAGATCCAAAAACCACTGGCCGGCCAGGAACACGCCGACTTTGGTTACGCCGCTTCCGTTCCAATCGCCGGTGACGGGAATGGCGCCGTTCCGGCCGAATCGGGCCCGCTTGATCGGGTTGCCGTTTTCGTCGGCCAACACCCATTCGCCTTGATCCATGCTGCCGCCGCTCCACGAAACCGCGCTGTACAGCGACCGATCGGTCTGGCTGGTCAGTCCGTCGGAGGAGATGTCGGCTCTGGGCTGCCCGGCGTCGATGACGCTCAAGTGCCAGCTATAACCGCCTGGTCCGCCGGCGCCGCCGGACATCAACGTCGGGGGCTGCTCGATGGCCACGGCGTACGAACCCCAATAGACCTCGGGCGGAACGTAAGGCTCCGGCGTGGGCCATTCGGGGAACGTCGGCGGCTCGGTCGGCGGCACAACCGGCGGCGTCGTGCTGGACTGCACCAACACTTCGCTGAAGTTGTACTGCTCGGCCGATTGGCCTGTGGCCACGGTCACCTGCAAAATCGTCCGATCCGTGACATCGACCGTCACGCCGAGCGCGGCCAACTGGCTGAGCGTGGCCGCGTCGAGCGTCGAGTAATTGTACGTATTGGCCGCCGTGCCGCCGTTGGTGCCGACCGTGTCGACGCCGGCATAGTACGCGGCATACGCCGTCGAATTGAATCGCGCGACGATCGAATACGACCCGGCGTACAGGCCCGTGAATTTGTAATATCCGTTGGCGTCGGGCGACGTGGTGGTGACCAGGTTGCCTTCGCCGTCGTACAGGTAGAGCGTCACGCCGGTCGACAACCGGGTGTCGTCGGACGTGAGTCTGCCGTCGTAACCGTACGCGTTGGGATTGGTGAACGCTTCGCCGGACTGCAACATCAGGGTCGAACCGTCCTGGAACACGTAGCCGGAAATGGTGGCCGGCAGCAGTTCGTAAAAGTCGTATTTGAAGCCGCTCACGCCGGCGGCCAGCGTCACGTTGAGGATGCTGTTGACGCCGGTCGGGGTGCCGCCGGAAGTATATTCAACGCCGGTGCCGCCTTCCAAATAGGCCGCCAGCAACGCGCCGGCGTCGGCGTTTGAGATTTCCACGACGCTGTACGCGCCGGGCTTCAGACCGGTGAAGTCGTACATGCCGTCCGTGCCGGTCGTGGTCGTGTCGATCACCTTGCCCGAAGCGTCCAACAAATAGACCGTCACCTTCGACAAGATCGTCTCGCCGGTGTCGTACTTGCTGTTGCCGTTGGAATCGACAAACACGCGGCCGCTGATCCCCGTAGCCAGCACTTCGGTGAAGTCGTAGTTTTCGGCCGAGTTGTCGAACGTCGCGCCGGTCGTGTAGCGATCGTCCAACAGAATGGACGAGATCGTGTTGTTGACCAAATCGTCGCCCACTTCGGTGTTGAGGATCGTGCCGGCGTAGGTGTTGCCTTCGAGATATCCCAGCGCGGCGACCGACCCTTCGACCACGCGATAGGTGTCGGGCCCGAGGTCGTCGAACTTGTAATAGCCGTCGTCGGCGGTGGTCGTCGTGTGGCTGGCGATCGGTTCGTTCTTCGCGTTGTACAGCGTGACGGTGACGCCGGCGATGCCTTCGCCCGCGTCGAATCGTCCGTCGCCGTCGGCGTCGTAATAGACGTGGCCGTCGATCGAGAACTGCGTTTCGACGAAATTATTGTTGACGCTGTCTTGCGAATCGACCGTGATGGCGCGGATGTCATTGACCGTGGAGACCATGCCGTCTTCGGTGGTGGCGCGGACGTCGGCGTATTGGCTTCGTTGCGTTTCGACGACCTGGTAGGTCCCGTCGGCGAGGTTTTTGAAAATGTAATAGCCGTCGTCGGCGTCCTTCGTCGTGTAGGAATTGACGACGTTGTTTCCGGAGTCGTAAAGCGTCACGGTGAAATTGGAAAGGCCCTCGCCGGCGTCGTATTGGCCGTTGCCGTTGAGATCTTCGTAGACGTAGCCGCTGATCGACGACAGCGGCTTTTGTTCGACCGAGGCGTAGGCGCACGCCGTGTTGACCGGCTGATAGCCGGCGTCCTGTCGGCTGTCGGGCGTGTACGCTTGGGCGACGTCGTTCGAATACAATTTGTCGGGCAGCTTGCCGTAAAGATCCGTGCCCTCAAAGAACTCGTCGTTTCGATTTTCATAGCAATGGAAATCAATCGGATCCGTGGTCCGATCTTCCATGCCCGGCGTGACGAACGAAGCGACCAAGGACGCGCCCGGCAATTGGAATTTGCCGTAATCGGTGCCGTCCAATTCGCCGCCGTCGGCGGTCGGTGAATCGCCTTCATCCACGTCGACCGTGAAGACGAGCGTCTCGCCGGCGTCCCAGCCGCTAACGTACAAGACCAATTGCGAGCCGTCGGCCGACACGCCCGACTTCGACCAATCGATCTGAAAGCCGTCGTGGCCGTCGTTTGTGCCGTAGGAAAGGACCTTTAGCCCAAAGCTGCCGTCGGCGTCGGTGCCGATCGAATCGCCGGAGGCGACGTCGAAGATCGTGGCCTCGCCCAGGTTGATGACCAGCTTGGTTAACTGCGTGTTTTGCGCGCTGCTGGCGTAACCGACCTGAAAAATGTCGGCCACCTGGGTCGTGGTTCCCTGCAGGAAGCTGAGCACCTCGTCGCCGTTGCAGTCCTCCAAATATGTGGCGCCGACCTGGATCATCGCCGAGGCCGACAGAAGCTGCCGCGACTCGAGCGGTTCGATCCGGCACACGCGCGACCGCGATCGGGCCGGCAGGAATTTTTTGCCATGCGGCTTGGAAACGCCGTGTTTCGAATGCGTTTTGAAGAAGAAACCCACGTCAACCTCCGTGTCGATGTCTCAATATCCTTCCGGGGCCGTCGCTGGCAACGGTCAACGGCGAGTCATTTTCTCCACGTTCTCATTGGCGACGCTCCACAGCCGAACCGTGGTGTCGTAACCGCCGGAAATCAACATCGCCGCGTCGCGATGGAAAACCAAGGTTGTGATCGAACCGGTGTGGCCGACCAACTGGCATCGTTCGCGCTGCGCCGCGATGTCCCAGATGTGAATCACGTTGCCGCTGCCGGCCGAGGCCAACAAGTTCGGCCCGCAGAAACAAAGCGCCATCACTTCGCCCGATCGCTCCGGCAGATCGAACAGCGTCTTGCCGGTCGCGGCGTCCAACAGCCGCACGATCCGCTGTTGACCGGCGGCGGCCAAAACCTTTCCGTCCGGCGAGTAGGCCAACGCGCAAATCCGTCGCGGCGAGGCCTGAACGTTGAGCACCTGTTTGCATTCCGCCCCGACCACGACGCGAACCAAGCCGCTGCGGCCCGCGATGGCCAGATGCGTGCCGTCGGGCGAGAAACAAAGCGCGCGGATGTCCGATCCCGGCGCCGGCTGTTCGCACAACAACTTGCCCTTCAAGCATTCATACATCCGAATCTTGTCGTCGAAGCCGACCGTGGCCAACGTCAATCCGTCGCCGCTGTAGGCCAGCCCGTAAATCGCGCGCGGCTCCTTGTCCAAAAATTGCGGACGATCCAACGTGGTCGGACTCCAAAGCCCGACCTGACGATCGTCGCCGGCCGTGGCCAACACCTTGCCATCCGGGCGAAATGCGACCGCCTTGGCCCAGTCGGCGTGCCATTTTCGCCGCGCCAACACCACGCCGCTCGAAACATCCAATACGCGGACGACATGATCGTCGCCCACCACGGCCAACATTTTGCCGCTGGGGTCCAAGGCCATTCGGGACACCACCGGCGGCTTTTCGCCCGTCTCCGGCCGAACCAAGTCAAGAACTTTCAACGCCTTTTGTTCCAAAACGTCGTCGGTCGCTCCGACGGCCGCGGACATCCAGCCGCCGATCGAAAGAACCGCACAGGCCAAGACGGGAATGATTTTTGCCATGACTTGCCACCCAATCTCTCTCAATTTAGTCATTCGCCCAAAGCGCCTTCCTTGCCAGGTCCTGAAGGCGCAGCCGCTCTTGTTCTACTCATCGGCCGAATCGCCCTGTCGGCCCGTAGGAAGTTTTTTTCCGTTCGTCCTACGTGCAACAAGCAGGCAAGATAGGAAAGATACACAAAGCCAGACGCCATATTTTTACTTGACCCGTCGTTTTCGAACGCTCATAATTCAACAATTGTCGCGCGTCGCTTTTACCCAGCCTACCAACACCCCCAACCCCGTCGAGTACGTCGAAATCGTCCCCAAAACCCGTTGCGACACGGGCGGCGATCTGCTCGCGGCCGGTTCCCTACTTTTTCGGAGATTGCAGACCATGAATTTTCGCACGACACGGCCGTTTTCCACCCAACGCGACAACGTCTCGCGGAGAGATTTTTTAGCGTATGCCGGCGACGCATCGCTGGGCCTGTTGGCCGCCTCGCAATGGAACCGGCTGGCCAGGGCCGACGACGCGACGTCCACGTGGCCGGTTTTGGTCGGTTGCCGCGACGCGATGCTCACCCCGTTGAAGCGGAAAGACAGTTGGGAGGCCTTGAAGGCGATCGGCGCCGAGTGCGTCGCCGTTTGGACCGGCAAGATGTTGGAGGTTCCTTTCATGGTCGGCCCCAACAAGCCCTATTCGTTGACGGCCTCGTCGGATGTCGCGCGATTGGGCGACGACGCCAAAGCGGCCGGAATGCGGATCACCGCCTTTTGCATGACCAATCGGTTCGACTCTCAGCCCGACGTGGAAATCCAACAATGCGGCACGGTCGCCCGCGCCGCCCAGCAGCTTGGCGTCCCGGCGATTCGGATCGACGTCGTGCCTCGGAAAATGGAACTGAACGCCTTCCGAACGCAGACGATCGGGGCGTTAAAAAAGATCATCGCCGACACGGAATCGACGGGCGTGCAATTCGGCATTGAGAACCACAGCACCACGACCAACGACCCCGAGTTCATGCAGTCGTTGTTCGACGGCGTCGGGTCGGAGCGGTTGGGCGTCACGCTCGACACGGCCAATCTGTACTGGTTCGGCCATCCGTTGTCGAAGGTGTACGAGTTGTTCGAGCAGTTCGCGCCGCGTGTGTGTCACACGCATTGCAAAAGCATTCGATACCCGGCGGCCGAACGCGAGCAAAAGCGTCCGAGGGGTTGGAAATACGCGGAATACCAAAGCTCGATCGACCAGGGGGACATCGATTTTACGCGCGTCGCGTCGATCCTGCGCAAAGCCGGCTATCACAACGACCTGTGCATCGAGGACGAGTTCTTGGGCAAACTGACGCCCGAGGCGGCCACCGAACGGCTGGCCCGGCAGATCGCGCTGCTCAAGCAAGTCCGCGCGAACGTCTCGAAACCATAGCACAGGGATCCAACGACTATTCGGACGGCGGCCAGGGATTCGACCAGTCGCCCCAATGGTCCAGATATAACCGATAGGCCGCCGAACCGTCGACGCGGCTTTCGAGCCATGTTCGCGTCTCGGCGATCAATCGCTGCTCGGCCTCGAGGGTCAACTGGCCCAACAGCACCCGCGTGCGCAGAAACACGAAGTACGTGTCCAACACGTCGCAGCGGCAGTAGTCGTTGATCTCGGCCAGCCGTCCGGCGTCGAACATGTCTTGGACCATGTCGCCATGGACGTCCATTTTGCCGGGCTTGCCCAGCAAGTTCGCCGCCAGATTCAATCCGCCGGTAAAACGGGTCGAACCGAAATTGGTCAGCAATTCGCACAGATCGATGTGCGCGGCCGTGTTGAAGCGGTTGCGCGGCTGATCGTACGACGATTTGCCGGCGCTTTGAAACCAGCCCGGCGCGCTGATCCCATAACGAAACGCCGCCAATTCCAACAGCGGCAGATCGAACCCGCGGCCGTTGAAGCTGACCAACGTCGGCCGGCGATACCCCTCCCAGCCGCGCCAAAAATTCTCCGTAATCACATGCGGCCGGAACTGCGGCTCGTCCAACACCACGACGTCGTCCAATTGAAACTGCTCGCCGACCTTGCCGACGACCACCGAAATCGGCAGTTGAAAGCTGTAGGGAATGAAATCGGTGTCGTGTTTTTCGAGCAGTTCGTCGCGATAGCGCCGCACAGCCTCGGCCGGCGAAAGGCCCTCCTGGGCGTATCGCAACTTCGCCACCAACGCGGCATCGGCCACGCTTTCCGTATCGAACACCAGATAGCGAACGGTTTTGGACATGGGAGAAGAACGAAGTGGGAATTTAGGGATTTGGAGCATCGTTTTGCGGCGGCTTGCCACACACCGCGTTGATTCTATCGGAATCGGACGGTTTTGGGGAGGATCGGCGTTACGAGCCACGATCGACGATCTGCCGCAAGGTGGCCAAATAGCGATCGAAAGCCCGGCGACCTTTGGCCGTCAACCGCATTTCGGTGTAGGGCTTTCGACCGCGAAAAGTCTTTTCGACCACGATGTAGCCGGCCTCGTCGAGCGTCCGCGCGTGGGCGCTCAAATTGCCGTCGGTCAGCCCGAGCATCGATTTCAACTCGGCAAAGCTGAGTTGCGGCGACACGGCCAACGCCGCGACGATCGACAATCGCACGCGTTCGTGAATGACCGCGTCAAAATCCTCCGGTTTGATCGGATCGTTCATCAGACCACCATTTGCCGTTGCTTGTGGACGATGTAAAGACCGAAAACGATGTGCAGCAAGCCGAACGACAGCGCGGCGGCCGCGACGCCGTATTGCGGGAAGCACAACAAGGCGAAAATGCCCGCCGCCAAAAACGTCAGCCCGAGCACGCGCGGCGGACGGATCGAAAACAACCCCGCCGTGTACACGCCCGTGCCGTACAGCATCATCCAAATCGGCACGATGTACTGAATCTCCTCAGCCTTCGGCATCAGCGGCGTGTTGAAGTTCCACGTCCAAAACATTTGCCACACCTGGGCATTGATCGGCAGCAGAAACTTGGCCGTCAACACGACCGCGACCACCACGCACGGCGTCAGCGAAAACGCCGCCACGCGAACCGCCCGATCGTCCGGCTTGAGATTTTGCCGGGCGGCCGCCCAACCGGTGTACGCCACCTCCAACACCACGCCCGCCGCGCCGATCACAAGCCACATCACGCAAAACCAAATCTGATGGGACGCCGATGCGTACACGAGATCGCCGAAATCCAGCGATCGCAGCATCGCATAGCTGACCCCGCAACCGGCCAGCACCATCAACCCGCCGACAATCGCCGGCAGCCCGGGCAACAGCGTGAACAGCGTCGCCCGCTCCATAATCCGCTGAATCTCCAACATCCGCGTCTGAGCTTCGGTAGCGTTCATGGCACACCTCCTAGGTTAAGTGCTTTGTCCTACAAAGTACTTTATCGAACTGTCGTTATTTTGTCAACAGATTTTTTGGGGGGGGATGGCGAATCATCTACCCAAAGCGAACGAATTTTGGAAAAATAAACAAGTCCTCGGAGGACGTTCGATCGTTTTCCGACAACCAGCCCTCGAAACAGCCCCTTCACCATGAATTCCCAACGACTTTTGCAGCGTTTCCTGCGTTATGTGCGGATCGACACGACCGCCCGGCCGGACACCGACGAGTATCCCAGCTCGCCGGGTCAGCGGGCGTTGGGTCGTGTGCTGGTCGAGGAGCTTCAGGCGATCGGCGCCGACGACGTCCGGCAGGATCCGCATGGCCTGGTGTGGGCGACCGTGCCGGCCACCGTCTCGGACGGGTGTCCGACGATCGCTTGGTGCAGTCATTTAGACACCTCGCCTGAAAGCCCCGGCGCGGACGTGCATCCGCAGGTGATCGAAAACTATGCGGGCGGCGATTTGCCGCTGCCGGGCCAACCGGATCGCGTGATTCGCGTGGCGGACAATCCCGAGCTGCGTGCGTTGCACGGCCGGACCTTGGTCACGAGCGACGGCACGACGCTGTTGGGCGCCGACGACAAGGCGGGCGTGGCGATTGTGGTCGAGGCCGCCGCGTGGCTGCTCGAACATCCCGAAATCCCGCACGGTCCGATCCGCGTCTGCTTCACCTGCGACGAGGAGATCGGCCGCGGCGTCGACAAGCTCGATCCCAACGCGATCGGGGCGGCGGCCTGCTACACGCTCGACGGCCACGGCAGCGACGAGATCGACGTCGAGACGTTTTCGGCCGATCTGGCGGTGGTGACCGTCCGCGGCGTGAACATCCACCCGTCGATCGCCAAGGGCCGCATGACCAACGCGGTCCGCGCGGCGGCCGAATTCGTGGCCCGATTGCCACGTGACGCGATGTCGCCCGAGAGCACCGAAGACCGCGAGGGATTTTTGCATCCGTATGAAATCAACGGCGGCGTGGCCGAGACGCGGCTGAAGATTCTGCTGCGCGACTTCGACGCACGGCAGCTCGACGCCATGGCCGGACGGCTGCGAGAAGTCGCCGACCAGGTGCGGCGTGATTTTCCCGCCGCGGAGATCGACGTGCGTATCGAGCGGCAGTATCGCAACATGGCCGAAGGATTGTCGCGCGAGCCGAGGGCCGTGGCCTACGCCGAACAAGCGATTCGGCGGCTGGGCCGCACGGCTCATCGCACGATCGTCCGCGGCGGCACCGACGGTTCGCGGCTGACCGAGCTGGGGTTGCCGACGCCCAACTTGTCGTGCGGCGGCCACAATCCGCATTCGCCGCTGGAATGGGCCTGTTTGGACGAGATGATCGAGTCCGTCGAGTGGCTCGTCGCCCTGGCCGAGGTGTGGTCGGAACACGGCAACTCGTTGGCGTAGGACGGGTCGCCAACCTGTCTCCACAAGGCGACGCGAACGGCCCTACGAAGCGGCGACCTCTCGCGCCGGCGTTTCTTGAACGGCCGGCCTGTAACCGCAGACGATCTGCTGCAATTGGTCGATCACGGCCACGGGGTTTTCGCGGGCGGTGCGTTCCAAGTCGTCTATCGCCGCGCCAAGGTCATCGACCTGCGCCGGCTTGCGTTCGGCAACGATGATTTTCGGATGGCAGGTCGGCTGCAACTGCTCGCCGGGGATGTGGAGCTCCTCGAACAGTTTTTCGCCGGGCCGGACGCCGGTGTATTCGATGGCGATATCCTCGCCCACGCGAAACCCGGACAACCGAATCATGTCGGCGGCCAGATCGACGATGTGGACCGGATCGCCCATGTCCAACAGCAGAATCTGTCCGCTCTGGCCGATCGCGCCGGCCTGAATCACCAATCGGGACGCCTCGGGAATGGTCATGAAGAAGCGTCGCATTTCGGGATCGGTCACGGTGACGGGTCCGCCGGCGGCGATTTGCTGGCGGAACAATTGCACCACGCTGCCGGCCGAATCCAACACGTTGCCGAATCGAACGGTGACAAACCGGGTCGGCGAACGGTCGGCCAGCGATTGGACGTACAACTCGGCCACGCGCTTGCAAGCGCCCATGACGCTCGACGGATGGACGGCCTTGTCGGTCGAGATCATCACCAGCGACTCGACGCCGTATTCGAGGGCCAAGTCGGCCAGCCCGCGCGTCGCCCGGACGATGTTGCGAACCGCCTCCTCGGGCTGTTCTTCCATCAAGGGGACGTGTTTGTAGGCGGCGGCGTGGAAGATCACGTGCGGGCGGTATCGCATCATGAGGCGTCGCATGCGAGGCTCGTCGAGCACGTCGGCGATGCACACGTCGAACGGTTTCTCGCCGGACGACGAACGCAACTCGCGTTCGAGAAAGAACTGGCCCGTTTCAGCGCGATCGACCATCACAATCCGTTCGGGATCGAACTGGAGCAGTTGCCGGCAGATTTCCGAGCCGATGCTGCCGGCGCTGCCGGTGACCAAAATCACCCGGCCGTCAATCCATTGGCGAATGTCCTCGATGTCCAAGTGAACCGGCTCGCGCTGTAAGAGATCCTCGATCGAGACCGGCTGCGGCTTGACGACGACGCGCCCTTCGATCAGTTGCCGATAGTTCGGCATCATCCGCACTTCGCAGCCGTGGCGTTGAGCGTCGCCCATCAGTTTGCGCAACTGCACGCCGGTCAGCTCGCCCTGCATGGCCAGGATTTGCCGCACGCCGTATTGGACGATCCACTGGCCGGCTTGCCGGTAGTCGCCGAGGATCGGAACGCCTTCGACCCGGCTGCCCGCCAGAAAATCCCGTTGATCGAGAAACCCCATGACGTGGTAGGCCGGACTGTCGAGCCGCCGAAGGATCCGAAGGGTCGACACACCCGCGTCGCCCGAGCCCGCGATTAGCACGCGAACGCGGTCTTTCGAGGAAAGCAGCGACCATTGGAATTCGCGGACGCCGCGAGCCAAGGAGCGCGCCGCGCCCAGGACGATGATCGTCGCCCCCCAGTCGATGACGAAGATGCTTCGCGGAATGGCCAGCGACGGGATGAAGAAGTATTGCAGGACGGCCGCGGTGGCCAGCGCGCCGGTGGTCGCCCTCAACAGGACGGTCAAATCGTAAAAGGTGACCGATCGCCGCCATCCCTGGCAGACGCGCAGTGCCGCGAACCACGCCAATTTGACGCACAACACCCACCCCATCGTGGACAGACAACGTTGCAGGTTGCCGCCGTCCAACTGGCCTTCGAATCGCAGCCAGAAGTCCACGTAATAGATGGCCGCGAACAGCGGCGCGATCGCGATGGTTCCCGCCAGATAGGAATGTTGACGCCAGTAATGCTGTCGATTGTTGCCCATAAAATGACTTGCCCCTTAATCGGAATCTCTGTTTTCATGTCACGCCACGCGTCGCGGCACGACGCGGGCACGAGACTCGTCAACGTCGTCGGCGCGGCCGACCAGCGAAACGCATCCCTCTCGATCCGTGTCTTGCCTCGAAACGGGGACGTCGCCGCCGTATCCTTCGCCGTAATCGTATCGATAGCCGTATTCGTGATATCCGTAGTATCGGTATTCCGACTCCGAGCCGGTGCGATTGATGACCAACCCGAACACGGGGATCTTCATCAAGTTGAGCCGTTCCACGACGCGCGTGACCAAGCGGCGGTGATTCTTGGCCGGTTGCACGACCAGAATGACGCCGTCGACCAGACGACCGACGATGGCCGTGTCGGCCGTGGCCATCAAGGGCGGACTGTCGATGAGAACCACGTCGTACATGGTTTCCGCCCAGGCCAACAGTTGTGAGAAACGCGGACTGCCGAGCAATTCCGCCGGATCGTTAGGTCGAGCGCCGGAAGGCAGAATGTCGAGCCCGCGAACGCCGGAAGCCCGAACGTGCAAGGGCGCCATCTGGGCAATATCCGCGTCCGAACGCAAAACCTCGCTGAGCCCGCGCGGACCTCGCATGTTCATCAAATGGGTCAACCCGGGACGCCGCAGGTCGGCGTCGATCAACAACGTCCGTTTGTCGCCCTGGGCATAACAGACGGCCAGGTTGGCCAGCGTCGTGGTCTTGCCGTCGCCCGGCTCCGTGCTGGTGACGACCAAACGACTCGCGTCGGGCTGCGTCAACGCCAGGGCGGTCCGCAACGTTCGGAATCCCTCGCTTTCGGTCGACATGGGCAACGCATGCGCCACCAACGCCATCGGACCGGTGCTCTCCGGCGGCTGCAACTGCTGAATCATCGACAAAAGCGGCAGGCCCAACCGGGCTTGCATCTCATCGATCGATCGGAACCGATCGTCCAAGGCGTCCAACAAGGTCACCAGACCGATCGCCAAACCAAACCCCAACATCATGGTCGTCACGACCACCACCGGCAACCGCGGCCACACGGGCGATTCTTTGACCACAGCCTCCTCGATGACCGCCACACGCACGTCCGAGCCGTTCTGACGCAAGTCCAACGAAGCGATTTGATTGAGCAGCACGTCGTTCAAGTCGCCCAGCCGCTTGACGTCGCGTTCGAGCATCTCCACTTGGGCCAGTTGACCGCTGAGGTTGATGGCCTCGGCGCGGGTTTCCTCGAAGCATTTCTGAAGCTTTCCCTCTCTCGTCCGCGATTCCTCGAGTTTTTGTCTCGCCATTTGCGTCAGCCAAGGCCCCAACTGGCGGCCGCCGGACAGGTTCTGACCGATCTTCAACTGGGCGTCTCGCAGAAACTGATCGGTCAGCCGAACTTTTTCCGCCAACGCGACCACCTCGGGGTGTCTGGGGCCCAGATTTTGCTGCGCGGTTTCCAAGGCGGTCTTGGTGGCGATCAAATCGCGCTGCAAATTGGCCTGCGTGACGATGTCGTTGGCGCCGAGGCCAAGACTGTTCAACATCCACTCCTGACCGGCGCCCTGCAGGACGGCGACAAGATAGGGTCCAAGATTCGCTCCGTTGGCGACGGCCGTTTCAACGCCGGCCAACAACGCCTCGTTTTCCACGCGTTCCTTTTGCGCCGCGACCAGCGCGTCGTTGAAATACACCGCCCGCTGCACCGTCGGATGGAGCGTTTTCGTGTCGGCGCGAAAGCCCATGTCGGCGAACTGGCGACGGCATCCGAGCAACTCGGCCTGCTTGGCGCTGAGTTTTCCGGCCAACTCCTCCCGTTCCTTCGTCAACATCCGGCTGATTTCTCCGGCCGTGCCCCGATGGATGCCGTCCATGAGATTCAGATACGATTGAACCACCGCCCGGACCACGTTGGCCGAAATTTGCGGATCCGTCGACGTGAAGCTGACCTCTAAAATACTGGTCGAACGAATCGCTTTGGCGGACAGATTTTCTCGTAGGGTTTCCACCGAGAACTCTCGACTTTCGCCGTGTCGGTCGACGCAATCCGCCGGCGTCAGTTCCTTCAAGGCGCCTTCCAACACCTTGGCGCTGCGGACCATGCTTTCAAACGTCGGCATGACGTTCTGCCGCTGTAGTTCGCCGCTGGTGATCGACGGGTCGAGCCGGTCGCCGCCGGCCTGGGAGATCAACAACGCCGCTTTCGAGGCGTACTGCCGCTTCACGGTGACGTAGTAGGCCGTCCCAAGCAAAATTGCCGCCGTCATGACCGCGAGAACCAAGTTCTTGCGGTAGCGCACCGCCAACAACAAACGAAAAAGCACGTGCGCCAGTTGCGCAAACGACTGAAATTCCGGCTCGTTCTGTGGATCGACAGAAGAAACAGACGGCTGCTGCATCATGCTCGGATTCGAGAAGAGTTTTTTGGGGGGCGTGCGAGACTCCATCGTCGCGTGCGTCATCAGACGCATCAACGTCCATTCAAAAAAACACCCACATCCACCGAGGACCGCCCAAAATGACAAGAAGCGATGTTCTCCGCCAATGATGCGAGAACGTCCCGCCATTTCCAAGCTGGAACCCGTTGAAACACGGGGCGGAGATTACCCAACCGCGACATGGCGGGTCAATGGTAGTTTTATTCGCACCCTTGAACAAAACCGAACAAACCACCAAAAACTACCCACAGTGAGGGGCCTTGCACCTTGCCGTTTTGATCAAAGCGCGGCGAATCCGATGCCCCGAGCGTTGACTGCCAAAAAATTCAGACTCGGCGTCGCACCCCGAAGCCAAAAACCGCCGCGGCGCTCAGCAAAAGCAAAAGACAGCCCGGCTCCGGAACGGCCGCAGCAGCCAACACGACGTCGTTGCCGCCGGTCAACTGATTGTGCTCCGCGTCGGCGCCGTAGTACAGATACCAATCGCAGCCGTCATAGCGACCGACCCACAAGCCGCTTTGGGCGTAATTGCTGAACGTGCCCGACAGTTCGCCGACCGTGTCGTTGCGGACGATCCATAATCGCTGGCCGTCGGAGGCCCAGCCGTCGCCGCTCCAGGTCAACGAAAGTTCGCCGCTGAGCGAGACGTCGTGGGCGTCGCCCGCGAGAAGATGAATCTGATCGTAGCCGGTCGCACCGTCGCCAGGCTGACTGCCGGCCGCCTCGACCAGCAACGCGCCGGCCATTCCGTAATCGCCCTCGACGCATTGGACGCCGGGACTGCTGCCGACGTTGTGTTCGCCGAGCGCGTCGATCCACAGATTGCCCAAGATCACGCCCGTTCCGTCGAGCGTTTGCGAAACCACGGAGCCCAGATGATAGCCGTCGATGGCGGTCAGATCGAGCGTTGCGCCGGCGTCGATGCGAATCGACGAACAACCGCTGAGCCACGCGGCGGAGCCAAGCCGCAGCGTGCCTTGCCGGATGTCGACGTCGCCGAAAAAAGTTGATCCGACGGCGTCGATCTGCAGCACGCCGTCGCCGGTTTTCGTCAGCCCGACACCCGGATTGGCGATCAGCGCGACGTCGAGGTACGCGGTCTGCCCGGCGTGGGTCACTTCGATCGTGTTGGCGCCCGCTCCACCGGAACCGCCGTTGGTCAGGGCCAATCGGGAGGACGTCGGATCGGCCGCCGTGATGCGGTATCCGTCCACGGCGAACGTGAGGCTTCGGGCGGCCACGGTCGTTTCCTTCGCGACGGTCAACGTGCTGCCGGGCTCATAAAACAAGGCATTATCGCCTCGGGTGTTGTTCCATGCCGACACGGCGTTCGCGTGGGTTTGGTCGATCCACCCCGTCGCCGTCAACGCCGTAGTCCAAAGACCGGCGCCGCCCGACCACCGACAAGCGTGGCTTTCCGTGGCGTCGCCGCTGAGTACGACATCGTCCAGATTCCAATAGGTTCCCTTGCTCGAATTGGCGATCGAAATCTTCAACGCCGCGGAAGACATCGTCGAGGGGATTGCCATCTTGAAATTCGTGTAGCCGTCGGTCGTTCGGAGTCCGCTGCCGCCGGGTTTTCGCACCAGCGACGCACCGCCGGCAGTCGCCGTCACCTGTTTGGCGCCGCTTTCGTAGCCCCATACGGCGTTGCCGTTGCCCGTCAACGTGATGACCGGCGACGCACTCTGCAGACCCGAGGTCGTCTCCGACACATAGGACACAACCTGATCCGACGCACCGTGGCCAACGCCGGTCGTCGTGCCGGTGGATGAAACCCGATAGCTGATCGACGCGTTCGTCCAACCGGACAGCAGGATGTCGGAGAAGGTCAACACGGAGGTGGTGATGCCAGACACTTGCCAGGAAGACTCGCCGCTGAGCACCCGCTGACCGGACGGCACGTCCTGATTGCCGGTGTCCGAGCTGGCGTACTTCGAGCCCGAATAACAGAACGACCAAGTGTCGGTCGACTCGAAGCCGCAAGAAACAACCACAGCCCCTTCGGACCGGCTTGCCGACAACAACGTAATCGTCAGGCAACCGATCGAGAGGAAAAGAAAATATCGGAAATCGATGGGACGAGAACGAAGGGGCCACATGCCCTACGATGACTCCGCCACGCTGCTGCCTCGCCGAATTGGGTGAAAAATGGAAACGCGTATGTCGCTATTGCCCCAAACGCAGGAATCGGCCCCTCATCGAATCGAGCCGGCATTTTAGAGCTTCGCGAAAATTTTGCCAGTAGCCGATTGTGGGTCTTTCGGTTCTTTCTTCGGATAGTACGAATCGACTGGGAACGGAAAGCGGTTTAGGAAATCTAGAGAAACCGAGACGTAACCCTCTCGTACTACACTGCCACCACCCAAAGCAACTCCGCCGATCCCGCCAATCCCTCTTCCCATGGCCCGACGATCGACTATAATAACGAGTCTGTTTACCTGTTGGTGAAATCAAAAGAACGAAGTGGTAGCCGATCATGCCGAAGATGAAGACCCACAAGGGAACCAAAAAGCGATTCCGCCTGACCGCCTCGGGCAAGGTGAAGCATCGCCCTGCCGGAACCAGTCATTTGGCCACGCGAATGAGCCAAAAGCGCAAGCGAAATCTGCGCGGCGCGACGACCGTCGACGGAATCGAATGTGCGAAGATTCGCACCGTGTTGGGCAAGCACAGCTACTAGGCTGCATGCTTCCCTTTTAGAACATCCCTTTTATTTCCACGCACCAGCGGGCCGGGCAAAAAAACGCTTCTCGATCGGAGAAGGGCCTGGCGCCCGCACAAACCAAAAGGTTGTTGAGTCATGAGAACCACGAAGGGCGCCGCTCGTACGCGGGCCAAGAATCGTCTGTTCAAGCGAGCCAAGGGTTACGTCGGCGGTCGTCGCCGCCTGTTGCGGACCGCCAAGGAAAACCTCGTCCGCGCCGGCGTGTACGCCTATCGCGACCGCCACAATCGCAAGCGCGATTTCCGACGGCTGTGGATCATCCGCATCAACGCCGCCGTCCACGCACTCGGATTGCGTTATAGCGAGTTCATCGCCGGGCTGAAAAAAGCCCAGATCGAGCTGGACCGCAAAGTCCTGGCCGACATGGCCGTCATGGATCCCCAAGGGTTCGAGACGGTCGTCGAACTGGTCAAAAAAGCGCTCGCGAAGTAAAACAACGGAAAACACCAGCGGAGATCGCCAAAAAAGAAACCGCGGAGGACTGCGGAGGAACGCAGATTGACAGATACGTTAAGATATCTGCGTTCCTCCGCGTTCCTCTGCGGTTGGCTTTGGGTGTTTTTTCGCGTCTCCGGTGTTTTCCTGTTTTTTATCTCTCAATAAGTCCACATAAGTGCGAAAGTGGCGGCGGGCGCAGACCGCCGACGATTGCATAGCGTTTGATTTTGCAGCACTTTCTGTTTTCCGCGGTTTTATTTAGAGTGTTGTCATGTCGCTTGCTGATTTCTTGTCGGACTTGGACGTGTTGGTGCGTGATGCGACGTCGGCGTTCGCGGCGGCCGGCGACCCGGCGGCTCTCGAATCGGCCCGCGTCGAGTTCCTCGGCGCCAAAAGCGGTCGGCTGAAGTCCGTCCAAAAAGGCCTCGGGCAAGTGGACAAAACCGACAAGCCGGCGGCCGGCAAGCGTTTTAACGAAGTCAAGCAGGCGATCGAGTCGGCCCACCAACAGGCCGTCGCCCAAATGGCCGCCGCGGTCCGCCCCAAGACCCAGTCGCGGCAGTTCGACCCGACCACGCCCGGCGTCCATCCGCGATTGGGCCGTCTGCATCCGATCACGCAAACGATCGACGAATTGAAAGAGATCATGGGCCGGCTCGGGTTCACGGCCGTCGAGGGGCCCGAGGTGGAAGATCCCTGGCACAATTTCGACGCCCTGAACATCCCGTCGGAACACCCCGCCCGCGATCCGCTCGAAAATTTTTATCTCGAACCCCAAAACGCGGGAACGAGCGGCGAGGGGCGAGGGCCGGGAGAAAAAACGGCCAAGCCGCCGCTCTCCACGCTTTTGCTTCGCAGCCAGACCAGCACGGTGCAGATCCGCACGATGGAGAAAATGCGCCCGCCGGTGCGAATCATTTCGTGCGGCCGGGTCTATCGGCCCGACACGGCCGACGCGACCCACTATCCGATGTTCCATCAAATTGAAGGGCTGTTGATCGACCGCGGCGTCACAATGGCCGACCTCAAGAGCACGCTCCGGCTGTTCGCCCGCAGCGCGTTCGACCCGGACGTCCACATTCGGTTCCGCCCGTCCTTCTTCCCGTTCACCGAACCGAGCGTGGAGGTGGACATGAGTTGGCAAGGCGGTTGGATGGAGATGGGCGGGGCCGGCATGGTCGACCCAAACGTGTTGAGGGCCGTCGGCTACGATCCCGAGGAATACTCCGGCTTCGCGTTCGGCCTGGGCATCGAGCGCATCTGCGCCCGGCGGCATCAGATCGCTGACATCCGCGAGCTTTATAAAAATGACGTGCGATTTTTAAGGCAATTTTAACGAAGCGATTAGCGGTTGGGGATTAGGGATTAGAAAGACGGCATCGAGCCTTTTCCCTAATTTCTAATCCCTAATCCCCAATCCCTTTCATCATGCTTGTTTCCTGGAACTGGTTGAAACAATACGTCCCGCTCGACATGCCGGTCGAGGAATTGACTCGCCGCGTGATGATGTCGGGCTTGAACCACGAGTCGACCGTGGAGGTCGGCGGCGATCTGGTCATCGATCTGGAAGTGACCAGCAATCGGCCCGACTGTCTGGGCCATCTCGGCATCGCCCGGGAAGTGGCCGTATTGTTCGGCAAGCCGCTCACGCTGCCCGCCGCCTCGCCCAAGGAAAACGCGGCCGCGCCGGTCGACCGCCTGGTCAACGTGCGGATCGAGTGCCTCGACTTGTGCGTGCGATACACGGCCCGGGTGATTCGCGGCGTCAAAATTGGCCCGAGCCCCTCGTGGATGATTCGCCGTCTGGCCGCCGTCGGCATCGCGTCGATCAACAACGTGGTGGACACAAGCAACTATGTAATGATGGAGTGCGGTCAGCCGCTGCACACGTTCGACTTCGGCAAGCTGCAAGGCGGCCAAATCGTGGTCCGACGTCCGGCATCCGGCGAAACGATCGAGGCGATCGACCACAAGACCTATCCGTTGGGCCCGGACATGTGCATGATCTGCGACGCCCGCAACTCCGTGGCCATCGGCGGCGTGATGGGCGGCGCGATGACCGAGATTTCCGACCAGACCCGCGACGTCCTGATCGAGGCGGCCGAGTTCGATCCCGTGTCGATCCGCAACACGGCCCGACAACTCAATCTGCACAGCGATTCGTCCTATCGGTTCGAACGCCGGGTCGATCCCGAGGGGCTCGATTGGGCCAGCCGACGCTGCTGCCAACTGATTCTCGACTTGGCCGGTGGAGAGCTCGCCGCCGGCGTGGTCGACGTGGGCCAGCGGCCGCCGCAACGCAAGCCGATCGTCTTGCGGCTTCCGCAAATCCGTCGAATCCTCGGCATCGACGTGCCCGCCGAGCGCGTGCGAGAGATTTTGGTATCCCTGGGCAACCAGCCGCAGCCTTCGACCGCCGCAGATTCGCTCGTCGTCGTTCCGCCAAGTTGGCGGCGCGATCTGTCGCGCGAAATCGACCTGATCGAGGAAGTCGCCCGCATCCACGGCTACGACGCCATTCCCGAAGACGTCGGCGTTCCGATGGTTCCTTCGGCGCGTCGGCACGAAGATCGGGTGTTGGAGCGGATCCGCCGCGTGCTGACCTCGCTCGGCTACGACGAGGCCATGACGTTGAGCGTCGTGGATGAGCGGACGTCGCAGTCGATGAGCCCCTGGACGGACGCCGAGCCGCTGTGCAGCCGAATGCCGGTGTTGCGAGGGGCCGATCGGTTGCGCCGAAGTTTGACGCCCAGCCTGCTGGCCGCTCGACGCACCAACCAGTCGCTGGCGAACGCGGAGGTCGAACTGTTTGAAATCGCCCGAGCGTACCTGCCTCGGCCGAACGCATTGCCGCTGGAGGACTTGATGTTGGCCATCACCAGCGGCCGCGGCTGCGACGAGGTGAAAGGCACGATCGAGGCGATCTTCGAGGCGTTGAAAATCGCGGATCTGCCGAAGGCCGACGACGCGGATCTCGCCGTGTTGGACCCCGGCGCCGCCTGCCGTTTGCAATTTCGCGGCGAGCCGTTCGGGTATGTCGGTCAACTGAATGCGGAGGCGCTGAAGCAGTTCGATCTGCGCGGCGCGACCACCGTGGCCGAGATTCGCGTGGCGCCGCTGATCGAGGCGGCCGACCTGGTGCCCCGCTGCGCGCCGCAATCGCCCTATCCGGCGGTCACTCGCGACCTGAACCTGGTCGTGGATCAATCGGTCCGTTGGGCCGATGTGGCCGCGACGGTCCGTCAGAGCGGCGGCCCCTGCTTTGAATCGCTCGAATATCGCGACACGTACCGCGATGCCCAGCGGCTCGGCGCCGACCGCAAGAGCCTGCTGCTGACCGTCGCCTTGCGTTCGTCCGAAGGCACGCTCACCAGCGCCGAAGCCGACGCGATCCGCGATCAGATCGTCGCCGCGTGCCGCCAAAAGCACAGTGCGGAATTGAGGGCCTAGAATCGAAGAGATTTTAGAGAGTTGTGATCGAATCCCTAAATCCCTAAATCTCTAATCCCTTGATGACTTTTTCTTCCTTTACCGAATCGCTCAGTCGCGGCGTACTCGTCTTCGACGGCGCGATGGGCACCGAGCTGTATCGGCGCCACGTGTTCACCAATCGGTGCTTCGACGAGCTTTGTCTCTCCGATCCGAAGCTGATCCGGCAAATTCACGCCGACTATCGCGACGCGGGGGCCGACGTGTTGACCACCAACACGTTCGGCGCGAATCGGATCGCGCTGGCCAAGTTTGCGTTGGCCGAACGACTGCCCGAAATCGTCCGAGCCGGCTCGCGGCTGGCCCGGCAAGTCGCCTCCGAAGCGGATCGGCCGGTGTTCGTGGCCGGCTCGATCGGTCCGCTGCCCGGCAGTTTGCCGCACGACGTTTCGCTGGAGGCGATGGTCGTCGAACAGGTTGAAGGGCTGATGGAAGGCGGGGCCGATTTTATTCTGTTCGAGACGCAGCCGAATCGCGCGTCGTTGGAGCGCGCCGCCGCCGCGATGCGACGCCTGCCGAACGTGCCGTTCGTGCTGTCGTTCGCCGTGGCCGAGGACGGCGAAACCGTCTCGGGCGAGTCGGTCGAGCGGATGCTGGCGTCGATGCCCGAGGGCGTGCCGATGCCGATCGCCTGGGGTATGAACTGCGGCGTGGGGCCCGACGGCCTGCTGGTCGCCGTGGAACGAGCGGTCCGTGCGACCCCGTTGCCCTTGATCGTTCAGCCGAACGCCGGAATGCCGAAGGAAGTCGAGAATCGTCGCATTTATCTCTGCTCGCCCGAGTACCTGGCCGAATACGCGAAGCGTTACGTGGGCCTCGGCGCGTCGGCCGTCGGCGGCTGTTGCGGCACCACGCCCGACCACATCCGCGCGGTGGCCGCGGCCGTCAAACCGCTGCATCGGGCCAGGGTGTCCGTCGCCGGGACCGCGCAGCCCGACGTGGCGTTGAAACCGATCGCCCCGTTGGCCCAGCGTTCCGCGCTCGGCGCTCGATTGGCCGCCCGCCAATGGATCACCACGGTGGAACTGACGCCGCCGCGCGGCTACGATCTGCGCGCGACGATCGAAAAAGCGAAGACCTTGAAACAGCGCGGCGTCTCGGCGATCAACATCCCCGACGGTCCGCGCGCCAGCGCACGGATCTCGCCGCTGGTGACCGCCGAGGCGATTCGGCGTGAGGCGCAGATCGAACCGATTCTGCATTTTTGTTGCCGCGATCGCAATCTGATCGGGATGCAGGCCGACCTGCTGGCCTGCGCGGCGTGCGGCGTGCGGAACCTTTTGTTCGTGACCGGCGACCCGCCCAAGTTGGGCGACTACCCCAGCGCGACCGGCGTGTTCGACGCCGATTCGATCGGCATGGCGGCGGTTCAGCGACGCCTCAACGGCGGCGTGGACCTCGGCGGCCAAACGATCGACCCGCCCACGTTCGCGGTGATCGGCGTCGGACTCGACCCAACCGCGCTGGATCACGCACGAGAACTGGACCGTTTCCGCCAAAAGGTCGAAGCGGGCGCGGAGTTCGCCATCACCCAGCCGGTGTTCGATCCCGACGCCCTGCTGCGGTTTCTGGACGACGTGGAACGGATGAACCTCAACGTGCCGATCCTGGCGGGCGTCTGGCCGCTGGTCAGTTATCGCAACGCCTCGTTCATGCGGAACGAGGTGCCGGGCGTGGTCGTGCCCGACGCGGTCATGGAGCGAATGGCGGCGGTCGAGAGCCGCGAAGGCCAACTGGCCGTCGGCATCCAAATCGCCCGCGAATCGGTGGCCCGGCTCCATGATCGGATCGTCGGCATCCAGGTCAGCGCCCCGTTCGGCAACATCGACGCCGCCTGGGCGGTGATGGAGTAACGCGGTCGGCAGGCTTCCTCGAAGGGTCTTTTGGTCGGCGACGTCTTGTCGTACAATCATGGGCGGAAGTCCCACGTCTTCTTTCCACTCAAACTTCTCTTTCTCCTATGGACCTTGACCTTTGGCACATGCGACGGGCTTTGGAGCTGGCCGCCTCGGGCCAGGGGTTCGTCGAGCCGAATCCGATGGTCGGCTGCGTGATCGCGCACGGGGCCGAGATCATCGGCGAGGGGTTTCATCGGCGGTTTGGCGGTCCGCATGCCGAAATCGAAGCGTTGCGGATCGCCGGCGATCGAGCCCGCGGAGCCACGCTTTACGTCACCTTGGAGCCGTGCTGCCATCAGGGCAAAACGCCGCCGTGCACCCAGGCCGTGTTGGCCGCCGGCGTGCGGCGCGTCGTGGTGGCCCAACTGGACCCATTCCCTGAGGTTCAAGGCGGGGGCGTCGACCAATTGCGGGCGGCCGGCGTTTCGGTGGACGTCGGCCTGCTGGAGTCCGAGGCCCGGCAACTAAACGCTCCCTATTTGAAACTCGTGCGGTTCAACCGGCCGTGGATCATCGCCAAGTGGGCCATGACGCTCGACGGCAAGCTGGCCACGCGGGCGGGCGAAAGCCGCTGGATTTCCGGCCCGGAGTCACGTCAACTGGTGCACGCGCTGCGAGGCCGCGTCGACGCGATCGTGGTGGGCCGCAAAACGGCCCAGTGCGACGACCCGCTGCTGACCGCTCGGCCGCCGGGTCCGCGCGTGGCGCTGCGCGTGGTGGTCGACACCAAAGCGTCGTTGGGCAGCGAAAGCCAACTGGTGCAAACGGCCCGCGAAACGCCGCTGCTGGTGGCCGTCGGTTCCGCGTCGGCGCCGGCCGATCGGTCGCGGCTTGAAAAGGCCGGCTGCGAGGTTTTTACGTGCGAAGGTTCGACGCACGCCGCGCGGCTCAACGCGCTTTGGGACGAACTGGGCCGGCGGCGGTTGACCAACGTGCTGGTCGAGGGCGGCGGCCGATTACTGGGCCAATTGATCGACTCGCGCGACCTCGATGAGGTGCACGTCTTCGTCGCGCCGAAACTGTTCGGGGCTGGCACGACCATCGCCGGTCGCGGCGTCGCCGCCGTGGCGGAATCGTTGCGGCCGAGTTCGCCGACCATTCGGCAGGTGGGCGACGACATGTATTTGTACGCCCGATTGCCGCATGCAGACTGACTTCGATGGCCGATTCCACGTCGCCGTTGTTCGAGTGGCTTCTCTCGCGTTTCGGCGCGCGTGCCGCATTGACCCGCCAGGCGGTGACGACGATCGGCCAGGCGCTGATCGACGCGCCGTCGACCGTGCTGGATGATTGGCGGGCTTTTTTCGGGCATTGGGCCGGGTCATCCGCCGACCGCGTCGCCAAACCGCTGGCCCGATTGGCCGACCGTTACGACGCGCCGGTCGTCGTTGGCCAAGAGGACCGGCTCTTGCTGGCCCTGCAAACCTATTACGCCATGGTCGTTCAATCGGCGGTCGATCGTTTTTTGGACGGCCGCCCGGTCGATCCATTGCCGGACGATCCGTTCGCGTGGCCTCGAACGTTCCCGACGCCGTCGGTCCGACGGTTGACCGACCAGATCGCCGACGCCTGGAGGAACGCGCCGACGACGCCCGACGACGTTGGCCGCGATTGGTTCAAGCCGTTGTATCAGGCGATCTTTCCCAAAACGATTCGCCACGCGCTGGGCGAGTATTACACGCCCGACTGGCTGGCCGATCACGTGCTCGATCAGGTCGGCTACACGGGCGGCATGGACCAACGGCTGCTCGATCCCGCCTGCGGCTCCGGCACGTTTTTGCTCCGAGCGCTGCAAAGAATCCTGGAGCGTGAAGCGAATCTCTCCTCTCTCCTCTCTCCCCTCTCTCCTATTTGCGGCATCGATCTGAATCCGCTGGCGGTGCTGACGGCTCGGGCGAATCTCCTGATGGCGTTGGCCGACCGATGGCCGACCGGTCCGATCGAAATTCCCATTTATCTCGGCGACTCGATTCTCGGCGCATCGCCCGACCCGAACGCCTTGGCGGCGATGTCCGCCTCCTACGACTTTGTGGTCGGCAATCCGCCCTGGATCGCGTGGGACCATCTGTCGGCGGCGGATCGTCAGGCGACCAAGCCGCTTTGGGAGCGATTGGGGCTGTTCTCGCTTTCGGGCAAGGATGCCCGGCATGGCGGCGGCAAGAAAGACCTCTCGATGCTGATGTTGTACGCCGTGGCCGATCGCTGCCTGAACCGCGGCGGACGATTGGGCATGGTCGTTACACAGACGCTTTTTCAGACGACCGGGGCCGGCGACGGATTTCGCCGCTTTCGGATCGGCGACGACGGGCCGCCGCTTCGCGTGTTGCGCGTGGATGACCTGACGGACCTGCGGCCGTTCGACGCCGCCAACTGGACCGCCGCAATCGCGCTCGAAAAAGGCGCCGCGACGAAATATCCCGTGCCGTATGTGAAGTGGGAACGAGGGGCGGAATATGAGGGGCGAGGGACGGGGGACGAGGGACGGGAAAACATGCACTCTCCTCTCCCAAAGGGAGCGGGGCCGGGGGTGAGAGCGGCGACTTGCTCCAACGTCGGCCCTCACCCTAACCCTCTCCCAAAGGGAGAGGGGACCAAGGTTGCATCCGCCGCCCCTCGCCCCTCATCCCTCGCCCCTCGCCACCTGCTCGCTCGTCCCGCGGATCCGAGTCGCTCCAACTCGCCGTGGCTCGTCTTGCCCGAGGGATACGAGACGATTCTTCCCTCGCACGATTCCGCCATTGCCTACGCGGCCCATTTGGGCGCCAACAGCGGCGGGGCCAATGGCGTTTATTGGGTCGAAGTGCTCGACGTGAACGCCGACGGCGCGCGGGTGCGCAACGTTGCAGGCCGGGCGAAACGTCGCTGTCCGGCGATCGAGTGCATCGTGGAGCCCGATCTCGTGTATCCGCTGTTGCGATGGTCCGACGTGCGGCGATACGCCGCCGCGCCGCGCGGACATTTGTTGATGGTGCAAGACCCCGCGATCCGCCTCGGCTGGGCGGAATCGACGATGCGCGAGCGGTATCCCCAAACGCTCGCGTATCTCGAACGGTTCCGCGACTTGCTGAGTTCCCGCGCCGCCTATCGTCGCTATCAGCAGCGAGGACCGTTCTATTCGATGTACAATGTCGGCCCTTACACCGTCGCGCCGATCAAAGTGGTTTGGCGCCGCATGGATCGGCAAATCAATGCGGCGGTGGTCGAATCGGTCGACGATCCGCAATTGGGCCGCCGGCCGGTCGTGCCGCAAGAGACGTGCGTGCTGGTCGCGTGCCGATCGAGCGACGAGGCCCATTTTCTTTGCGCGTGTTTGAACAGCGAGCCGATCGGTCGGCTGGCCATCGCGTGCAGCGTTCGCGGCGGAAAGAGTTTTGGGACGCCCGGTCTTCTGAAATTGCTGCCGTTGCAACCGTTTCGGCCCGACGATCCGCGGCACGTGGCCCTGGCCGCGTTGAGCCGTCAAGCCCACGCCGGCGCGATCTCAAAAGCCCAACCGGAGATCGACCGTTTGGCGGCCGAAATGCTTGGCGGTTAAACCGTATCCACATCAGCCGACATCGCAACACCAGGATGGGTGGGAACGGTTTGACGTGGACCTCAAAAGCCCGCTTTTCTATAATGAAAGCATGAAGGGTGCGGCGTCATGTCGGCGTCGCAGGTTTCGGGTGGTCGGGCCGCCATCCGGCGTTTCGCTTTGCGATGCCGGAGGGTACCTATGGATCGTGAGAATTCGGAAGTCCATGCAAGTCAACTTGGCGGTTGTCTGACGCGGTTGTTCTGGATGGGGATCGGCAATCTCGTGCTGGTGCTGGTCGCCGTCAGCATCATTCAGCGTCGGGCAGGCTTCGCGTTCGGCGGGTTGGATGTCTTATTCTGGGGCACGGTCGTCGCCCTGTTGGCGGTGCGCTGGGTCGACATCCAATTCCTTCACGGTCAGACCTCCGACAGCCGGCCCGCCACCATGGCCGATTGGCGACGCTACGGGTTGACCGTGTCGGGTGTTTCGCTGGCCGTGTGGCTGGCGGCCCATTGGATCTCTTGAACAAGAAAAACGTCGGGAGCCGAAGCATGGGCATGCTCAAAGAGTTTCGAGACTTCGCCGTCAAAGGCAACGCGGTGGACATGGCCGTCGGCATCGTCATTGGCGGGGCGTTCGGCAAGATCGTCACGTCGCTGGTGAACGACATCATCATGCCGCCGATCGGCGTGCTGTTGAGCAAGACACACGTCGATTTTTCCGACTTCTTCATCGACCTTTCCGGCAAGAATATCAAAACGCTCAAAGCGGCGCATGATCTCAGCGCGCCGACGATCAACTACGGACTGTTCGTCAACGATTTGCTGAACTTCTTGATCATCGCGTTTTGCATTTTCCTGGTCGTCCGGCAGATGAACCGGTTGCGGCTGTTCGGTTCGCCGGCCGAGCCCAACACGATAGTGTGCCCCGAATGCCTGTCGACCATTCCAATAAAAGCCACGCGGTGCGCCCATTGCACGTCGGTGTTGGAAAAGTCGCCCTGAACCAAGAGCGCTCGGCCAAAGGAAGAAGTCTCCGCCCGCGGCCCTAACACTTCGCGGCGCCAATCGCGCGACGGATCGTCTCGCGCATCAAATCCGACGGGCCCTCCTGGCCGGTGAACAGGGCGAATTGCAGACACGCCTGGCGAACGAACATATCGACGCCGGTGACGACCAGGCAGTTTCGGCTTCGGGCGTCTTTCACCAGCAGCGTGTTCTCGGGATTGTACACCGCGTCGAAAACGACCATCGACGGGCGCAGGTGGTGTTTCTCGAACGGCGTTTCGTCGACGTTCGGGTGCATGCCCACCGGCGTGCAATTGACCAACAGATCGGCGGCGACGGAATGCCGGGCCGCCCATTCGACCGAGCGGCAGTTGAACCGTTGGGCCAACGTCAGGGCGTGGCGCGGGGCGATGTCGGTCACGACGACGTTCATGCCGCGCCGAATCAGTCCGTACACGATCGCCCGACCGACACCGCCGGCGCCGAGCACCAGGGCCGTGCGGCCTTTGAGGCGTTGTTCGGCGTCCGTCGCGCCGCCGATGGCCGTTTCGAGACTCTCCAGCGCGGCGCGCCAATCGGTGTTGTAGCCGATCCGTCGCTTCCCGTCGAACAACACCGTGTTCGACGCCCCGATGCCGCGCACGGCGTCATCCGCCTCGGTCAATTTTTTGAGCACTTCTTCCTTGTGCGGAATCGTGACGCTGAGCCCGCGAATGCCCAACGCGGTGGCCTCGTCCATGAACCGCGGCAAGTCCTCGCGCGGCACGCGGATCGGAATGTACACCTTATTCAGGTTTGCATGCTGGAAGCCGGCGTTATGGATTTGCGGACTGAGGCTGTGCCCAACCGGATCGGCGATCACCCCATACACCTCGGTGTCGGCGTTGATCGCATCGTAGCGATAGATCTCGGTCATCTGTTGATAGCTGAGTTGTCCAGGCGCCAACGCTCGCTCGTGATGGAACGTGGCGAACGTGAACGGAGAGCCGAACTTGCCGGCCAACAGACGCGACGGCACGCCAATGTCGCCCATGCACACCCCGACGGTCGGCACCTTGCTGCGGCGGACCATCTCCAACACCCGGACGTTGTCGTGCGGATGGTTGGCCATCACGGCGATCTTGATGATGTCGGGGTCGAGCCCGCAAAGTCGTTGGTGAATTTCTTCAAGGTTGTCAGGCGTTTTGCGGAAATCGTGCAGGCTGACGATTCGCTTCGTGCGCCCAAACCGCGGGATCGACGCCGCAATGTCTTCTTCAAGATCAACGTACTCGACGCCCTCGGCGATCGCGCTGCGCAGCAACAGACGCCGCTGCTCCTCGGTCCCGGCGAACTTGCCGCCGTCGACCACGCGCCGACAGGCGATGATGACCGGACAGGGGCGATCGGTCACCAGACGCCGAATGTTCACATCGCCGTTGATGTAGTCCAACCGCAACTCGACCAGCTTGGCGCCCTGATCGACCAAATGTCGATGTTCCGCAATGACGTGCCGATGACGACCGCGACCGATGCTGACGCAAATCATAAGAAAGAACCGGGGGGGTTAGGAACCGGAAAGACCCGTCGCGGCCACACGGCGCGGCTTGCGATCTCCCATGTTTCCTATTGTGCCAAATCGGCCGCAAAAGTCAAACCCGCACGTCCGTCGTCTTTTCTCACGCATGGTCTCGAAACTTCTCGTTTCGCGGGCGATTCGCCAAAACGACGGACGTCTCTACCTGCCGCTCTGGAATGCGCCAATAGCGATGGAGCAACCGATTCTTTTCTGCCTCGGACACCCTTTGATAACCGTTGCGTTCATAAAACGCCACGGCCCACACGGCGCTGGCCCAAGTGCCGATCAAAATGGGTTTTTGGGTCGTCGACTCCAAAGATCGAAGCAGTTGCGTGCCGACGCCGCCGCGTTGGTGGGTCAGACGAACATACGCATGGCGAATCAAGCAGACGTCGCCACGGTCCTGGATGCCCATCACTCCACAGAGCTCGCCGTCTTCCTCGAATCCCCAAAACGCAACGCCATTGGCCAGCTCGTCCTGCAATTCGTCCATCGACATGTAGGGTTCGCGCCAACGATCGTCGGGAATCACCCCATGATAAGCGGCAGCCGCCTCGTTAATGATTTCATGAATGGTCGAAACATCAGAAGCCGTACAGGGACGAATCATGAAAGTTGCCTCACAGGCGTTTGAACTGTTTGTCCAGCTCCGCTTGCGTGAACACCAACGCGGTCGGACGGCCGTGCGGACAATGATGGGCGTCCTCGACCAGGTGGCGTTGCTCCAGAAGCGCCGTGATTTCCTCGGGCGCGAGCCGATCGCCCGCCTTGATCGCCGCCTTGCACGCGATCGTGTGCAACAACTCGTCCAACAAATCGCGGGCGTCGGGCTGCTTGACGCCTTCGAGGATCCGCTCCAATAACATTCGCAACGTTTCGGCCGGCGGAAGATTCGCCAGCATCGCGGGATAGCCGGCCACGAGCAGCGTGTTGCCGCCAAACGGTTCGACGCGGACGCCCAATCGAGCCAGCAACTCGCGGTGTTCGATCGCCGCGGCCGTTTCCGCCGGACTCAAATCGATCGGCTCCGGAACCAGCAAGCTTTGCATTTCGACCGCGCCGGATGCGACGCGCTGCCGCAATTGTTCATACAGAATCCGCTCGTGCAGCGCATGCTGATCGATGATCGTCACGCCGTCGTCCGTCTCGGTGACCAGGTAACGATTGTGAATTTGCAACGCGGCCGGAAAAGAAGCGACCGGGACGGGGGACTGGGGGCGGGGAGCGAGCGATTCGTTGCCGGGCCGTGTTTCGTCGGGGTTTACGTCCTGAAACCGGGGCGAGCTTCGATCGGTTGACCATTTTTCGATGCCCTCCGTTCGTAGCGATCCCTCGTCCGTCCCACATCCCACGTCCCTCGTCCCCCAGGAGGCCACCTTGCCCTTGGCCCAATCGACCAACTGTTGATGAAGCTCGGTCGTATGGGCCGCGTCGTGGCTGGCCGTCGGATCGGATTGCCCGGCCGACTCGATCCGCGTGCTCAAATCGCTCGTCAAAAACTTGCCGCGCAGCGCCGACAACAGTTGGCTGTAGAGCCGGCCGGAATCCTGAAATCGGACCTCCAACTTCGTCGGATGCACGTTCACGTCGACCATTTCGGCCGGCATGGTCATCGCCAAAAACGCGATCGGCTGGCGTCCGACCATCAGCAGTCCGCGATACGCCTCACCCAAGGCATGTTGCAGCGATCGGTCGCGGATGTGCCGCCCGTTGAGAAAGAAATACTGCATCCGATTGTGGCTGCGGTTCTGGCCCGGATGGGCCGCGTAGCCCGACACGGCCACCTCGCCGTCGACGCTTTCGATCCAGATCAGATGGTCGGCCAGCTCGCGGCCGAAACAACGCGCGATGCGTTCCAGCCAGCCGTCGCCGGGGGCCAGATCGAACACCGGCTTGTCGTTGTGCCGAAGCGTAAAATGCACGTTCGGCAGCGCCAGCGCAATGCGAATGAACGCCTCGGACACATGGCTGAACTCGGTCGCCGTGGTCCGCAAAAACTTTCGTCGCACCGGCGTGTTGAAAAATAGATTGCACACCTCGACCGTCGTGCCGACCGGACCGCCGCACGGCGCCGCGGGCCGGACGTCGCCGCCGACCGCCTCGATCTCCGCCGCACCGTGGCTTTCGGACGTGCGGCTGCGGAGCGTCAGCCGACTCACCTCGGCGATCGAGGCCAACGCCTCGCCGCGGAAGCCCAACGTGCCGACGTGGAACAAATCGTCGGCCTCGACCAGCTTGCTGGTGGCGTGGCTGGCCAGCGCCAACGGCAGTTGGTCCATCGGGATGCCGCCGCCGTTGTCGACGACCCGCACCAGGTCGAGCCCGCCCTGCGCCACGGACACGTCGATCCGCGTCGCGCCGGCGTCGACGGCGTTTTCCATCAATTCCTTGACGACGCTGGCCGGCCGTTCGATGACCTCGCCGGCGGCGATCTTGTTGATCAGGCTTTGCGACAGAAGACGTATCGAGGCCATGCCAACAACCCGTTCTATTTTTCTTCGAGAATCGCGGCGGCCACGGCGTCGCCCATCTCGGTCGTGCCGATCACCCGGCTCGCGGGGCCGGCGATGTCGCGCGTCCGCAGACCGGAGACCAACACCCGATCCACGGCCGATTCAACCGCATGGGCCGCCGGCTCGTGTTTCAGCGAATGCCGCAGCAACATCGCCGCCGACAGAATCTGGGCGATCGGATTGGCGACGCCCCGACCGGCGATGTCCGGCGCCGACCCGCCCGCCGGCTCGTACAATCCGAACCCGGTCTCATTCAGACTGGCCGAAGGCAGCATGCCGATCGAGCCGGTCAGCCCGGCCAGCTCGTCGCTCAAAATGTCGCCGAACATGTTACCGCACAACAGCACGTCAAAACGCCTCGGATCGCGCAACACCTGCATCGTGGCGTTGTCGATGTACAAGTGGTCCAGCGCGATGTCGGCATACTGCCGGGCCACGTCCAGCACGACTTCGCGCCACAGCACCATCGATGTCAAGATGTTGGCCTTGTCGATCGACGTGACTTTTTTGCGCCGAGCGCCGGCCGCCCGAAACGCAACGTGCGCGATCCGCTCGATCTCGCGGCGCGTGTAGCACATCGTGTCGAACGCCCGTTCGTCGGGGCCCGAGCCGCTGCGGCCCTTCGCACCGAAATAGGCGTCGCCGGTCAACTCGCGGATGCAGAGCATGTCGAACCCATCGCCGACGATCTCGCGTTTCAGCGGGCTCTGGTCGGCCAGCTTCGGTCCGAGTTTCGCCGGACGAAGATTGCAGAACAATGCAAAATGTTTGCGAAGGACCAGCAGCGAGCCGCGTTCCGGATGCCGCTCCGGCGGAAGCGATTCCCACTTTGGACCGCCGACAGAGCCGAACAGAATCGCGTCGCTCGACTCGCACGTCTTCAGCGTCGCCGGCGGCAACGGACACCCGTGCCGATCCAATGCGACGCCGCCGACGTCGGCGAAATGATAATCCAACCGCAAACCGAAACGTTTCTGCACGGCGTCGAGCGATTTGATCGCCTCGGCCATGATTTCCGGCCCAATGCCGTCGCCGGGAAGCACCGCAATGTTCATCGTCAGGATGTCCGATCTTTGGTTGCTGTCAAAGGATCCGCGGTTCAACACGCGCACGTGTTCGACCGAAGGCTCAAAGTCCAAACTCTTTGATTTTTCGATAGAGCGTCCGTTCGCCGATACCGAGCATTTTGGCGGCTTCCTCGCGGTTGCCTCCGGTGATGCGCAACGTCTCGGCGACGAACATTTTTTCCAACTCGGCAAGCGGCTTGCCGACCAACGCGGCCAACGAAGCGTCGGGCGACTCGGTCTGCGGCGGCGCAGGGCCGGCCAATTCCTCGGG
Source organism: Thermoguttaceae bacterium (assembly GCA_039698075.1). Lineage (GTDB taxonomy): Bacteria > Planctomycetota > Planctomycetia > Pirellulales > Thermoguttaceae > JAJFVC01. The sequence goes on along the minus strand of JBDKTJ010000045.1, from coordinate 1,562 downwards.
CAAGTCGTCCACATCCAGCAGGCCGTCGTAATCGACGACAACCATGCTCTCCACTACGTTGCGCAGTTGCCGGACGTTGCCAGGCCAGTCGAAGGCCATCAGCCGCCGCCGCGCCGCCGGCGACATCCCCTTGATTTGCTTGCCGTGCTGCTGCGCGAATTGTTTGATGAAGTAATCGATCAGGATCGGGATGTCCTGGCTCCGCTCGCGCAGCGTCGGCAGCCGGATCGTAACGACTTTCAACCGATGATAAAGGTCGCTACGGAACGTGCCCGCCGCGATGCCGTCCTCCAGGTTGCGGTTGGTGGCCGACAGCAGCCGGACATTCACCCGGATCGGCGTGTTCGACCCCACGCGGGTGATCTCGCCGTTTTCCAACACCCGCAATAGTTTGATCTGCGTGGGCATCGGCATGTCGCCCACCTCGTCGAGAAACATCGTGCCACCGTGGGCGTACTCGAACTTTCCGACCCGATCGGTCGAGGCGTCGGTGAATGCGCCTTTGACGTGTCCAAACAGCTCGCTCTCCAAAATGTTCTCGCTCAGCGCGGCGCAATTGAGCGCCACGAACGGTTTGTTTTTGCGCGGGCTGTTGTGGTGGATCGCCTGAGCCACCAACTCCTTGCCCGTGCCCGTTTCGCCTTGAATCAACACGCTGGCGTTGGTCGGCGCGATGCGTTTGAGCCGCTCAATCACGTCGTGCATCTGGGGGCTGTCGCCGACGACGCCCTCAAACCCGAACCGCTCGTCCAACCGCCGCTTCAGCTCAACATTGACCTGTTTGAGCCTCGCACTCTCGGCGGCTTTCGCCACGCTGGCCCGGAGTTGACCGATGTCGAGCGGCTTCAGCAGATAATTGAACGCCCCGTTGCGCATCGCCTCGACGGCTGACGGCACCGTGCCGTGCCCGGTCATCAGAATCACTTCGGCGTCGGGCTGCTCTTTCTTGGCCCGGGCCAAAATCCCCAGGCCGTCGACGTCGTTCATCACTAGGTCGGTGACGATCACGTCGAACGACCGCTCTTCGAGACACCGCGCCCCCTGTTTGCCCGAGGTGGCCACCTGACAATGACACCCGATTCGTTGCAGTCCTTCGGCCACGGTCTCGGCGTGGGCGTGATCGTTGTCGACGATCAGCACTTCGACGGGTGGGTCAAACAGCGGAGGGGTCGGTTTCGATTCGGCAGCGTTCATGAAGGCCATGATAACGAATAATCGTAGCAGCGGCCAGAACTGCCACCCTAGAGGCATGCCAACACCTCTAGAAAACACAATATCTTGCGTATCTTCCCCACCCAACCCACTTATCCGACTTATTCAAGCCGACGGCTTTGGATGGTCGAAACTGCTACTAACCGGTATATTGATGCCGTTTTCCGTCCCGTGGGCGGGGAGTTGCCCTCGCGTGCCTGATCGGGGCGCGGCGAACCAACCGGCCCGCACCACCAGCCGAAAGCACCTCCTTATGTCCGCCATCGACCAGTATTTGACAACCCACGCCGAGCGGTTTGAAGAAGAGCTGTGCGAGTTCTTGCGAATTCCCAGCATCAGCGCCGATCCGA